>PMBA01000043.1:1039-4075 GCA_003152795.1 Acidobacteriaceae bacterium | reverse complement strand
ATGATCGGCGCTCAGCAGACCGGTGCTGCGGTCGGCGTTCAGACAGAGATGAATGTAGAGCTTGAACGCCCCATCCGACAGCAGCCCGAGCGCACGCGACACTTCACGGCCAGCAGCAAACCAGCCGCTGGGGTTCTTCAGCTTTCCGACGCGTTCATTCATGGTCGCGTGCTCAGGCGAAGGATCTCTTCGCGCAGTCGGTTTTCGGCATCCCTTTGCCCTGCGATTGTGCTTTCGAGAGAAATAAGCCTCGCGATCAGGGCATCTTTGGGCTCACGCCTGAGACGCGAGACCTTGACTTCCAGCGCGTGACGTCTTTCGGGCGGGGAACTGCCGACCAGTACTCTGAGCGCCGGCTCCGGCAATTTGCCCGTCTTCGGTTTCCTGCAATTCGCCAGGTAAACCTTGTATGCCAGTTCGTTCCGCTTGATCGTGTTTGCGGAGATCGAAACCCCGTGCAGCGAGCGTATCGCCTCGCGAATGCTTTCGAATGTCACATCGCGACCCTGTTGCCGTAACTGGTCCACGGCGGCCCGTACTCGAGCGGCGGTCTCGCACTTCGTCCGCTCCCATCGGCTGCGGAGCCATTCGGGGACTTTGCCGTTGGATGTCGGTGTCATCATCTGCTGTTGTGCCCATGTTGGACGGTCACGTCCTGTGACCGATCAGCGCGAGCAGCCTCTATCAAATCCATTTCTTCCATCACCAGATTGCAGTCCGCAATTAGCTGACCGAGTTTCACTTCCTCGGCAGGAAGATGCTCTCGGACCGCGTAACCTACCTGTTCTTTCGCCCAATCCAGCTTCTGCTGGATCTGGTAGCGCTTGGCGGGGTCCGGTGCGTTTCCAGCGCACCCGACGCAAGCGAATTTTGCGGGACACATGTTCGCTACGACGCATGTCCCGCCAAACACCTCGGTAAGCGCACCCAACTTGCCTTCCGCATCCTTCAGCATTCGTCCAATCTCGTCCGGACTTCGTAAGGCCTCAGCGCCAACGTCGATCCGATCCACAAAGATCATCTCGGCCGCACGAATCACCTGTGTCGGCGTGGGCCTCGAATAGTATTTCGTGACGGTTTTGTCGCGCTGGTGGAGAAGGGTGGCGATGATGTCAACGGAAACTTTCAGTTCCGCCATCTCGTTGGCGAAGGCATGTCGAAGCAAGTGGCTGGTCAGCTGAACTACCGTTCCGTCGAGCGCCTGGAACANNGGTGTCTTGCCGTATTCCGATTTGACTACTGGGAGAAGCGTTGTGCCGAGCCTCTCACACTGGAACCGGATCAATTCGACAAGGTGGTTCTTCGTGTCCTCGTCAATAAAGTAGTCGGCGCGATCCTTCCGTCCCTTCGGAACCATCCTGAGAACCCAGCGGGTCGCTGCCTTCGGGCCTACGTTGTCGAGTTGCTTGAAACACTCGGGGCTCTGTGCAATCTGCTGAACCTCGCCGCCCCGTGCGCCGGTGATCGTTCCCATCCGGACCATCAGGCCGCCGAACATTGCCGCGGCGTGGATACCCTCATAAGGCAGGAACTCGTGCCCTTCTTGAGCGTGGAGGAAATCCAACGGCCGATAGTCCGCGGAACCGAGCGAGAGCATTCCTTCATCCGACCACGAAACGCAGCTCTGGTATCCCCATTTCCGATCAAACTCCTCACGCTTGTCCGCAAAATCGGAATCCACACGTGGTTCGACACGTCGGAAGACCCGATGGCGAAAGAGTTCCAGAAACCAGAAGGGCTCCGCCGCGCAGTTTCTTTCGAGCGAGACCGTTGCGTTGTACTCGACATAGTGCGGCACCCGTGCTGCCGCGTACCTGCCTTCGCGCCAACGCCTCTGCCGAGTGGTGCCAGCCGCCTCTTTGTATCCCAGGCCGATAGCGTGCTCACGAATCGACACTGCATCCCACAACGTCAACTCCACTCGCTGCCGAACGGAACGCCCACTTACCGTCTGCGCCGTTTCTTCGTAGCTGAACTCGTGAGGATAGGTGCTATGGTTTTTCTCGACGAAGGCAATCGCCTCGGTGACGGCCGTATACAGCCTTCGTACTTGGTTGCACCGAACGCCCGCCACATATCGCACTCGATAGAACTGTTGCTGCACGGCGTCGGTTTTGTTCTTGACGCGCTCTTGCTGATCCCTGTGGACGCCAGCCCACGGGGTGTGACGGGCGAGTTTCCGCCGGTCAGTTAGCGGCTTGATGAAGAATCGCGAGATTCCCTCGAGTTGTTCGGCCGTTAACTTCTCCGCATATTCCTCATACACGTTCCGTACGGCGCTCCATTGTCCGATCAGAGTACGGCGCTGATGGTCCGTCAGGCCCTTGCCCACCTCGCCGACATGAATCCTGAACAGGAGATCATTCGCGTCGATCGAAGTCACATCCCCGATGCCCTGCTCGATCATGACACGGCGCATGATGTAGGTAAAGTTGGCGATTTGGTTCCGCATCGAAAACTGCTGCCGATCCGCTCGCAGGATGGCAAACAGCGCCATGGCGTCCCGGACCGACTGATTCTCAATCCTGCCGAGATACGCGAGGACCGTCAAGGAAGGCGTCAGCCAACGGCCATCGTTGGCCGGATCAAAGCATGTCTGCGGCGCGCTTGAGACCGCCGGGCTGACAATCTTCGCCAGTTCGCTGAGATTCGTTGGCACGGCGCGCGGACCGCGGATTCCCTGCTGAGGCAATCCCTTCTGTATACGCCACGCCACTACGCCTGGTCCCAGCGAGTGCTCATTCCAACCGGGAAGACAGCGCTGAATAATCCGGCGAGTCGGGATGACTCCCTCCTGCCACAGCGCCTCGCAAAGAGGCGCCACCACATCGGCGGGAAGGATGCGGTCACGCGACCACAAGGGCCCGAGATCCGCCTGAATCCGCCCCGCGATCTCCTGGGAGGTCATTGGTACACTCCCGTCAGCAGCGCCAACTCCGGGTCCTCGCGCCGGGCGGCATTAGGCTGTTCGACAGGCTGATACCGCGATAGCGCTTCGGGGTCTTTCTTGATTGCGTCCTCGCGCTTCTTCATGGC
>PMBA01000043.1:0-1019 GCA_003152795.1 Acidobacteriaceae bacterium | reverse complement strand
ATCATGCGGAGCGCATTCGTTACGAACCAGTGCCGTGCCAGATGCGGGTTTGCGTGGATATTGGCCGCGCGCAACGCCGGCGTCCAATACCCGTGCCGAAAAGTCTTGGCGCCCATGACAGTTCCGCGGTTAGTGAGAAACAGCGGAACCTTTCCCAGCGCCTCCGAATCTAGCTTGGTGAGGTCGTTCAGCGTAAGCCCCAGCCGATCATGAGCGCGACGCCCCTCGGTGTCATTGTCAAAGTAACGGCGACACAATTTTGCAGTCGCCGATGAGACAACCAGCCTTTTGGTCCTGATCCCGAAACTCCCTTTATTCCGCGCTACAAACTGATTCATGAACTGGCTCACCGACCAGTCCAGCGCGGTCAGGTCGAGAATCTCACTGATGCGCGCGCCCGATTCGAAGAGCATTCTGACCACGCACAGCTCGCGCAATCCCCACCCGTACTCCTTCCCCGCGTCGTAGACGAGGTGCGGGAAGTCGGGATCATCAATGGTTCGGGGTATCCACTCCCGGTCCACGCAGCGGAAGAAGTTGGCGGAGAGGCGAATACCGAAGGGCGGGTCTACACCGCTTACCGACGGCATCGGATCTCGACCCTCAGCGGCTCGCACCGCTTGCCGGTAGCCATTGCGCAGATCGGCCTTGATCTGATCCATTTGTTCCTGGAGCAGTGGGTTTGCGTGCACGTAACCCTCGCTCGATATCAGATAGTCGTAAAAACGCCGGAGCGCGGCTAGCAGAATGCGGATGTTGATTCCCGTCTCACTGGTCTGGCACACATAAGTGACCTTCACGCCCAGGCGGTCGGCCCTGGTGGTCAACTTACATTTTGCGGCCACGGTCAGATATTCCCGCAGTACGTTCCGCACTTCTGCTGGCGGTCCGAGGAGGCTCCAGTGATTCCGCAGCACAATTTCATCACTCTGCGCCCATTCGAAGGCGGCAAGCACCTCCCGCATGTAGATTGGCACGGAGGACGGCGATAACGATTTCAGTAGATCGCTCGCGAATAG
>PMBA01000467.1:8897-12803 GCA_003152795.1 Acidobacteriaceae bacterium | reverse complement strand
GCCCTGGTGTCGGAGATTCGTTCGCAGGCCGTGGCAGCCACCATTTATCAGCGCCCCCGGACCCAGGGACGCATGGCGTTCCGTGTGCTGCATGAATTTCTGGCGGATGGCGAATGTCCGTCGTTCCAGGTCACACTAGCTCCGCACCTGGTGATGCGAGGCAACCTGGACTTTTTCCTGCAACGGCAGTCGGCCGAGTCCGGGACACAGAAGGCTACACCGCTGCCGAGCGAGGCTTCTGAAATGGTCGAATACGTCGGCGAGTAGTGGCGAGAGTACGTTTTAATTGTAGAAACGGGCAGTTGGGAGGGAGTACTTAAGCTCCTCGGAATCGACGTTGGCACCGGCGGGAGCCGCGCGCTCATCATCGCTCGCTGCGCTGGTTCCGTGATCGCTTAGTCGCACCCAATGCCGTAATCGTTTCCGGTTGAATGAAGGAAGCTCAGATTTGGAACCAAACCACACCATGCGATCAGAGAGGCCCTCCCCAGTCATGCGAAGCAAATACGCACTCCTCCTCAGGTTCGGCCTGACCCCGTTCTTCGTCGCTGCACTTCTCGGCGCGGCACTGGTTTCGCCTGCCCAGGCGCAATGGGAAGCGCGCAATCCCGTAGTTGCGATCCAGTCGCAGCCGGATGGCGCGATCTTCACCATGAAGACCGGCACGCTGCGACTGCAGGTTTGCTCCGACTCAAGCATCCATGTGCTCTACTCCCCCACCTCATCTTTTCCTGCGAGCCGTCCCGATCCCGTCATCATTAAGACAAGTTGGCCCGCTACCAAGTTCACTATGCAAACTGATGACGACAGCGTGACGCTGACGACCGCGCAGATTAAGGTTGTCGTCGCCCGGCAAGACGGAGCCATCTCTTATCGCGACCTCAGCGGCAAGCAACTGGTGCAGGAAGGAACGCGCAAGTTGATGCCGGTGAACGTAAACGGCGAAGACACCTACCGCGCCGAATCATTTGTGAACATCTATGGCTCCCACGAAGCGCTCTACGGACTCGGCCAGCACCAGTCCGGCGTGTGGAACTATCGTGGCGAATCGGTCGACATCTCGCAGGACAACTCCAACATCGCCGTTCCCTTCCTCGTATCGAGCAATGGCTACGGAATTTTCTGGAACAATGACTCCCGCAGCCGCTTCAACAACCGCTTCGCGAACTATCTCTACATCAGCTCCGAAGTTGCCGACGTCATCGACTATTATTTTTTCTACGGCCCGGAACTCGACAAGGTGATCGCCAGCTACCGCGAACTCACCGGGCAGGCGCCGCTGTTTGGTAAGTGGGCCTACGGCTTCTGGCAGTGCAAGAATCGCTATAAATCGCAGGACGAGATTCTGGGCATCGCGCGTAAGTATCGCGAACTGCACATTCCCGTCGACAACATTGTTCAGGACTGGTTCTGGTGGAATCGCAAGGGTGAATTCGTCTTCAACAAGAACTATCCCGACCCCAAAGGCATGATCGACGAACTCCACCACGAGAATTTTCACCTGATGATTTCCATCTGGCCGTTCTTTGAACCGGGATCGGAAAATTACGACTATGCCGAGAAGAAGGGCTGGTTCATTGATAAATTCAAATTTGCCAAACCTCCGTATCACACCGACGCCATGGCTGTGTATGACGCGAGCAATCCCGAGGCGCGCAGGTTCTATTGGGAGCAGGTCAACAAGGGACTGTTCAACATCGGAGCCGACGCGTGGTGGATGGATACGAATGAGCCGGAAACTGAAGGCCTGGAAGAAAATATTCAGCTCGGCCACGAGCTGGCCATCGGCAGCGGCGATCGTTACGTGAACGCCTATCCCCTGCTCGACACCGCAGCGGTATACGAGGGTCAGCGCGCCACGTCAGACCAGAAGCGCGTTTATATTCTGGCGCGCTCGGCCTTCGCCGGATCGCAGCGCAACGCCGTCACGGCTTGGTCAGGTGATATCAATTCCGACTGGTTCAGCTACCGCCGCCAGATTCCGGCCGGACTCAATTTTGCTCTCTCGGGAATTCCTTACTGGACGACCGACATTGGCGGTTTTGTCTTCGGCAGCCCGGCCGATCCCGCCTTCCGCGAATTATTTGTCCGGTGGTTTCAGTACGGCACGTTCAACCCCGTCTTGCGCGTGCACGGAACGCGCAACCCTGATGAAAACGAACTTTGGTCGTACGGACCCGATGCGCAGAAAATTCTCGTCAACTTTGATCGTCTGCGTTATCGTCTGCTGCCCTATACCTACTCGCTGGCCTGGAAGACGACGAGCGAAAGCTATACGCCCATGCGTCCTCTAGTGATGGAGTTTCGCAGCGATGTGCGCGCGCAGAATACCTGGGACGAGTTTATGTATGGGCCGGCGTTTCTCGTGAACCCGGTAACCGAGCCTGCCGCTTCCAGTCGCCGAGTGTATCTTCCCGATGCGAAGTGGTACGACTTCTGGAATGGCAGCTCCGCTCAGGGCGGACGCGAAGTCGCAGCGGAGGCTCCGCTGGAAAGGTTGCCGCTTTACATTCGCGCGGGCGCCATCGTTCCCATGGGACCCGACGTCGAGTGGTCGACGGAAAAGCCAGCCGATCCGATTGAACTCCGGGTCTATCGCGGCGCGGATGGCGAATTCACGCTCTACGAAGACGAAAACGATAATTACAACTATGAGAAGGGCGCCCACGCGACCATTGCGTTTCGCTGGGACGATGCTGGGAAGGTATTGACCATCGGAGAGCGACAAGGGCAGTTCCCCGGAATGCTCGCCAGCCGGACTTTCCGCGTCGTCTTTGTCCGCGAAAATCACGGAGTTGGCGTCGCGCCTTCGGAGATGGCAGATAAGGTTGTCCAGTACACAGGCAACCAGATTGCTGTTACGCCGTAGCGCCTTCAAGGGGGCGCGGCTTCAACCGCGCCGTCAAACCGCTCAACCAGCTGCCCCTTTCGGGGCGCGCCGCATAAATTGGAGCCGTCCATGTCGACATCCTCCCTCTCTTTCCTTCGTGTAATCTCGATTGCAGGTCTCGTTCTGGCTGCAGCCTTCGCCCAAACTCCAGCGGGCAGGCCCATCCCCACACAAATCCCGGGACAAAACGCCATTATGGTCGGAGCCGCGTGGTATCCCGAGCAATGGCCCGAATCGCGCTGGGAAGAAGACCTGCGCATGATGGAAGCTGGCGATTTGAAAGTTGTGCGCATTGCAGAGTTCGCTTGGAGTCGGATGGAACCCTCCGAAGGCCACTACGACCTCGACTGGCTGGAGCGCGCCATCAACCTGGCCGGCAGGCATCACATCGTGTCTGTTCTCGGCACGCCGACGGCGACTCCGCCGGCATGGCTCACCCAGAAATATCCGGACACGCTGCGGGTCGAACCGAATGGCCAGCGGGTCACGCACGGCAATCGCGCGCACGCTTCCGCGAGTTCCGTGCGCTATCGCGAATTCTGCCGCAAGATCGCCGAAAAGATGGCAATCCGCTTCGGCCACAATCCGAATGTCGTGGGATGGCAGATCGACAATGAATACGGCTACGCGCTGATGTCGTATGACGACGCGACGCAAAAACAATTTCAAGAATGGCTGCAAGCGAAGTATAGGACGCTCGACAGTCTGAATACGCACTGGGCGACTTCTTACTGGAGCCAGACTTACGACAACTGGGAAGAGATTCCTATTCCCATCGGCGAACACAATCCCGGCCTGATGCTCGACTGGAAACACTTCATCGGCTATGTGTGGACGTCCTACCAGCAAAATCAGGTGGACGTTATCCGCAAACAGGCCGATGCACGCCAGTTTACGACTGGCAACTTCATGGGCTTCTTCGATGGATTCGATCACTACTCCATCACCGAGCCTCTCACCTTCGCCTCGTGGGACGACTACGTTGGCACCGGACACGTCGATCCCGCCTACAACGG
>PMBA01000467.1:0-8876 GCA_003152795.1 Acidobacteriaceae bacterium | reverse complement strand
GACGACGTCAACTACTGGCAGTGGCGCAGCGCTCTCAACGGACAGGAAGAAATTCACGGCGTGCTGGTAGGTCCCGACGGCACGCCCGTTCCCTTTTACGACGAAGCCGCGCAAACGGCGCATGAGTTCGCCAAAGTGGAAAACAGCTTCCGCGATACGCAGCCGGTTTCGCAGGTGGCGCTGCTTTACTCGTATGACAGCCACTGGGCGATTCAGTTTCAAAAGCACACAGAAAAGTATGACGACATCGGACTGCTAAAGAGCTACTACCGGGCGCTGCGTCAGATTTCGCAGTCGGTTGACGTGGTCAGCGCCTACGCTCCGCTGGACGGCTACAAGCTCGTGGCCGCTCCCAGTTTGAGTGTGCTGCCGAAGAATCTGGCGGATCATCTTCTGGAATATGTGCGCAACGGCGGCCATCTGGTTCTTGGTCCGCGTTCCGGCATGAAAGATGAATTCAACGCGCTTCAGCCGCAGCGCCAGCCGGGCTTCCTGGTGGATGCTTTTGGTGCACGCGTCGAACAGTACTATGCACTGGAAAAAGATGTCCCGCTAACCGGAGCCTGGGGCACCGGAGAAGCCAGCATCTGGGCCGAGCAGCTGAAGAGTCAGGCTCCCGGCGAAGAAGTCCTTCTGAAATATGGCAAAAGCAACGGATGGCTTGACGATCAGCCNNGTATTCGGCCCGGTGCCCGAGGGCGTCGAGGTCAGCCGCCGCGTTGGCCCGGGCAAGCAGGTTTTCGTGATCATTAATTATTCGCAGGAAAACCGTGAGGTAGCGCTGCCCCACTCCATGAGTCTGGTGCTCGATGGCAAGACAGGAAACGTAGTGCAACTGCCTCCCTATGGTGTGGCCGTCGCGCTGGACAAATGAAACTTCAGGTATCAGGTCGCAGGTGTCAGCATCCGGTCTGAGCCCTTGCTGTTCCTAAGACCTGAAACCTTGGACCTGAGACCTCGCGTCACTGGAGAGATTGAATGAACGCGGCCCGATTCACTGCTATCTTCGTTCTACTGACCAGCTTCTCATGGTCGCAGCAGTATCAGTATCCCTTTAAGAATCCAACCTTGCCGGTCGAAGCGCGCATCAACAACATCCTCTCCCTGATGACGCTCGACGAAAAAGTTAGCGCGCTCAGCACTTCTCCCGACGTGCCGCGACTCGGCATTCAAGGTTCCGGACACATCGAAGGACTGCACGGCGTTGCCTATGGCGGCCCCGGCGGATGGGAAGGTCACGGCCTCAAGCCCTTGCCGACCACACAATTTCCGCAGTCGGTCGGGCTCGGCGAAACCTGGGACCCAGCCCTGCTGCAACAGGCCGCTGCAATCGAAGCTTACGAAGCGCGCTACATTTTTCAGAGCGAGACCCTGTACTCAACCGGACGCAGAGGCGAGCATTGGCGCCGCGAGGGCATCGTCATCCGCGCTCCAAACGCCGACCTGGCGCGCGATCCGCGCTGGGGCCGCAGCGAGGAATCCTACGGCGAAGATCCCTACCTCGTCGGCACCATGGCGGTCGCGCTCGTGCGCGGGCTGCAGGGAGACGATCCACATTATTGGCGGACGGCTTCGCTCATGAAGCACTTTCTCGCCAACAGCAACGAAAATGGCCGCGACGGATCTTCCTCGGATTTCGACGACCGTTTGTTGCGCGAATACTATTCCGTGCCTTTCCGTATGGGAGTGACCGAGGGCGGTTCGCGTGCTTACATGACCGCCTACAACGCCTACAACGGAATCCCGATGGCGGCGCAACCCATCTTGCGCGACATGACCATGCATGATTGGGGCTTTGACGGCATCATCTGCACCGATGCGGGCGCGCTTACGAACATGGTCACGCAGCACAAATATTTTCCGGACATCGACCTGGCTACCGCGGGCGCGATTCATGCTGGAATCAATCAGTTCCTCGACAATTACCGCGCCGGAGCGAGTGCAGCCGTGGAGAAGAAACTCGTGAATCTCTCCGAGATCGATGAGAACCTGCGCGGTGTCTACCGCGTAGTGATCCGCTTGGGGTTGCTCGATCCGCCGGAACTCGTCGCCGACTCGAAGATCAAGGGCACCACTCCGGCATGGGACAACGAGGAACACAAAGCGCTCGTCCGCAAGATCACACAGGAATCGATTGTGTTGCTCAAGAACGAACAGCAGTTGTTGCCATTCGACCGGACGAAGCTGAAATCCGTGGCCGTAATTGGGCCTTACGCCGATCAGGTCGCGCTCGATTGGTACAGCGGCACCCCACCTTATGCAGTAAGCCCGCTGGACGGAATCAAAAACAAACTCAGCGGCGCCAGGGTGGAGTTTGCGCATGACAATTCGTCGGGCGACGCGGTGAAGATTGCCCACGCGGCCGATGTCGCAATCGTAATCGTCGGCAACCATCCAACCTGCAACGCAGGCTGGGCAAAGTGCCCGCTGCCAAGTGATGGAAAAGAAGCCATCGACCGAAAGTCGATCACACTGGAACAGGAGGATCTGGTCAAGCAGGTTTTGGCGGCCAATCCAAGGATGGTGGTGGTACTGATCTCAAGTTTTCCGTTTTCCATTCCATGGACCAACGAACACGCGCCCGCGATCCTGCACATGGCGCACAACAGCCAGGAGGAAGGAAATGCCCTGGCGGACGTGCTGTTTGGCGACTACAACCCCGCCGGGCGATTGGTGGTGACCTGGCCCGTGTCGCTCGATCAACTGCCGCCCATGATGGATTACGACATCCGTCATGGCCGCACCTATATGTATTTCCGGCAGAAGCCGCTGTATTCATTCGGAGAAGGTCTCAGCTATACAACATTTGCCTATTCCAATCTGCGAACGAGTTCGGAAAAACTAGCACCCGACAACGAAATCACAGTGAGTGTCGACGTGCGGAATACGGGATCGCGCGCGGGAGATGAAGTCGTGCAGATGTATGTGTCACACCTGAATTCAAAAGTCGAGCGGCCAATCCAGGAACTGAAGGGATTCCAGCGCATCACGCTGCAACCCGGAGAAACCAAAACCGTTCCCATGACCTTGAAAGCCAGCGCCCTCGCCTACTGGAACTCCGCCAAGGGCACGTTTGAAGTCGAACCGGACCAGGTGAAGGTCCGCATCGGCAGTTCTTCTGCGGACATCAGATTAGAGCGGGTTGTGAATGTGACTGCCAACCGAAGCTGACCGTCGTGGAGTTCGCGCCGGGCTGACCCGCTCCCATTTTTCCGAGTGGCCCGGCCCTGCTGGGGAAGTATAAGACGCGGTCAGAGTATAAATCGAGGTCGTATGGTCCTTCGGGGTTCTGGCGAAAGAGTAGTCCCGATCGTCTGCTATGATGCGCGAGGCGCAATGAGATCTCGGAAGAAGCTGCTTTCAGTTTTATTTGCGTTGGTCGTTTTCGGCGCGATAATCCCCGCGGCGACTGCCCAGGTCAGCAACCAACCCGCGGACCCGATGGCACCCACACACGGGGTCAAGTCAGCCGAGGAGGTCGACCGGGAATGGCAGGTGTCGGTCGCGAAGTACGACGCGAGACGGGGTTCCCTCATCGCCGAAGCCGACCACCAGTCGCACGACGGCCCTTACCGCCCCGACTGGGAAACGCTCCGCAACTTTGTAAACCCACAGTGGTACAAGGACGCCAAGTTTGGAATCTTTATAACCTGGGGTGTTTACGCCGTCCCTGGAGCGGTCAATGAATGGTATCCGCACAACATGTACCGGCCGGGCGATCCGGCATATGAAGACTTCCAGAAAAATTACGGCTCGCTGGAAAATCTGGGCTACAAGGATTTCATCCCAAAATTCCGTGCCGAAAAATGGGACCCGGCAGACTGGGTTGATCTGTTCAAACGCGCCGGCGCGAAATACGTAATCCCGGTCGCAGAACATCACGACGGCTTCTCTATGTACGACTCCGATCTCTCCGATTGGACGGCGGTGAAGATGGGCCCGCATCACGATATTGTCGGCGACCTCGCAACAGCAGTCCGCGCCGCAGGGTTGCATTTCGGTCTGTCCTCGCATCGCGCCGAGCACAACTACTATTACGACGAGGGCCGCTACATTCAGTCGGACGTGAACGATCCTAGGTACGCGTCGTTCTACGGCCCCGCCCATCCCTGGATGAACGATCCGCATTTCATCGCGTACAACGAGTGGTCGTGGGTGAGTGAGGCTTGGACGCTCGATTGGCTGGCCCGGGCCGTCGAACTGACCGAAAAGTACAAGCCTGAAGTGTTTTATTTCGATGGCGGCATCGGCCACCCGGCCTTTCGCCGCAGCGTCACCGAGTTCGCCGCCTTCTATTACAACTACGCCGCGCACAACAACATTCCCGCCGTCATCAATTTCAAAGATTATTCCATGCCGGAAGGTTCCGGCTCCCGTGACTACGAGCGCGCCCTGCTCTCCAACATCATGACCGTACACTGGCAGACCGACACGCCGATCAGCGATCTGTCGTGGGGATACATGAAGCACGATCACTTAAAGTCGGCCGATTTCCTGATTCATCAGTTAGTGGACATCGTCAGCAAGAACGGAAACCTGCTTCTGAACATCGGCCCGAGACCGGACGGCACCATCCCCGAGGATGTTCGCGCCACGCTGCTCGAAATTGGCGCATGGCTCGGCAAGAACGGCGAAGCCATCTACGGCACCCATCCGTGGAAGGTATTCGGCGAAGGCCCAACCCAGATTGAAACTGGTTTCGGACACGACGCAGACACCAAACCTTACACTGCCTCCGATTTCCGCTTTACCGCCCAAGGTCCTTACGTGTACGCCATCAGCATGGCCTGTCCCCCGGATGGAACCGCATCGATCCATTCGCTCGGAACCGGCCCCCAGGGCATGGGCTATCAAACCCTCAACCTGAGCCTGCTGGGCTCCTCAGACAAAGTGGACTGGGTGCAAGACGACAGCGAACTGGATATAAAGCTACCGAAGGGCTACGACTGCAAGCACGGCTTCGCTCTGCGGGTTCGGATTCCGGGCTTGCCCGTCAATTAGTACGTCGCCAGCGAGACACGTAGCACCACTGGCTCCGCGCCAAAGTTGAGCCCCCAGTCGGTTTCATCGCCATTCCAGATTCGCTGGAATTTGAAGACGCCGTTCTCGAAGGTTCCTTCTTCAACTTTCAGGAACTGGCGGTGCTGCCACTTGCCGTCAATCTGCGCTGACGGAGTCTGTCCGGTTCCATCCACTATATTGCCGGATTTGCGTTGCTCGGCGGTGCCGGCGGGACGGAAATCGATGCGGCAGAAAAATCCGGTCACCAGAAACTGATTGTCCTTGAGCTGGGCCACCAGAGCACGCCCCGTCGGTTCCGCGTTCCCCGCCCCTTGACCCTCGCGGCTGGCCCCGTAGGAAACCGCCGCGTTCCAGTCTCCAAAAGGGAGCACCTGAGTGGGCTTGCCTTGTTCTTCGGCGACGGCCTTGAGCTTACCTTCGAGATTGAGGCGAGCGATCTCGCGCTGCATGGGGCCGATCAACCGGTAGTTCATGGCGTAGGCGTCAAACTCTTGCTGCTGGCGGGATCCCGGGGCGGTGTCATGACCATGGGTGTAGTCCATGCCGAAGGGCGAGAATCCAATCGCCCCGAGGCCAAGCGCGGAGAAGAAGAAGCGGGCATTGGCGGCGCCACCCGTCTCGGGGATAAAAAGCGCATTGTCATCGCGGTGATAAAGCTCCAACTCTTTCAAGTATGCGACGGGATTGCTCTGATAAATGTCGGGCGCCAGAATATCAATGGCAGGCGCCGCGACTTTCCAGATGGGAAGCACGTTGTCGGTGGGGCCGCCGCTTTCGTAGCTGCCGGGAGCGCCGGGCTTCAGCGGATCGCGCAGAGCGGCGTTCACGTACATTGGCAGCGGATAAGCCGCTTTACCCGCAGTGGCAACTTGTCCGACATATTTCGCCACCGCCCAGGCGTGGAAGTTAACTTCCGCTTCGGGGCCAAAGGCTTCCTGCCAAATCGGCGCTGGCGACCCGCTTTTCACACCCATAGCGCTGAGCACTTCGGGCGGAACCGGTGCCTCGAAAAGTTTCTGCGCTGGCGGAGAATAATCGCGAAGGCTTCCCCACGTCCCGGCTTCGTTTTCCACCTGAATCATGATTACGGTGTGCTGGGGATCGGCCGCCTTAAGGTGCCGCATGAAAACGGTGAAAGCGGTTTTGTCGGCTTCGAGCGACGCGGTCGCAAACGGCGAAGGCGAATCCGCCAAGTCTCCGTTCTTGTCGATCACATGCGAGTAACGCTCAGGATCGAGCTTCATCCACTCCGGCATATAGTGCTGGCTGCCGTTTTTCCAGGTCCCGAACCAAAGAATCACCAACCGTATGTGATGCTGGCGGGCTTGCGCCAAAAGCAAGTCGACGACGCTGTAGTCGAACTGCCCTTGCTTCGGCTCAAACTGCTCCCAGTAAATGGGCGCCTCAACGGTATTGACGTTGAGGAATGCCATCGCCGGCCAAACCTGGGAAAGCGTCGCCGGCCAGGTACTGGAGTTGTGCACCTGCGCGCCCAGCATTAAGTAAGGAGCGCCGTCCACGAATAAGGCGAAGCGTCCGTCTTTCTTCACGATCTGAGGAATGGGTTGCGGTTTCACCTGGGCGTTAAGATCCATCGCGATGTTTGACGCAACCAGGGCGACCAAAACCGCATCTTTTATTTTCATCTGACAAGAATCCTTCCACGCGATAGTATTCCCTGCCGGAATCAGGAGGCTTTGATCTCTGCCAACCAGACCGGGAAGCTTATGCGATATTCTTCAAGGTTCCAAGATGATTCCAATGCGAGTACGATCCCTTGTCTAAATTATTCCCTTATTCGAAAAAAAGAATTGAGGTGAAGGGAAAATGAAATTCCGATTTCAGCTTTCATTGCTCTCCGTTTGCGCTCTGCTGATAACACTTTACGGCTATGGACAAGCATCCTCCAGCAGGCCGCATCTGCAGAAGCAGGGCACAGCCACGCAACTGATCGTGGACGGGAAACCCTTCCTGGCGCTGACCGGAGAGCTGGGCAACAACACCGCGACCAGCCTCGAGAACATGCAGGCGGTTTGGCCCAAATTGCTCTCGGGCAACCTCAATGCCGCGCTTGTGGCCATCTCATGGGCGCAGACCGAGCCAACCGAAGGCAAGTACGACTTCGCCCTGGTAGACGGCCTGATCAAAGATGCCCGGCGCAACAACCTGAGAATTGTATTCCTGTGGTTCGGAAGCTGGAAAAATGGCTTGTCGAGTTACGCGCCGGTTTGGGTCAAGCTGGACTACAAGCGCTTTCCGCGAATTCGCCTTCAAGGCGGCCGAACTATGGAGTTGTTGAGCACCTTCGGCGACGCCACACGCGATGCCGACGCGCGCGCCTATAGCGCCTTGATGCGGCATATGAAGGAAGTCGATGGCGAGCAGCACACTGTCCTCATGATGCAAGTGGAAAACGAAGTCGGCGTTCTGCGCGATTCGCGCGACCGCTCAGCTCGCGCCAACGCGGCCTTCGCGGCGCCGGTCCCTAAGGAATTGATGCACTATCTGCAGCAGCACAAAAATTCCCTGGTCCCCGAACTGCGCGATGTTTGGGCAGCGCAGGGATTCAAGACCTCGGGCTCATGGGAAGAAGTGTTCGGCCCGGGCAAGCCGGAGAGCATGGAGATGCCCATCCAAACCAAAACCCCGCCCATGAGTCTCGAAGAACACGAAATCAGTTGGCGGCAACTCCACTGGCCAGTGGACGAAATCTTCATGGCTTGGAACTATGCCCGTTACGTCAACACGATTGTCGAGGAAGGAAAGAAAGAATACGACATCCCCGTGTACGTGAATGCCTGGCTTCAGCAACCCAATCACGCCTGGCCCGGCACGTATCCGAGCGGCGGCCCGGTGCCGCAGGTTCATGACATTTGGAGGGCTGGGGCGCCTGCCGTCGACATTCTCGCGCCTGATCTTTACCTGGAGTATTTCGATGAGGTCGCTGCGCGCTTCACGCGCAACGGCAATCCGTTGTTTATTCCCGAGACCAGCACCAATGGGTCGAACGTGCTTTCGGCTTTTGGCAAGTTCAACGCCATCGCATTCTCGCCCTTCTTCATCGAACGCTCCGCCGCTGCGGACACCGATCTGGCCGGCGCGTACGCCCTAGTCTCGCAACTTTCTCCGGTCATCACAGCCCAGCAGGGGAAGGGCACGATGACTGCGGTTCGCATGAATCAAGGCGATGCGCAGGCGGAGGTCAAGCTCGGTGACTACACGCTGACTCTTACCTACATCGGCAACGGCCGCGTTCCCATTGCCCCGGAACCGCCCACAAAATCCGCTCCGGGGAAGCAGAGTACACCGGCAGCGTCGCCGAAGGTGGCGCCGGCGCCTGACCAGGATCTCGCCCCACCGCTCCAGGCAGCCGCCATCCTGATTTCGACAGGGCCTGATGAGTTTTACTTTGGAGCAGTGGGCGGAGCCATCCGGATCGATTTTGCTCCCAACACTTCGGGGCCGAAGATCGTGGGCCTAGGCGATGTACAGCAAGGTAAATTCGTGGATGGCCAATGGCGGGTCATCCGTCAGTTGGGGGGCGATGATACCGGACAGGGCGAGATACTGACCGTGCGGCCCAATGCGCCGATACGCGTGACGCTCTACCGGTACGAGTAGAAAGTATTCGGGATAGCGTGATCCCTCCGGAAACACGCGCCGGATGTCGTCACGTTGCTCAGGTATAGCGGCAACTCTCCCATAAGCCCCGACAATGTCCGAGTCGCCATGATCCCTCGCGCAATTGCTATAGCGAGCGGTCCTACAGGACCTATGGGTAAGGGTCGCACGTCAAGGACAGTCAGTATGCGGTGTCAGCTAAAGCGACCGGAAGCGGGTTACTTGGAACAGCG
>PMBA01000114.1 GCA_003152795.1 Acidobacteriaceae bacterium | reverse complement strand
TTCGAGCGTTCCAGAACCATACGAGGCGGAAGCACTTTAGTTACGGTCTTCCACTCCATATTAAGGACTAAAATAACCGGAGAACAGCGAAGGCTTGCCCAAGTTCTTCAACCTATGATTCGCGGCTCGCATCTAAACGGTGCAGACCCGCTTTGAGGGAAAGTTTTGCGAACTGCGTCTTGAGGCGTTCATTTTAAGGAGTTCTATGAAGAATCTGTTTTTCGCGGTTTTGCTATTGTGCGCTACGGCTGGCTATGCCATTCCGATCGCATCGTCGGCGCGTTCCTTGGTGCCTTCCGAACTCCAGCAACTGATTGGCGTCGACTACCGCGCCCTTAAGGATTCGCCCACCGCGCAGGCGCTCAAGGAAAAAGTTCTTCCCGACAACCTGAAGGAACTCGAGACCGCGCTGAAGGGGATCGGCATTGACTGCGCGCGCGACCTCGACCAGCTCGATTTCGCCGCGTTCCGCACCGAGAAGAAGGGCATTCAGAACGTCGGCATCGCCCAGGGATCGTTCTCCGCCAAGACCGTCCTCAAGAAGATGAAACTCAAGAAGATTGCTGCCACCAAGTATGGCACGTCCGCGATTTACCCGATGGACAACGGCTTTGTGATGACTTTCCTGGACGACAACACGCTCGCCTTCGGCACTCCCGATTCATTGCATAGCGCGCTCGATACCAGGGACGGCAAGCGCCCGTCTCTCGATTCGAATTCGGTGATGACTGACCAGATGTCCGCCGTCGATGGCGCGGCCGTGTGGAGCATCCTCGACCAGAAGGGAACCCAGGCCATGATGCTCTCGGTGATGGGCGATGCTTCGAAGGTCGGCGACTATGAGAGCCTGAAGAAGCGCATCCTGGCTTCTCGCTATACCATGAACTTCCAGAGTGGAGTGAATTTCGATCTGAGTGTGCTCACGTCCGACTCGATGACGGCTGCTACCCTTTCAACTGTTTTCAAGGGTGTCATGCTTTACAAAAAACTCAATGCCAGCCCCATCGAAAAAACCGCCATTGACGCCGCTAGTGTCGATTCCGACAGCTCAAACCTCCAGGTCCACTTCAAGAGCGACGACCAGAAATTCCAGTCCCTGATGAACTCGCCGCTGTTTGCCGCCATTTCACACTGACGTCTTGCGCTAACGCCGCGCCAAATCCGAAGCCAGAAAACGTCCCGGATGTTCTTCCGGGACGTTTTCTTCGTACGGCGAGCCTTCCCTCGGGCAAAACCAAGGCGATCAGGTTATTCTTGAAGGAGTCGGGCGGGGACACGGCATCGGGCTCTGCCAGTCGGGAGCGCGGGCCATGGCGGAAGAAGACGCTGGTTTTCCAGCAGATTCTCAGTCACTTCTCCCAGTGCAACCATCGCCTCGAGGCGCTGCCTCCCCTCAATTAGTTTCGTGAATCGTCGCTCCGAGCTTGGTTGAATTCATGCATAACCCGAATCTGGCGGTTGAAAATCGCACCCTCTCTCTGGAGCAGAGATTCGTGCAGCGATTTGGAGGATCTCCCCGCACATACCAGGCGCCCGGACGAGTCAATTTGATCGGCGAACACACCGATTACAACCATGGCTTCGTTATGCCGGCGGCGATCGGTTTCAGTACCCGAGTCTCGGTTGCGCCACGCCCCGACCGGAAACTCGTCATTCGTTCCGAAAACTATTCCGAGCAGGTCGAGTTCGACCTCGATCATTTGCCCGCCGCCCGTGCCGGGCACTGGAGCGATTACGTGATTGGCGTTGTGAAAATGCTGATGCGATCCGGTAAGAAGCTGGGTGGGGCAGACCTGTTGGTGGATGGGAACGTGCCCCAGGGTGCGGGATTGAGCTCCTCCGCTTCGATTGAAGTAGCCGTTGGCTACGCGCTGCTCGATCTCGCCGATCGCGGGCCCGATCGCTCGCTTGATCCACCCCAGATCAGTGAAGCCGACATCGATCGAACCCAACTCGCCTTGCTTTGCCAGCAGGCGGAAAACGAGTTTGTCGGCGCGCGCTGTGGAATCATGGATCAATTTATCGCCAGCCACGGAAAGCACGGCCGCGCTCTGCTGCTCGATTGCCGCTCTCTGGACTACAGGCTGTTGCCCCTGCCCGACGATTTGGCCCTGGTGATTTGTAACACCATGGTCAAACACAGCATTGCCCAAGGCGCATACAACCAGCGCCGGGCCGAATGCGAAGCGGGTGCGCGCGGGCTGTCGAAGTACCTGCCCAACGTGCGGGCCTTGCGGGACGTGACGCCAGCGGATCTGGAAGCCTATGGACACGAGCTGCCGGAGACAGTCCTGCGGCGCTGCCGTCACGTCATCGGCGAAAACGCTCGTGTTCTGCTGGCCGCGGCTGCGCTGGAACGGGGAGACTTGCAGGCATTCGGGACACTGATGCGGGAGTCGCATCGCAGCCTGCGCGACGAATTTGAAGTGAGTTGCTCCGAGCTCGATTTGATGGTTGAACTCGCCGAGCAAGCGGAAGGTGTTTACGGAACGCGAATGACGGGCGGCGGTTTTGGCGGGTGCACTATCGCGCTGGTCCAGAGAGCTTACGCTATGACGTTCCAGCGGAAGGTTCAGGAAGGCTATGAACGCTTGACCGGCTGCAAACCGGAGATTTACGTTTGCTCGGCTGCCGACGGGGCTGGCCGTTCCGTCTGAGCGGTGCTGCCGGAAAATAAACCTGAGAAATGGGTGCGATGCGAATGAGAATTCTGGTGACCGGGGGCGCGGGATACATCGGCAGCGTCGTGTCCGAGGAGCTGTTACAGGCCGGACACGAGGTTGTTGTCTTCGATAACCTCAGTCGCGGCCATCGCCAGGCAGTGCCGAAAAAGGCGGAACTTGTGGTGGGCGACCTGGCGGACCGAGCTTGCCTTGACGAGCTGTTCCGGTCACGCGCGATCGACGCCGTCATGCACTTTGCGGCGCTCATTGAGGCGGGGGAGTCGATGAAGGCCCCCGAACAGTTCTTTCGCAACAACACCGCGAATGCCCTGACTTTGCTGGAAGCTATGCTGGCGGCCCGGGTCAAGAGCTTCGTTTTCTCGTCGACGGCGGCGCTGTTCGGCAATCCCGCGCGCACTCCAATTGAGGAGGACGACACCCTCCAGCCCACCAATGCGTACGGCGAGTCGAAACTGCTGGTGGAGCGCATGCTCGGATGGTTCCACCAGATTCACGGCTTCCGCTACGCCAGCCTGCGATATTTCAACGCTGCTGGCGCGTCCCGCCCCGACCGGGGTGAAGCCCACCGACCGGAGACGCATCTGATCCCCCGGATTCTCGACGTCGCTCTCGGCCGCGCGCCGCACCTGAACATTTTCGGCTGCGACTACCCCACCCCTGACGGCACCTGCATCCGGGATTACATCCATGTCAGCGATCTGGCGCGCGCGCACCTGCTGGCGCTCGAAGTGCTGGCGCTCGAGAACTCCGGCCCGCTCCTCTACAACCTCGGCAATGGACAGGGTTTCAGTGTGCGCGAGGTGGTCGAGGTCGCACGGAGAGTCACTGGGCATCCGCTTCCAGTGATCGAATCGGCGCGCCGGGCCGGAGATCCTGCGGTGTTAATTGCCAGCTCCGAAAAAATCCGGCGCGATCTGGGCTGGCAGCCGAGATTTCCCGACCTGAAAACCATCGTGGAAAGCGCGTGGCAGTGGCAGCGCACGCATCCCGACGGATACGGAAGCATGCCATGAACTTCTCCGACCTGACATCGCAACCGCATCGCCGCTTCAATCCGCTGACTCGGGAATGGGTACTGGTGTCGCCGCATCGCACCGCCAGGCCCTGGCAGGGCCAGACTGAAGACGTTGCCGCCGCAGCGCCTGTCACTTACGATCCGTCCTGCTACCTTTGCCCCGGCAACCTCCGAGCCGAAGGCGTGGCCAACCCCGCCTACACGGGGACGTTTGTTTTTGACAATGATTTTGCCGCCCTGAGGCCGGACACGCCCGCCGAGGAAATTCAGGAAAAGGGATTGCTGGTTGCCCGCAGCGAGGCTGGGCGCTGCCGGGTGGTCTGCTTCTCACCACGACACGATCTCACTATGGCCCGAATGGGTGTCGCCGAACTGCGCCAGGTGGTCGATACCTGGGCGCAAGAGTTCTCCGCACTCGGAAGTGATCCGAACATACGTTCCGTGCAGATCTTCGAGAATCGCGGAGCCATGATGGGATGCAGTAATTCCCATCCCCACGGACAGATCTGGGCCAACGAAACGCTGCCGAATGAATTGGCGAAGGAAGCGGCCGCGTGCCGCGAGTACTGGCAATTGCGGGGCGCGACCCTGCTGCATGATTATCTGCAGCTTGAACTGGAGAAAAAAGAACGGTTGCTATTGGCCAATGACCATTTCGTGTGGCTCGTGCCTTTCTGGGCCGTGTGGCCCTTTGAGACCCTGCTGGTCAGCCGGCGCTGCGTGTCCGCTCTCGATCAACTGCGTGACGAAGAGCGCACGGCCCTCGCCGAGATACTCCGGCAAGCTGCGATTCGTTACGACAATCTATTTCGCACTCCGTTTCCTTACACCATGGGTTTTCATCAGCGGCCGACCGATGGCGGAGACTATCCGGAATTTCATTTGCACGCGCATTTCTACCCGCCACTACTGCGCTCGGCGACCATAAGAAAATTCATGGTTGGTTACGAGATGCTGGGCATGCCGCAGCGGGATATCACGCCGGAAGCCGCGGCGCGGTGGTTGCGTGAAGTGCCCGCCCGCCATTATCTGAACGAGCGCTGACAAAAGGAGACTAGTCTCCCGGTCCAGCACCCAGCGGTCCGAATGCCGGATTTACCCGCCAGGTTCGATAAGGCGATCGCGGCATATCCGCCAGTGCTGGAACTTCCGGTTGGCCGTCGNNCTGCGTTTCAGCGCCGGCCAGGCGAGTTTCACACTTTCCGTGCAGGCTATCCTGGCACAGGCGCTAGGAAAGACCCGCTCGTCGGGATAGAAGAGTTCCTCAAATAGCTTTTCGCCCGGACGCAAACCGATGTACTTGAACTCCACGCGGGATTTGCCGGAAAGACGAACCAGGGTTTTCGCCAGTTCCGCAATCCGAACCGGTTCCCCCATATCGAGCACCAGAATATCGCCATGCCGGCCAATCGCGAAGCCCTGCAAGACCAGGCTCACGGCTTCCGAAACGGTCATGAAAAAGCGCGTCATGTCGGGGTGGGTGATGGTGAGGGGCTGATTTTGGCGAATTTGTTCCTGGAAGAGGGGAATCACGCTGCCGCTCGATCCGAGGACGTTGCCGAAGCGGACCGACACCGAGCGCATCCGTTTCCCAGGCCATGCGGCGAGAATCAGTTCTCCGATACGTTTCGTGCAGCCCATGACGTTGGTTGGCTTTACCGCCTTGTCGGACGAAATCATTACGAAGGCCGTGCAATTCGAACTCTGGGCTACATTCAGCAACCCGAGCAGTCCGAAAACATTATTGGAGACCGCCTCTTCAACATTTGCTTCCATGACCGGCACGTGCTTGTAGGCGGCGGCATGGAAAACGACTTCCACTCCGTAGGTCAGAAATATTTTTCGCATACGCTCCGGGTTGCAGAAATCGGCCACACAGAACACCTCGCGCTCCCCGCTTCCATCGCGGGCAAGCTGATGCTGCAAGTGAAATATCCCGGTTTCATTCTGGTCGAGGCACAGTAGCAGTTTTGGTTTGTAGGTCTCGATCTGCCGGCATAGTTCGGAGCCGATCGATCCGGCGGCGCCGGTTACCATGACCACCCGGTCGCGAATATGCTCCCGCACCGATTCCAGATCGAGGTCGACCGGAATACGGCCCAGCAGGTCCGTAAGCGAGACTTCCCGCGCCTGCTGCAGCGTGACTCGACCCGCGATCAACTCCGCCATTTCCGGGACGGTGCGGAAGGTGGCGCTTGCCTGGTTGCAGATCGCCACCAGCCGGCGCATCTGGGGCTGGGTGGCGGATGGAATCGCAATCAGCACTTCGTCGATTCTTTGCCGGAGCACGGCTTTTGCCAGAGCCTCGACCGGGCCCAG
>PMBA01000301.1:6864-10266 GCA_003152795.1 Acidobacteriaceae bacterium | reverse complement strand
CCGGAGGCGGCCGATCAATTCTGCGAAGATGCGGAAAGCGACGAGCGCATTCCGGTGGCCCGGGAGTGGCAGCAGGTGGTGGAAATGACCGGGGCACAGCCGGCGGCGCTGAATGCGGCGTTGAAGAAATTGGGAAGCGCGATTCGGTTAAGGGAAGAGGAGATTCCGCAGGTGTCGGCGATCTTCGCGCGGTGCCTGGCGGTGAAACCGCACCGGCGGGTGGCGAACGAGTAAGAGGATTGCGGGGGGCCGCGGCGTCTACGGTTCGGATCGGGGTTCGCGGCCAACGCCTAGCGCGTCGGCGACGCGGTTGATGTAGTTGAACCAGGACGCAATCAACGTGATCTGCAGGATGGCTTGATCGTCGAAGCCAGCGGCGCGTAATTTCTCGTGATCGTCTTTCCAGACCTGGGTCGCGTCTTTGGTTAATTTGACGACGTAGTCGACCATGACGCGCTCCTGCGGGGTGATGGGAGCGGTGGTGTAATCGCGTTCCAGGGCTTCGACCAGATCCTTATCCAGCGTGACGCGACGCAGAAACTCTGCGTGGGACTCGATTCAATANNNGAGCCGCCGCCCTCGGCAGGATGGATGGGAACGCCGTATTCCTGGGGATAGAGCGGCTTCTGCCCTTCCATCGCCTGCCGCAGTTCGTCGTCAGCTTCCGAGAACGGAATGGTACGAATCCAGGTCATGGTTACGATTTGCCTCCATCCGGGGTTGCCAGCAAGACGTTGGGTGCAATTCCAGCGTTCCCACACCCTACACTCGGGACGGCGGGGTTGCCAATAGTGGGAAAATGTTACCGGGGCTGGGGAGCCAGAGAGAATCGTTTTGGGGACGAGCCCATTACACAATCGGCGCCGGGTGCTGGTAGCATTACTCGGGTCGGCAGGGAATGAGTGGTAAACATTCGCTTGTGATGCAGGCTACTGCGTTGCAGGGCCGGCGATGGATAGCATTGGCGCGGTCAGCTTCGTTCCGCGGCAGATTTTTAGTTTGCAGTTGTTCTCAGGAGATCTCGAATGGCGCAAGACACCTTGACTATCACCGATAATCGTACCGGGCAGAGCTATACGCTTCCCGTCGAAAAAGGGACGATCCGAGCGATGGATCTGCGCAAGATCAAGACCGGGCCGGAAGATTTCGGCTTGATGACTTATGACCCCGCCTTCATGAATACGGCGTCGTGCCGGAGCGCGATCACTTACATTGACGGCGATCGGGGGATTCTGCGCTACCGGGGATATCCCATCGAGGTTCTGGCGGAACACTGTACNNGCGAGTGAATTGAAGGGTTGGGTGTATGAGGTGACGCACCACACGATGCTGCATGAAACGACCAAGAAATTCATGGAGGGATTCCGGGACAACGCGCACCCGATGGCGATGCTGGTGAGCACGGTGGCGGCGTTGTCGACGGTATATCCGGATGCGAAGAACATTCACGACCCCGCCAGCCGGTTGCTGCAGATCAAGCGCCTGATCGGGAAGATGCCGTCGATTGCGGCGATGTCGTATCGCCACATGGTGGGATTCCCGTATGTGTATCCGGACAACGATCTGACGTATGCGGAAAACTTCATGAATATGTTATGGAAGATGGTCGAGCCGAAATATGTGGCGAATCCGGTGATTGCGCGGGCGCTGGACGTTCTTTTTGTGCTGCACGCCGATCACGAGCAGAACTGCAGCACGAATGCGATGCGGGCGGTGGGCAGCTCGCACGCCGACCCNNGAAGTGCTGCACATGCTGGACGAGATCGGTTCGAAAGACAACGTCCCGGCCTACATCAAGAAGATCAAGGAAGGCAAAGGGAAGCTGATGGGGTTTGGGCACCGGGTGTACAAGAACTACGATCCGCGGGCGAAAATCATCAAGTGGGCGGCGGACCAGGTGTTCGAAGTGACCGGGCACAATGCCAGACTCAAGATTGCGCTGGAACTGGAGCGGATCGCGCTGGAAGACGACTATTTCGTGCAGCGCAAGCTTTATCCGAACGTGGATTTTTACTCCGGCATCATGTACCAGGCGATGGGCTTCAAGCCGGAAATGTTCACGGTGCTGTTTGCGATTCCGCGAACCGTCGGGTGGCTGTCGCAATGGCAGGAAATGTTGAACGACCCGGAACAGAAGATCGCGCGGCCACGGCAGGTGTGGATCGGGCATGAGACCCGGGAGTGGGTGCCGATCGAGAAGCGCTAAAGCCGGGGCAAAGCGCGCCCCTGGCTCAGCCTCCGGCAATCGCCCCGATGACGATCAAGGGCTCGGCTCCGGATGCCACCGCGTCGGGCAGGGGGGTGTCGGGTGGCTGGTGGGATAGATCCTCTTCACAAGCGAAGAAGCGCAGGAACGGGCGGCGCTGCCCGGTGACCTGATCGCGGATCGTCCCCCGCAGCATGGGATAGCGGGTTTCGAGCGCGTCGAGGACCGAACGCTGCGTCGCTGGACCGGCGATTTCGAGTTGCACCTCGCTGGCAACCTTGGCCAGGGTGCGCAGGTGGTGCGGGAGGATGATGCGGATCATCCTTGTCGTCCGCTTCGGGTCGCGATGTTGAGTTGTGGGAAACGCATCTATTTGGCCGGCTCGTACCAGAGCAAAACAATCCCGTTGTCGAAAGTGCGTGTCTTGGTCAGCTTCAGGGGCAGCTTTTTTGTCATGCCGTCGAACATGGTCCTGCCTTTGCCAAGAACGATGGGGTGGACCGCGATCTGGTATTCATCGATCAGGCCCTCCTGCGCCAGTTGCGAAATGATGGTGCCGCTGCCGAAGATCACCAGGTCTTTCCCGGGTTCAAGCTTGAGCTTGCGGACCTGCGCCGCGAGATCGCCCTTGATCAGTCTGGTGTTGTTCCACGATGCTTCCTGCAATGTTCTTGAAAAAACAACTTTCGGAAGGTTGTTCATTCCTTCGGCCACGGCCGGATCATTTTTCATCGCAAGCGGCGATGGCCAGTAGCTTGCCATGAGCTGGTAGGTAATCCTGCCGAACAAAAGCTCGCCCCCACCGCTGGCGTTGTCGTGGACAAATTGCTTCCATTCCGCATCGTGCTTATGGGCCCAGCTCATGTCGCCGTTCAGATCGGCGAAGTAGGCGTCCAGGGTCACATTGTTGAAGACGATTAATTTTCGCATGTTGTTTGTCGATCCTTAGTTTGGGTGGGGTGGTCAACGCAGCGTCTGGACCTCAACCGACAACACGGCGGGAAGGTCGCGGACAATCGGCGCCCAGCTATCACCAGCGTCAGCCGACGCGTAGACCTGGCCGCCGCTGGTGCCGAAATAGACGCCGCAGTGGTCGAGCGCATCGACGGCCATGGCATCGCGCAATACGTTGACGTAACAGTCCTGTTGCGGCAAGCCTTTGGTCAGCGCCTCCCATTCGTTGCCGCCGGTGCGGC
>PMBA01000301.1:0-6856 GCA_003152795.1 Acidobacteriaceae bacterium | reverse complement strand
CCAGTGCTTCTGCATGAAGAGGACGTTGGGACGCGAGGGGTGCATGGAGACGTGGTGAACGCAGTGACCGACCTCGGCTCGCGGGTCGGGGAGAAACTGGGAATAGAGCCCACGGTTGATGGGCTTCCACGACTTGCCGGCGTCATCGGTACGGAAGGCGCCCGCCGCCGAGATGGCGATGAAGATTCGGTTGGGGTCACTGGGGTCAAGAATAATGGTGTGGAGGCACATTCCGCCGGCGCCGGGCTGCCAGTCAGGGCCGGAGCCGTGGCCGCGCAGTCCGGGAAGTTCCTGCCAATTCTGTCCGCCATCAATGGAGCGGAAAATCGCGGCGTCTTCGACACCCGCGTAAACGGTATCGGGATCGGTGAGCGACGGTTCGAGATGCCAGACGCGTTTGAACTCCCAGGGATGGGGCGTGCCGTCGTACCACTGGTGAGTGCCGGGGATGCCGTCGTAGGCGAACTTGTTGCCGACGGGCTCCCACGTTTTGCCGCCGTCGTTCGAGCGCTGGATCAGCTGCCCAAACCAACCGCTGGACTGCGACGCGTAGAGTCGATTCGGATCAGCGGGCGATCCCTTGAGGTGATAGACCTCCCAGCCGGTAAAGTGGGGGCCGCTGACATCCCACTGTTCGCGCTTGCCGTCGGAGGTGAGGACGAATGCGCCTTTGCGTGTGCCGACCAGAACCCGAACTTTGGACATACTTGGCTCCTTACTTTCGTATTTTATGCAGCGCGATAAGCCCGCATGTCCGCCTGCGTCTCGCATTTTACAAAAAGCGATATGGCCGATGAAAAAGGACTTTCGAATTCTTGAAAATGGAAATATAGGATTTTGCCGCTTGTTCGACCTTGCCGTCAAACCACAAGGACGGGGGTAGCGGCTCACTTTAGGGAAACTGTGAATACGGGGCTGCGGAAAGGCGGAAACCACGGGGTCCAGGGGGTCTCACGGGGGAAATCGGAGACTGAGTCAGATTCGGCACCGGCATCCGGTTTGGCTTGCTCCGAATGTGGAAGCAATGTGGAAGCGAGGAGGGATTTTTTCCATAACCGGACGTACACTCCCTTTCGGTAACCCCGGTAATCGTTGGTAACCATCGGACCGCGGGTACCCGGCCTTACAATTAGTTCACTCCGCGATCCCGGTAGCGCGGTTGGCGGGGTTTCGTCTGGGAATCTCCCGGCGAGGTATGGAGCCGTTCGGCGCTGGCGGAAATCGCGGGCGTTTGGCGGGAAAAAGGCTGGAGTCCGCACACCTTATGGCGTTTGGTTTTGGTTTTAACAAGCAGAAGGTACTCAGCGCCGCGGAAAAGTTTGTCCAGCAGGGCAAGCTGCAGAATGCCATCGCTGAGTATGACAAGGTTCTGAAGCACGATACCAAGGACCTGACCGTCAACAACACCATCGGCGATCTCTACGCGCGACTGGGAGACAGCTCGAAAGCCATCGAGTACTTCAAAACGGTTGGGGATGCCTATGCCGCGCAGGGTTTCACGGTCAAGGGCATTGCCATGTACAAGAAGATCACCAAGCTGCAGCCGAGCGTGGATGGATCTTTGAAACTGGCGGAACTCTACACCCAGCAAGGGCTGTTCAACGACGCGCGGGCGCAGTATCTGCAGGTTGCCGAAGACTTCATGAAGAATGGGGACCTGGAGCAATCGGTGCGGCTATTCCAGAAGGTGCTGGAAATGGACCCGGAAAACGTACCGATGCGGGTGAAGCTCGCCGAGGTATACGTCAAGCTGGGAAAAAAGAAAGAGGCGTGGGAGATATTCAGCGCGGCGGCGGAAGCGCTGCGGGCGCGAGGTTCATTGGCGGGCGCGGAAGATATTCTGAAGCGGATGCTGGTGCTGGATCCGGGCAACAGTTATGTACTGTTGCTGCGGGGGAGGGCGGCGCTTGAAAGCGACGATCCGAAGAACGCGATCGGGTTTCTGGAGAAGGCGCCAGACCTCGATTCTCATGTGGAAGGTTTGCGCGATCTGCTGAAGGCGTACCTGCAAATCGGAGCGTTGGCGAAGGCGGGCCCGATTGCCGAGAAACTACTGACGGTGCACAACGATCCCGAGGGGATGTTTCAGCTGGCCGAGGGGTGTGCGCGGCTGGGTCAGTATGACGAGGCGCTTGAGGTTTACACGCGGCACGCGGATCGGCTGCTGGCAACGGATTCGACGAAACTGCTGGCCAGCGTGCATTCGATGATCACGCATGTGCGGGACGATTCGGGCGCCCTGGATCTGGTGTTGCTGCTGCTGAACAAGGCGGGCGAAAGCACGCACGTAAACGAAGTGACGGAACTTCTGGCGCACTCGTCGGTGAAGGACGGAAACCTGGCGCGCGCCCGGGACCTGTACCAGTTGCTGGCAACGACCGAGCCCCAGAACCCGTTGCACATGCAGAATTATCAGCAGGTGGCGGGGCGGATGGATGGAGTGTCGCCGAGCACCGGGATCACGGCCGAAGAAGGGGCGGTGATCGTGGAAGAGTTGGAAGCGACGGCGCCGGTCATCGATCAAGCGTATCCCGACCACGTGTCGATCGCAGTGCGTTCGGCAGTTACTGACGCGGACCTGTTCCTTTCCTACAATCTGCCGGACAAGGCGTTGGTTCCACTGCTGGGGGTGCTGCCGCAGGCGCCGCGGGACGCGCGGCTGAACCAGCGCCTGGCGGCGCTGCATACGCGTTTCCAGCACTTTACGGAAGCGGCGGTGTGCTGCCGAACCCTGGAGAGCGTGTACCACGATGCGGGCTACCCGGATGAAGCCGTGCGTTACGGAGAATTGGCGGAGCGCTACGAGCAGAACGCGGAAGCGGCCGCGGCGCGGCCGGCAGTGGCATCGCCGAATGCGGCTGCGACGACGATGGCCTTGCNNTCCGGAATTGGCCCGGCAGGAATTGGCGGTGGACGCGCCGTCGGACGATTCTACGTCCGAGCCTACCCCCGATCTTTCGGAGTGGGAGGATTCCCTTTCGGTCGACGAATCCGGTCCGGCGGCGGAAGTGGCGGTCAGCGTCGGAGGCGAAGCGGATGCTGCCGACAATCCCGAGATTGCGGAAACGGTGGAAGAAATCCACTTCTATCTTGAGCACTTCATGATGGACCAGGCCCGGACGGGGCTCAAGAAGCTGGAAGCGCTGACCAGCGATGCCGGCATTGTCGATCGGATGCGCGCTGCCGTGGAATCGGCCGGGCAGCCGCCGGCGGAACCGGAGGCGGAGATCACCGAGATCAATGCCGAAGAGCCGGAGGGATTTGAAGTTGACCTGGAAACGCAGCACGGGTATGGGATCTCGGCGTTGGCCGATGCGGAGGCTGGCAAGCAGGACGCGAGGCATGACGAGGTGCGGAACGCGGCTCCGGCGGAAACCGCGCCAGCGCCCGCGGAAGCGGCCTACGCTGAAGCCGCACCAGTTGGAGCGGGTCATGCGGCGGCCAGCGAGCTGACAGCATTTGTCGCCGATCTGGAATCTTCGCTGGGGGATTCTTTCCCGCAGGCGCTACCACCCGCGGCGGAGCATTCCGCAACCCCATCACTCGAAGCGCAGCCAGCCGAGANNGAGCCGGAACTCGAGCCCGCGACCCAGACGGGAACTGAAATTCCGGCTGTTCTGGCGGCCCTGCCGGCGGTAGCAGCATCGGCGGGAGGCGCCGCAGCCGCTCCGGCTCCAGCGATGAGCTATAGCGCGGCTCCGGTGCGCCCCCTGGGAGCTGGAGCGGAAGCGATGCATCCCTCGGACAGCGTCGATCTGGCGGAGATGTTCGGGGAGTTGAAACAAGAACTCGAAGAAGAAGTGGTTGCCGGCGATGACGATCCGGAAACGCATTACAGCCTGGGAGTTGCATTTCGCGAAATGGGCCTGCTCGACGAGGCCATCGCGGAATTGCAAAAAGTATGTACGGCGATTGACCGGGGCAAGGCATTTGGGCAACCGGTCCAGACCTACACCTGGCTGGCCCAATGCTTCCTGGATAAAGGAGTTCCCGAAGCGGCCATCCGGTGGTATGAGAAAGCGCTGAACATTCCGGGACTGGACGAGGAAGCGCGCGTGGCGATCAACTATGAGCTGGGTTCCGCGTTCGAAAGCGCGCAGGACAAGCCGGCAGCGCTGCGCCATTTCACCGAAGTGTACGGTTCGAATATCGATTATCGCGACGTGGCCGAGCGCATTCAGGCCCTGAAGTCGTAGAATGCACGAAGTGGGTTCGACATTTGCGCTGGGGAGGCGATCCGATCCCGCAGCCTTCCCACGGCCTTACTGACGGCCTAACAACCAACGACGCGAGCAATGATCTCCGATCCCAAGCTACCCTTTGCGGGCGACTCCGGCAGTGTCGGAGAGCTGAAGTCTCCGGCGGAAACATCGGTCCCGCTGGCGCCAGCGGCGGTTTCGGTTGCGAGGCGGCCGCCTTCGGTCGCGCGGGTGTGGTTCCGGCGCATCGGAGTGCTGCTGTTCGTATTTTTGTGCGCGACGCTGGGGGTGATGCTGATGATTCTGCCCTGGCGGCCGGAGTGGTCCGACAATCCTTTGCTTCTGCCGTATCCGACGTTTCGGGCCATCGTAGGCAGCGGTTTTGTGCGCGGTGTGTCGACTGGCCTGGGTGTGCTGAATGTGTGGATCGGATTCTGGGAAGCTATCCGGTATGAGGAAGAGGAATGAAGAATTGAGATATTGAATGGTTGGGCTAATGACTCAACGATTGAAGGACTCAATGTTTCGAAGACTTGCTAATTATGACTGATCACAAACTCAAGACCGCGCCGCTGGCATATCAGAACGAGCCCTTCCTCAACAGTCCTGACGGAAGAATTCTGCGGCTGTTATCGGAGTACAGCGAGCCGCTGTCGCGTTTTCGCCGGGAGCAGATCCAGGACACGGTCGTATTCTTTGGCTCGGCCCGGATCCACAGCCGGGACAACGCCAGCANNAAGGACATGAAGCGCGCCGAGGCTGCGGTTGATATGGCTCGCTACTACGAGGACGCGCGGCGGCTGGCGTTCCTGCTGACGGAATGGTCGACGAAGATTCCCGCCAAGCGGCACCGGTTCGTGGTGACCACGGGCGGCGGTCCGGGCATCATGGAAGCGGCAAATCTGGGCGCCCACGAAGCGGGAGGAAAGACGATCGGCCTCAACATCAACCTGCCTTTCGAGCAGAATCCGAACGCCTACATCACGCCTTCGCTCAACTTCGAATTTCATTATTTTTTCATGCGCAAGTTCTGGTTCGCGTATCTGGCGAAGGCGCTAGTGATTTTTCCGGGGGGCTTTGGGACGCTCGACGAATTTTTTGAAATCGTTACGCTGGCGCAGACGGAGAAACTGGCGAAGAAGATAGTCATCGTGGTGTATGGCAGCGAGTACTGGAAGAAGGTGGTCAATTTCGAAGCCATGGCGGACGCCGGGGTGATCGCACCCGAAGACCTGGACCTGTTCAAGATGGCCGATTCGCCGGAAGAAAGCTTCGAGTACCTGAAAGAAGGGTTGACCCGATACCATCTGGGGCAGCAACCAAGCAAGCGCACCGGGGAAGCGGCGGTGCCCGAAATCGCCAAGACGAGACCGTAGCGCGGCGCGGACACTCTTGTCCGCGCGTCCTTCCTCACACGACACTGGAGCCGGGCGTCCTTGCGCCAGCTTAAAATTGAACCCTCGGCGGCCTGACTCCGTATACACTTCTGCGGTTAGGTGTTTCCGGAGACAAACAAGATGCCCTTACGACCAAGCTTAGCGACAGCGCGCTGTTGCGTGATTCTCTTCTGCGGAATTTTTCTCGCAACTTCCGTGTTCGCTCAACCGCCGGCGGCGAACGAGATGCCATCCGTGATCCAGGTTCCGGCGGAGGCGCAGGCCTCGGCGCACTTCGATGCCATAGCGGCCACCAACGCTTACCTGGCGCAGATTCCGGCGGACAAGACGGTCCGCTCCGACGCGTATTTCGAAGGCGGGTACTGGATGATTCTGTGGGACTTTCTGTACAGCGCGGTGGTTGCGCTGCTGTTCCTGAATCTGCGGTGGTCGGCGCGCATGCGGGATCTGGCGGAGCGGGTGACTCGGTTCAAGCCAGTGCACACATTTGTATATTTTTTCCAATACCTGGTTCTGGGGACGATACTCGCCTTTCCGCTGACGGTTTACGAAGATTATTTTCGCGAGCACAAGTACGGACTCGCNNGTCTTCACGGTGCTGATCGCGCCCGTCTACATCGTTCCCATCTTCAACAAGGTCACGCGGCTGAACGATCCGAAGATTGTCGAACCGATCCTGAGTCTGGCGCGAGCGAACGGGATCCCGGCGAAGGATGTGTACACGATGGATGCGTCGCGGCAGACGACGCGGATGAGCGCCAACGTGAGCGGCTTCGCAAGTACGATGCGCATCACGCTGAATGACAACCTGTTGCGGCGGGGCTCGCCGGAAGAAATTCAGGCGGTGATGGGACACGAGATGGGGCACTACGTTCTGAACCACATCTACAAGAGCATCATGTTTCTCTCGATCGTGACCGTGCTGACCTTCGTCTACTTGCGCTGGTCCCTCGACTGGGCACTCCAGCGCTGGGGGGAGAAGTGGCAGATTCGGAGCGTGGGCGACACGGCCGTTCTTCCACTCGTGGTGCTGCTGATCAGCATCTTTGGTTTCGTGATCACTCCCATCATGAACACCTCGAACCGCACTGAGGAATACGAAGCCGACATGTACGGGCTGAACACGAGCCGGCAGCCGGATGGCTTTGCCCAGGGGGCGATCCATCTCGGGGAATACCGCAAGATGAATCCGGGCCCGATCGAGGAGTGGATCTTCTTCGATCACCCCAGCGGACGCAACCGGATTTACGCGGCGATGCG
>PMBA01000008.1 GCA_003152795.1 Acidobacteriaceae bacterium | reverse complement strand
ATGCTGGTCTTCCAGATGCTTCTGCTTGGCGGCTACGTATACTCACACCTGGTTTCGGCGCGGCTCTCTGGAGTGGCACAAGCAAAAGTGCATCTGGCGCTGCTGGCGTCAGTTTTCCTGCTGGTTTTCACACTGATGTTTCTGTGGCCCTCAGCGATTACCCCTGGTGCGTCATGGAAACCGGTTGACAGCGGAAATCCTGTGCGCGACGTGGCTGTGATTCTCATGGTGTCTGCCGGCCTGCCGTTCTTTGTTCTCTCCACCACGGGTCCGTTGCTGCAACGCTGGTTTGCCCGCCTCGGAGTGGGCGCGAAAACCTACAAGCTATATTCCATTTCAAACCTGGGATCGTTACTGGGCCTTTTGAGCTTCCCCTTTCTGCTGGAACCAGCGATGGGAATGAAAATGCAGAGCCTGATCTGGTCGCTATTGTTTTTTGTGTTTGTGGCGGGGTGCAGTCTCTGCGCGCGGACGGCATCGCACGCGCGCGACGAAAGCAATATTGGGCAATCCCAAGAGATCGCCGGTGGAATACAGGCCAGTCCTCTTATCTATTCGTTATGGTTTTTGCTGCCGGCCTGCGCATCTGCGCTGCTGCTGGCCACTACCAACATGCTTTGCCAAGAAGTGACGTCGGTTCCCTTGCTCTGGGTGCTGCCACTGTCGATCTATCTGGTCAGTTTCATTTTGTGTTTTGATCATCCGCGTTGGTATCAACGGCTGGCATTTCATCCACTGTTCATCACCTGCGTGTTTGTGGCCTGTGTGGCACCGCTTTATGGGCGTCCGATCTGGCAACTTGCCACTCTGCCGATCCTTCTTTTTCTGGCCTGCATGATTTGCCACGGCGAACTCGTGAGGGTAAAGCCTGGTGTGGACCGCTTGACGGCCTTCTATCTGGCAATTTCCGCGGGCGGAGCCGCAGGCGGCGTTTTTGTCGCGATCGTCGCACCTCATATATTTACGTTTTTTTACGAGTTTCAGCTGGCGCTCGGGGCAACGCTCGTTCTTGCGCTCGTCTGTCTGTATCGCGACGTAACATCGTGGTTCTACGAGCCCAGTTTTTGGCTTCCGGCCGGCATCAGCGCCGGGGCCATCCTCTTTGCTTATGATGCCGGACGTCGGTGGCCGGAAGTCGCAAAGACGCTAGACGACATACGCTTCTATCCCGTGGCCGGCCTGATCGGTTTCCTCGTTGTTGTGGGCGCATTTACGTTCCGAAGCCGCCATGACACTACGAAGCGCCGGTTTTGTTTTGTGCAAATTCTAGTGACGGCAGTTGCAGGGATGGCAATTCTTGCGCTCGGCCGCAGCACTCAACCGTTACCTGGTCTTTATCTGAGCGTGCGCAACTTCTACGGTGCTATCCGAGTTTATAAGGTGAATCAGGGGAAGATGCTGATGCATGGTCGAACCGTGCACGGCGGCCAATTCGAACCTCCCGTGGATAAGGAACCCACCACCTACTATGGGCGGCGGAGTGGAATAGGGCGGGTAATGCAAAGTCACCCGAAAAGGAGCATTGGAGAAGGAAGCCTGCGCGTCGGAATCATCGGATTGGGCGCGGGCACGATTGCCGCCTACGGACGGCACGGCGATTATTTTCGATATTACGAAATCAATCCTGCCGTGATCGATCTGTCCTCCGGGTCGAACCCGGTATTCACCTATCTTCGAGACTCGGATGCTCAGATTGACACAGTACTGGGAGATGCACGGCGATTGTTGGAACAGGAAACGGCGCGAGGCGAGAATCAAAGGTTCGACGTCCTGGTGGTCGATGCATTTTCCGGCGACGCGATACCGGTTCACCTGCTTACACGGGAGGCCTTCGAGGCGTACTGGAGACACCTTGATCCCGGTGGAATCGTTGCCATCCACGTCAGTAGCAGGCACATCAATCTTCTGCCGGTAGTGCAAGGAGCGGCGGACTATTTTCATGCGGATTCAGTAATCCGTTATGAAGAAGGCCAAGGACCGCTGCTGAGCAACTGCTGGGTATTGGTGACGCGGAGGGCTGGATTGCTGGATACGATGGGGCTCGAACCGATGCTTCCACCGGACACTAAGCCACAGCAACCGCGTCTCTGGACCGACGATTACAGCGATCTCTTTCGCCTGATCAAATAGTGAACGGGCTCGAGTGCAGACGCAAAGTTGCCGCGATGCGCGACCAGTTCTCGACAGCATATGCGGTGCAGATCACCATCACTCCGAGGTGAGGAATGCTGTACTCCCTGTTGTATCCCGAAAGACAGCACATCGTAATGAAGGTCCCGACCACAGCCAGCGCGAGTTCGGTGACGATCATGTCTGTGAGCGGGAATCGATCGGTCTTCCGCATTAGAACCAGCGGTGCGAAAACGACAAAGCTCACGGTAATTACATATAAGACCGTCAGAAGCGGGGCGGACATATTGATGGCGTTCGGCAGAAGCCTTGCCAGGGACTGATTCCTGATGTATTCGCCGCCATCGACGGAGGTGAGCCGGCTGTCTTCCGAAGCTGGTTCTGAATCCAAATACCGGAAGTTGAACGTGTCCAGGAAATTTCCGGTAACATTCGCCAGGTACGCGCCAGGATACTTCCTGATTAGCTTCCATGACACCCTGCCCACGTAGTCACCGATGTCGATCTCTCTCCGTAGAAGCTCCGTGCATAACTGGCCGGGCACCTCGCACGCCACCCTAGCCTTCATTCCGAGCACATCTTCGAAGGCACGATCCACTTTAAGGTGGAAAGCGGACGGCACCTCCGTAGGATCTTCGAGAGGCAAAATCATGTATAGATCCCAGAGATTGTCCTTGAGACCCTGCCAAACATGGTCACGAACGATCCGCCCATTCCGGTTTCGCTTCAAGTAGGAGGCCGAGAGCGCTTGTCCAAGAACCCGGTCCTCCGGATTAACCCGATCAAACATGTTATAAACCGTCTTACTTCGATTCCATCCAGTTAGCGTGGTAATGCGAAACTCACCGATACCCACGTAATTCCAAGTCATCCATGCGAGTATCGGAGGAGCCGCCGACAGAATGATGAAGAAGACAGCAACTGGAGCCTTATTTCCGGAAAGCGCCGTGACGCCGCGAAGCTTCGATATCGCCCAGCTTCCCAGGAATACGGTGGCGAGGATGGTGCAAAAGATGAGATTCTCCGGCCGGAGCAACGCCGCACAACCGAAAACCAAGCCGCAGCGCAACGACGCAATGACAAATCCAGAGCCATCATTAACTTTCCGCATCAAGTTGGCAAATACCGACGCACACAAGACTAATAGAGTAAATGAGAGCGACAGAGTCAAAATATTGATGTCAAGCAAGCAGAGCGCGGGAATGGTTACCGCAAATACAGAGGAGGCAAGAGCGATACTCCTTCGGACGTTCAGTTTTTCCAATGTGAAATACAAAACGCAGGCGGCGGCAATATCCAAGGCCGATTGCAGACAGACAGTCACATACGCGGCGGAAACAGGAAGGGCCGATTGCAGAGAAATAGTCTGATACGTGGCAGAAATAGGAAGCGTGGGCCCTACGGGATGCCTAGCCAGCCACTGGGCGAACCCCAAAAAGAGTGGGTAAACAGGCGTGCGGGCGCCCAAGAAGAACCTGTGGTTTCTCCAAAGAAAATAGGGGATCACATAGCCAGGACTGTCCGCCGACCACATCGGCCTGAATGCGAGAAAGAAGGGAACCCTGGCCAGGATGCCGAAAAGGCAGACAAGCGCCGTTGGACCATATCGATGGGTTAAAACACTTGTCATCCAATGTGATCCAACCGCGTTGTCTCGAACAACGGATGTCGACATAAGAACTAGGGTCTATTTAACACCACGGCCACACTGTCGCTGTATGCCACTCGAAATGCCGGCACCGCACTGAGCGCTTCTCCCATCAGCGATTTCCGCTGCAACAGCAGCGTTCCAGCCTGGGCCATCGCGGGATAGGACTGGTAGGGCACATCGGCGTTGGTGGCTTTGAAATATTGGACCACGTAGTCCTCGTCATACAAGCCGGGGCGGGCGTCGATGGCGACGGGGTATTCCGGCAAATACCAGGTCAGGAACCCTCCCCAGTCGTAGGCGTTGAACAGCGGCGGCGGCAGTTGGTGTTCGCGAATGTAGCTGCAGGCGGCCACGGGATAGGTTTGCTCGACCTTGGCGAGGAGCGCTTCGTGGCTGCGGGGAATTTCGAACGCGGCCGCGAGCATCAGAATCGCAAGCGACATTCCAGCGGCAAGGAACAGCTGCCGGTTGCGCTTGTGTTGGGGTTCAGCGCTGGCAGTTTCAGCTGGATGGCCAACCGCTCCGGCGATTACCACAATCGCGGCCAGTGCAACCAGCCAAGCGTCTCGCTGTGCATAGAAAGAGAGCATGATGCAGCCGATCATCAACGAAATCTGGAACGGATCGCGCGAACGCCGCAACCCGAGCGCGAGAAACGCCGCCATGGCCAGCAGCATCAGAACGTAGTCCTGGGGTTGGCGGAAACCCATGGCATGGAAATCCGGGAGGTAACGGTTGGCGGCGCTGGTGAAACTGGCAAAAAAAACTCCGTAGAGGTGGTAGGAATAGGGCGTAATGATGGTGGCGACTGCGCAGAGCAGGGCGACGGTTCCCGCGTTCTTGAGCGAAAGCGTGGATCGTCTTAGTTGAGAAAGCGGGACTTGTGAGCTACTGCTGAGGAGACTTGCGAGATTCGGAATGTTCGATGCCAGGAGGAGCAGCAAAAGTAGAAGAAGTCCGAACACAAACTGGTTGTCAAGATTGGCCCAGAGCAGAAAAAGTGGCGGCAACCAGAAAAGTGGACGGACGCTATCCCTTACGCGGCTTTGGTTGAGCAGGAGTAATTCGACAGCGAACAAGAGCATGGAGCAGTAGGTGGGACCAGGCAAAATCCCGCCCAGGATGTATTGCACCGTGACCGACAGGGCGACTGCGGGCCAAAATCTTTCGCGTACGCCACCGGCCAACAGAAATGTGAGGACGGCGAGCGCCGATTTGAAGATCATTACCAGGACCGGGATGGAACGCAGGTCCAGCATCCTGAAGGCAACGGCAACCAGCAGATCGTAGCCCCAGTTGGAGGCGGTCCAGCGAAGATCCGGCGACTGTGAGAAAAGCCCAGCGTGCGGCGCAGCGTGGTTTTGGAGCATCCAGGTGCCGGTACGCAGGTGCAACCAGATGTCGCTGTTGGAGAGCGCCGTGAGAGCGGAGAGGCTCTTAGCTTCGAAAAGCGCAGCCCCGGCGAACAGAGGCAACAGCGTTGCTATTCGCAGAGTCGCGGTATCGAACCGACCGCGATTCGAGTTGGAACGATCTCCGAGTGAACGATCTGCGTTCAAACGACCTGCGTTTGGGTGATCCGTGGTTTGCGGGCTGGAGTTCATCGGTTTCGGGTAGGGCTTGTGATCTGCTTATTGTAGGCTGTGCAGAATCGAGAATGCCCGCAGGAAACCCGGAGTGCACCGGAATTGCCAAAACTGCAGGTCGAGTCAGTTGGGTCGTTTGCGGCCCTGGTTTTAGCCAGTTATGAATTGAAGACGAACGTTGTTCCTTAGAGGACGCGTTTCGCGGATCGGGGCATTCTCCCCACTAAGGGCGCGTTTTGCCGCTGCGGTCACTCCTCATCTCCTCGGGATTGATGGGGCAAGTGATTGGCAGCATGGTGCTTAGTCAGCGTGCTAAGCTGGCATCGTGATTGCCACTCCGGGAGAAAGCCCTGGAATTGACGCGGTGCTCCCAGCACTGCGATACGGAATCGAGCGGGGGTTGGCCTGCGAGGGCGCCCGGGAAGGTAGGTTCACATGAGCTACAGAACTTTTTGTGTCGGTACGCGGCGGCTGATCGTCATCGTATCGCTGGCGCTTGGGCTCCAAGTTGCGCTCGCCAGCAGCGGTCCGCTGATCACTGGCTCCTATCAGGTTATGCAAAACACGAATCTTGGTCCTCAAGCGCTGATCAAGATGCGCATTTACCTGGTGAATCATGGGGCGCCGAGCCTATTCATCCAGAGAATGACTCTCCGGGACGTTTCCCACCCAGGGAAGGGTGGAACCAATGCCTGCGCGGTTACGCTGCCGGCGCACGCGTCCGCGGATACAAC
>PMBA01000221.1:28048-28178 GCA_003152795.1 Acidobacteriaceae bacterium | reverse complement strand
GCTAAAGCCCGAGCGGACGTTTGGGCTCGACGTCCTCTTCCTCAATCGGGCGCAGTCTGTGCCACAGCGCCAGTCCGCCCGCGATGACCAGCCCAATGAGAACGCTGATCAGAAAGAACCAGCGATACGC
>PMBA01000221.1:25900-28002 GCA_003152795.1 Acidobacteriaceae bacterium | reverse complement strand
TTGGGTAGAGCGGGACACTCTTGTGCGCTGCCTTTGACCTCGATTCTGCTGTTTAGTCTTGGGGTATTACCCTAATGTTTAGGTCCCCCCCCATTTGCGCTAAAGTATTAAGGAATAAGGACTTACCTCCAAAGTATTCAAAACTAAGAGCTTAGCTCGCTTTTTGCTGGCTCCGGGTTGGGGCGGCGGGCTGATACCCGCTTATTGTCCGAAATTGGTGTTTTCAAAGAGCGCCGACAAATGGGGCTGGGGCAGCTTCGAGAACCGCCTCAGCCTGACTCACAGGTCAATCACCATTGTTGCCGAGGGTGGGTTAGAAGTCTGTGCGGGTGATCACAGGATGTTTGTGATGAAAGGTATGTTCACTTCAGCATAACTGCCCGGTGTGGCTTCGGAAACAACCGAGGCAATCCGGTCAAGGTACAGGCGAACAACCCGCCAGGTCGAGTTCCCAAGTACAACAACGGCTATTTTTCTGCCTGTTAAATTTTGCTGATAGCGGATTCTTTTGTCGGTGGTGAGCAAAGGGTCAAACCCTGCGGCCTCAGCTACTTTGAGCAGTTCGCCGTTAGAGAGCCTGTCCCACCCGCGTTCTATAGCCTCGGTAACATCGTGACCCGAAAGCGACCCGGCAATGCCGCTTGGGGTGCCGTGGTCAAAGAGCATGCGCATCAGTCGAAGTCGCTGCGCCAGCAGGAACAGGCGGCACGTCGAGGCTACGGGCGGCAAATTCGAGCACCGCCTGAATCTGTTCTCGCGTTACATGAAACTGCTCGATGATTTCCTCTATGCTCGAACCCGCCTCAAGATTTTCAAAAACCGTAGCCACGGGCATCCGGGTACCGCGAAACACCCATGCGCCGCTGCGTCTGTCCGGCACGCTTTCGACGGCGGGACATTGGGACCAATCGAGAGTTGCCATGTTCTCACCCTCCTCTCACCGTAGCTTTCTACCACAGTTCGGCGGCGGCAGGATGACGGCGTAAGGCACGTTTCCCAAAACCACGTACGAGACCAGTCGTAGTCTACTGCCTTGCCGTGGGAATCTCTGGGGCGGGCGGAGTGGCGATGGGCGCCATGGTCTCGGCCTCCGATGGCATCTGCGGCAACGGACCTTCCAGCGCGACGGCCAGCACCTGATCCATGTTGTCCACAAAATGCAATTTCATCGCCGTGCGCAGGTTCTCCGGAACCTCGGCCACGTCTTTTTCGTTTTCCTGCGGCAGAATCACTTCGAACAATCCAGCGCGATGGGCGGCGAGAAGTTTCTCTTTCAAGCCACCAATGGGAAGCACCTTGCCGCGCAGTGTGATCTCGCCGGTCATGGCGATATCGCGGCGCACCGGTATCCGGCTTAACGCGCTGGCCAGAGCGGTGGCGATGGTGATGCCGGCCGACGGGCCATCTTTTGGAATCGCGCCTTCGGGCACGTGCACGTGAATATCCATGTTGCGGTAGAAGTCGCGAGGCAGGCCGAGCCGCGCCGCTCGCGAACGAATGTAGGACATGGCAGCCTGCGCCGATTCCTGCATCACNNGTGAGCTTGCCTTTGCCATCCACGGCCATCGCCTCGGTGCTCAGGATCGACCCTCCCACTTCGGTCCAGGCGAGGCCCGTCACCAGTCCGATTTCGCTCTTCTCGTGGGCCAGGGTGTCGCGGAACTTCAGTACGCCAAGGTAGTCGCTGATCTTTTCCGGCTGGATTGCAGCCGAGAACTCCGCGCCTTCCTTGACCACTTTGCGCGCAACTTTGCGGCAGACGTTGCCAATTTCGCGCTCCAGGTTTCGCACCCCGGCTTCGCGGGTGTAGCCGCGAATCATCTGCCGGATTGCGTCGTCCGGAAACTGCACGTTTTTCTCCGTCAACCCCGCCTGCAGCATCTGCTTCTTCACCAGAAACTGCTTTGCGATCTCGACCTTTTCCGGTTCCGTGTAGCCGTGCAGACGCAGCACTTCCATGCGATCCTGCAGCGCGGGCGGAATCGTATGCATCACGTTCGCCGTGGCCACGAAGAAAACCTGGGACAGGTCGTACTCGACGTCGAGATAGTGATCGACGAACATGAAATTCTGCTCGGGATCGAGAACTTCGAGCAGCGCCG
>PMBA01000221.1:0-25874 GCA_003152795.1 Acidobacteriaceae bacterium | reverse complement strand
CCCGGAGGTCCGACAAAGCAAAGAATCGAGCCTTTGGGATTTTTCACCAACTGGCGGACGGCGAGAAACTCGAGGATGCGCTCCTTGATTTTCTCCAGTCCATAATGATCTTCGTTCAGGACCTTTTCGGCGCGCGAGATGTTCCGGATCTCCTTCGACCGCTTCTTCCACGGCACCGCCAGCAGCCAGTCAAGATAGTTGCGCGAGACCGTCGATTCCGCCGACATCGGCGGCATCGCTTCCAGCTTTTTCAATTCCTGGATCGCCTTGTCGCGAACTTCCTTCGGCATGCCCGCCGCTTCGATCTTCTTCTTCAGTTCGTCNNTGCCGCTTCACGCGCGACTGGATGGTACGGTCCATGTTGAGCTTTTCGATTTCCACGTCGAGTACGTCGCCGATCCGGTTCAAGCGCTCGGCGGGATCGAAAATTTCCAGCAGCCCCTGCTTTTCTTCGATCGAGAGCTGCAGGTTGGCGGCGATGGTGTCGGTCAGCTTCGCCGGATCTTCCATGCGCACGGCCGCGATCATGGTTTCGTAGTTCAGCGACTGGCAGAGCTTTACGTATTGCTCGAACATGCCGGTGACGCGCTGCATGCCCGCTTCAATCTGCGCCGTCGTCTCCGTGGCATAACGCGCGACCCGAACCGTGGCCTGCAGATAGCCGTCGGTCTCGATTACCTGGAGAATCTTCCCGCGCTCGATGCCTTCGACCAGCACCTTGATGTTCCCGTCGGGAAGTTTCAGGCTCTGCACGATGTTGACAATGGTCCCCACCTGGAAGATGTCTCCCGCCTTGGGTTCGTCGATCGAGGCATCGTGCTGGGTGGCAAGAAATATCTTCTTATCGCTGGCCAGAGCTTCTTCGAGCGCGCGCACGCTCGACTCCCGGCCCACCACGAACGGAGTCATCATGTAAGGGAAGATGACCACATCCCGAATGGGCATCATGGGTAACTTCTTGCTCTCAAACTTTTCCTTGGGGTTCGACAACTCAGTCTCCCGTCTCTGGTCCCGGTTCTAATGGATGCCCCATCCTGGCGCCGCGTTTCTTGCGACGCCAGGGTGGGTTCTAGCTTGCTGCTTTCTCGATCATGGCCAGCGAGACGTTTCGCTTTTCCACCATCTCGCGGGTCACTTCAAATTCCTTAACCTTCTTCTGGCTGGGCAGGCTGTACATCAACTCCAGCATGAGTTCTTCCAGAATCATGCGCAGGCCGCGGGCTCCAACCTTGCGCGCCATCGCCTGGCGTGCAATCGCCCGGTTGGCGTCGTCGCTGAACTTCAGGCGCACATTTTCAAACTCGAACAGCCGCTGGTACTGTTTCACGATCGCGTTCTTGGGACGCGTCAGAATCTCCACCAGCGCGTTTTCGTCCAGTTGCTGCAACACGCCCATCACCGGCAGGCGGCCGACAAACTCGGGGATCAGCCCGAACTTGATCAGGTCTTCCGGTTGCGCTTCCGAGACCATTTCAAAGTTGCGCTTCGCATCCAGGCCCGCCTCGGTTTCGGTATCTTCACCGATGCGGAATCCCAGAGCCTTCTTGCCGATGCGCCGCCCGATGATTTTCTCCAGGCCCACGAACGCGCCGCCGCAAATAAAGAGAATGTTGGTGGTATCGACCGGCGTGAATTCCTGGTGCGGNNGCCTGCTGCACGCCTTCGCCAGACACATCGCGGGTGATCGAGGGGTTCTCGTCCTTGCGCCCGATCTTGTCAATCTCGTCGATATAGATGATGCCAGTCTGGGCGCGGCTCACATCGCCTTCGGCCGACTGCAGAAGCTTGAGGATAATGTTCTCGACGTCCTCGCCCACGTAACCCGCCTCGGTGAGGGTGGTCGCGTCCACGATCGCGAACGGCACATCGAGCATGCGGGCGAGCGTCTGGGCCAGCAGTGTCTTGCCGGTTCCGGTCGGTCCAATCAGCAGAATATTCGACTTGGTCAGTTCCACGCCGTCGCCGGTGCGCTGGCGGTTCATGTAAATGCGCTTGTAATGGTTATAGACGGCGACGGCCAGCTTCTTCTTGGTCTGCTCCTGGCCGATGACGTACTCGTCGAGGAAGGTCTTCACTTCCTGCGGCTTCGGCAACTGGTTCGGGATCGCCGCCGAAGGTGTCGTGGTGCGGTCGTCTTCGAGGATCGAGTTGCAGACCGCCACGCACTCGTCACAGATGTAAGCGCGGGGATAGTCGCTGGGCGACGAGATCAGTTTCGCGACCGCGTCCTGCGACTTGTGGCAGAACGAACAGCGCAACATTTCATCCGAACCCGATCTGGTTTTCACTCGGCCGTACTCCTTTTCTGGCGGGTGCCCCACGCATTCGCATTTTCTTGCGAATCAGCGGGATCGCTTGCGAACGCCGATCATACCCTTTATCTCGTCTTGTAGATGATATCGTCGATGATTCCGTATTCCTTGGCCTGCTGCGAGTTCATGATGAAGTCGCGCTCCACGTCCTTCTCCACTTTATCCAGCTTCTGGCCGGTGTGCTTGGCCAGTAACTGATTAGTAATCTCCCGCATGCGCAGAATTTCGCGGGCATGAATGTCAATGTCGGTGGCCTGCCCGGAGAGTCCGCCCATCGAGGGCTGGTGGATCAGGATGCGCGAATTCGGCAGTGCCAGCCGCTTTTTAGCTTGTCCGGCCGAAAGCAGCAGCGCCGCCATCGAAGCCGCCTGACCGATGCAGATCGTGGTCACGTCGTTCTTCACGTACTGCATGGTGTCGTAGATCGCCATGCCCGCCGTGATCGACCCGCCCGGCGAATTGATGTAGAGCTGGATGTCTTTCTCCGGGTCTTCCTGCGCCAGGAACAGCATCTGGGCGATCACCAGGTTGGCGATGTTGTCGTCAATCGGTGTGCCAATAAAGATGATGTTGTCGCGGAGCAGCCGCGAGTAAATGTCATAGGCCCGTTCGCCCCGGCCCGTCGACTCGATTACCATCGGTACCAGCATCGGTTCAACCTTTCCACACTCCCGCCCTGAAGGTCGGTCTCGACGGCTCAGGGGAGGATCGAAATGGTCCGCATGGTCATTACGCGGACTGGTGATACAGAAATTCGAGGGTCTTTTCGTTGCGGATTCTTGTCCGGATTCTATCGAGGCCCCCATCCCGTGTCAATCGAGCGCGTACCGCTTCGGACGTTTGCTTTGATTGTCTGGCCAGCGCTTCCAGTTCTCCGGTTACCTCTTCGTCGCTGACCTGAATATTCTCTTCCTCCGCCACCCTTTCGAGCAGCAGCGCCGCCTTCACATCGTGAATCGCCTGCTCGCGCTGTCCCGCGCGCAGACGGTTCAAATCCATTTTCTTCATCTGCTCGGCGGTCAGACCCTGGGCTGCCAGCGCCCGCAGTCCCCGCTCCAGCCGGATGTCGATCTGTTGTTCGATCAGCGAATCGGGAACTTCAAAATCGTTCCGCTGAATCAGTTCGCCGACCAGCTTTTCCTTGGCGGCATGTTCGGCTTCGTGCTTGCGCTCCGCTTCCATCTGTTCGCGAATCGCCTTGCGCACGTCGTCCACCGTCTGGAATTCGCCCAGTTGCTTGGCGAACTCTTCATTCAGTTCCGGCAGGCTTTTCTGTTTGATCGACTGCACCTTCACCACATAGGTAAACGTCTTGCCCGCCAGGCGCTTGTCGTTCGTATCCTCCGGATAGTTGACGTCGAAAGTGCGTTCGTCTCCGGCGGTCGAACCGCGCAAGTGTTCCGTGAATTCCGGCATGGTGTCCTTGCCCGCGATTTCCACCAGCACTTCATCCATGTGCACGGGCTGGCCTTCTTCAGACTTGGCTTCGCCGGCTTTCGGATTGCCATCGAGCGATACCTGGGCGAAGTCGCCGTCGGCGAGGGTTCGGCCCTCAACCGGATTGAAACTGGCATGACGCTCGCGCAGGTCGGCCAGCGCCTGTTCCACATCCGCCTCGGAAACCGCGATCTCCGGTTTGTCGGCGCGCAGCTCTTTGTAGCCTTCCAGCTTGATTTCCGGCAGCACTTCAAAGGCAGCCTTGAAACGCAGCGGTTCGCCCTCGTGCAGATGCAGGTCGGTGACCCGCGGCTGCGATACCGGGTGCAGGCTCAGCCTCTCCGCTTCCTGCCTGAAGAAGCGCGGGATCAGAGCTTCGACCATGTCGGTCTTGATCTCCTCGGAAAAACGCTGGCGAATAATGGACGCCGGAACATGGCCGCGCCGGAACCCTGGAATGCGCGCCATCTTCTGATATTTCTGGATCAGCGTATCGGTCTGCCGGTTCACATCCTCGACCGGAATCTCGACCTGAATCTCGCGTTTGGTGGCGCTTTCCTTGGTCGTGTCGTTGGTTTCCGTGGGGCTCACAATTACCTTTCCAAAGCGGGTGCGGCAGCAGAGTCGGGAGGGGAGTATCTCCGCTGCGAAACCATGTGCCGCAACCTTGAGTGTAAAGACTCTCGAAGAGCAACGTCAAACGGCGGAAGGGGGTTTCCTACCCACCAAAGTAACCGGCCAGGGCGGGCGAAGGCTTTAGGTGGCGCTGACAAGCTGGAGAATTTGTAATTTGGTAATTTGTAATTGGTAATTTGAAACCAGTTTGGGGTTAAATTACAAATTACAAATCGCAAATCACGAAATGTCTCTTCCCAACTGGCTCCAGGTTCTGAACGCGGAAGTTGTCAACTGCACACGCTGCCCGCGGCTGGTCGCCTACCGCGAGCAGGTCGCCCGCGAGAAGCGCCGCGCTTACCGCGACTGCGAGTACTGGGGCAAGCCCGTTCCCGGTTTCGGCGATCCCAAGGCGCGCGTCCTGGTGCTCGGACTCGCTCCCGGCGCCCACGGCTCCAATCGCACCGGGCGCCCCTTCACCGGAGACGCTTCGGGCAACTTCATGTATCCCGTGCTGCATGAAACCGGATTCGCCCTGCTGCCCACGGCGACGGCCCGCGACGATGGCCAGGNNNTTTCTGGAACGCGAACTCGAAGGACTGAAAGATTTGCGCGTAATTGTTGCCTTGGGAAGAATCGGATTCGACGCGTACTTGAACTATCTGAAGCGGCGGAACGTGATCAGCACCAAGAAGCCCTACGTATTTCGCCATGCGGCCCATTACCAAATGCCGAATCGCAAGATCCTGCTGGCGTCGTACCACCCCTCCAACCAAAACACGAACACCGGCAAGCTGACGCGCCAGATGTTCGTGGAGGTCTTTCAGGAAGCAAGGCGCCTGGCCGATCGCGTGTAAGCCGGCCGCGCGACCGGGCCGCGCGACCGGGCTGCACAACCTACCTTAACTTCGTAACCGTCACCTCAACTTGAAACTGCCGCTTCGAGTTCGGATCGTCCACACTGCCCAAGACCATCGACTTTCCCAGCAACGCCAGAGTGCTGGCACTGATCTTGAGTTGCCGGATCACCGGCCGGGTGTCGTGGGCTTGCGGTTGCTCTGGAGTCGGAAATGTACCGAGTCCCCAACTCGCGAAGTTGCTGAGTTCGATTCGCACCGTCAACCCCAGTTGGTCATTGCGCGAGTCCAGCTTGGCCCAGATGTTCGTGCCGACGTCGAGGTATTGGAATTCCCCCTGTTTGGGCTCGACTGGAACGCGCGAACCAATCTTGATCTCATTGGAATCGTTCGCGTTCAAGTTCATGGAATACTGCCGCGTGTTGATCTTCTTCCCGTCCTCCAATTCGTTGATCGAGAAATCGAGACGGTAGGCTTCCAACGGCTTCGATCGCTCCTTCTCCGTACTCTTCGTGGAACCGCTCGANNTCTTGCGCCAATCCTTTGCCGATTCCACCCGCAAACACTAGCGCCATCGTCAGGACGCCCGCCGCAACCGCTCTCTTCGTCATAGTCATTGATGATTCTCCTTGAGTTTGTGCTGCTCGCTTGAATACGTCTGAAACATGCCTGGTGCTCGGAACCCTCACTGCCTGCCATCCGCTTGCGCTTCTTCTTCGCGATCCCGCTGCAGCGCCTCAGCCCTGGCTTGCGCGACCAGCGCGGCGCTTTCCGGATAATTCGCAACGTAGCTCACCAGAACCTGCTCCTGCTCGTTCAGCGGCTGCGGCGAAGGGAACTGCGCCAGCTTCGGCGTCCTCGCCACTGCCAGATCTCGAACCGCCCGATTCGCGGGTCTGCGCTGCGCCACTTCTCTTGCCGGGTGAGCCACTTGTGGTGCGGGTTCTGGCGGGATCAATCGCCGGACGGCTTCGCGACGCGTCGTCGTCGACGTCCCCGCCGTGCTTCCCGGATTCCTTCCGCGACCGGCTTCGCCAACCCATACCCCCGCCACGATGGCCGCCAAAGCCGCTGCGGACCCTGCCGCCCACCACCAGCGTCGCCGGGACGCAATCCGATTCCGCTCGGCTTGGAGGTTCGCCAACACTCGACTCTCCAAGCCAGTCCGCGGCTCAGCCTTGCCGTATTGGCTGAGCGCCGATTCCAGCCAATGATCGACATCGCGTTGTCTCTCCATTGGATCCATATTCATATCCTCGGCCCAGCCAGGGCCAAAAGCCTTTCCCGCAGAATCTCCCGCGCGCGAAATGACCGGGAACGCACGGCAGCCTCGCTGATTCCGAGCATCGCGGCGACTTCCCGCGGCGCGATCTCCTCCAGTGTCGACAGAACCAGTGCGTCGCGCAGCGGGCCGGGCAAGGCGGAGATCAGCCGCTGCAGAATCGCGTTGCGCTCCTGCTCCAGAAGAACGCGATCCGCTCCGTAGCCCGGTGCGACCAACGACTCCCCCGCCTCCTCGGTTCCAGCGGCTGCCTTCGCCATCTTCTGCCGGCGCTCGACTGCCACGCGCCATGCAATCCTCGCCAGCCATGCTTTCTGGTCCTTGATCGCGGCGATTCTCTTGCCGGCGCGGAGTACGCGCAGAAAAATCTCCTGGGTTGCATCTTCCGCGTCGGCGGGATTGCGCAAGACCGAATATGCGATGCGGTACACGAGGCGCGCATGTTCGCGGACGGCCGTTCCCAGCACGTCCTCTTCTGGTTGCGCCAATGCTATGGCCTCGCCCGCCATTGCGGATTCTGCAATCACGNNAACAGGGCGGATCCCGCGCCAAACGGATTCCTCTGGGCCGGCATGGGGGAACGTCGCTGCGGGATGCGCCGCCCTTATTTTATTGAATCATCGGGATTTTGGAGCATTGGAATCGAGGGCCGCAGTTCGGTCAAAATCCTACAAACACCGGCTCCGGTGCCAGCAGAATCCCCCACGCTTCCTGCACGCCGTGCTGGATTTCATCTTTCAGCCCGACAATGTCGCTCGCCTTGGCGTCTCCCCGGTTGATCAGGGCCAGCGCGTGCTTGTGCGAGATCCCGGCCGCTCCCCTCGCATATCCTTTGCAGAAACCCGAGTGTTCCACCAGCCAGGCGGCGGAAACCTTGCGTTGCGCATCGAGAGCAGGGTAGCTGGGAATCTCCAGCCCTTGGGCTGCGGCGCGCGCGGCCAGGTCTTTGAACTGCGCTTCGTCAAGCACGGGATTCTTGAAGAACGATCCGGCGCTGCGGCAATCCGCGTCTCCGGCGACAAGCAACATGCCTTTGCTGCGCCGTATTGCGCGCACCGCCTCGCGCACCTCGGCCAGCGAAGGTGGCGTCTTTTTTCCGGCAACGGGTTCGGGAAAACGCTCGGCAAAGTGCTTCTGCAGGTCGGCATACTTCAAACTCGCAGCGCCACCGCGCTTCAACCGGTAGTTCACGCGCAAAATGATGTAGCGCCCGCGCTCGGTCGTGTTGAAGATGCTGGCGCGATAGCGGAATCCGCATGCGGGTTTGGGCAAAACCACAATGCGGTCTTCTTTCAAGTCCAGAGCGCGCACCGATTCGATGGTGCCGGAGACCTCTTGTCCATAGGCTCCAACGTTCTGCACGGGCGTCCCCCCGACGCTGCCCGGAATTCCGCTCAGGCACTCGACTCCCGCGCAGTTCTGCGCCACCGCCTGCGCGACAAAGTCGTCCCAGTCGACGCCCGCGCCTACGCTGAAGAGCACGGCGTTGCCCGCGGCGTCATTCGTGGCTGGGCTGCTGATCCCGCCGATCGCGATTCTCACCACCAGCCCCGGCCAACCCCCATCGGCGATGACCAGATTGCTGCCCCCGCCCAGCACAANNCGTGGTCAGAGGCGCCAGCGCAACGTTTTCCTGAATCGTCATAAGGATTTGTAATTGGCAATTTGTAATTTGGAAGCTTCGGGCTCCGATCTTCAAATTACATACAATAAATTCAGAATCGTCAGAAGCCCGGTTTAGCTCTATAGTGAAAGGAGCATCGTAATCGGGACTTGTAGCTGGCAATTTGTAATTTTGAAGCCTCGGGCTCAAATTACCAATTACAAATTACCAATTACCAATCATTTGCCAATTACAAATTCCAAGGAGAGTCCATGTATCCAGAAGTTCTGGTAATCCCGATGCGCGAAGAACTGACGCGCCTGGGCATTGAAGAGTTGCGCAGCGCCGCCGACGTTGACCGTTTTGTGCATGAACCGGGTACAACCATGGTGATCGTGAATTCTATTTGCGGATGCGCTGCCGGCCGCATGCGTCCCGCCGTGCGCCTGGCGTTGCAGAATGCCACCAGGCCGGGCAAGATCGCGACCGTGTTTGCCGGACAGGACATGGAAGCCACCGCCCGTGCCCGTTCCTGTTTCACAGGATACCCGCCTTCTTCGCCTTCGATTGCGATTCTGCGCGACGGCAAGCCGGTTTACATGATGCACCGCCACCAGATCGAAACCCGCGAAGCGTCCGCCATCGCCGCCGACCTGAAGGCTGCCTTCGAGCAGTACTGCGCCGCCCCGGCCGTCTCCTGAAGTCCCATCCACAATCATGACACGAAGGCGCCCGCAGAAATGCCGCAACCGATGCCTCGTCCATTCCGTCACAATTATAAGTAAGCTGCATCACAGCACGAACCGGCTGGCTTGGCGCATCATGGCTACAAGTCGGTGATCCTGGCCGGATTCCGGTTCGGGGAACGTGGGCCCGCATGGCATCCAAGCCAGATGTTGTGAAAATTGGAGTAATCCAAATGTCGACGGAACTGCGTCTGACCGAAGTCGCGAGCCGTGATCTAGCCGAACCGCTCACCATGGCCCAGAAGGAAGCCTTGCAGCGGGCGGTGGCCAAAATCGTTGCCTTAGGCGCGCAAGTGGGCGTTAGTGCCGATCACATGATTGAGTTGCTGGAATCGGGCCTGACGGTTGGCGAACTGCTCGAGGTCCTGGCGGCGCGGGCCGGAGAAGTTGCCTGAAGCCGGGCTTTGAAATTTAAGCGATTGCCGCCGGGCTTGCGATTGGGTAATCTCTAGCGATGCCAATTCGCCAAGGAATCAGCATCTCCGGAACGACATACGCCAGGCAGTTCAACCTGGCATTCTGCCGGCGCCTGCCGCTGGGTGCGTGGCTTTTGTTGGGAGCGATTGCATTCGGCTTGACCACGGCAGCATTCGCCCAGGAAACGCCGAAGCCGCCGGCTGACGCTTCTCCCGCCGGCCAGGCTCCCAGTGCTCCATCGAAGGTGCCGGGCGTGGACCTGTACAATCTGCTGCAGGAGAAGTCTGTCGTTTTTCCCGACATCGCTTTGAGCACGGAGCGACTCTCCACGGGGGGTAAGTTCCAACTGTTCGTCGACAACAGCGTTTCCCTGCACACCATCACCTGGGCGGCGCTGGGTTCCGCGGTCGGCCAGGCGGATAATTCGCCGACCGGCTACTTTCAGGGTTGGGACGGCTATGGCAAACGCTTTGGGTCCTCCATGGCTCGCCAGGCGTCGGGTGAATTTTTCGGGACGTTTATTCTGGCGTCCGCGTTGCACGAGGATCCGCGTTTCTATCCCGAGGTCAATCCCAGCTTTGGCCGCGCCGTGAAGTATTCGGTGCAGCGCCTGTTCGTGACGCGCAACGACGACGGGCGCGACGTGTTCAATGTTTCCGGGCTGGCCGGGCCCCTCATGGCCGAGGGACTGGCGAACGTTTACTATCCGGACCGCAACCGCACCGTCGGCGATACCTTGCTGAACTATGGTCTGGATATTGCCACCCGCGCAGGTGGAAACATGCTCCGNNGCGGGACGCAACTGACCATGTAAGGACGGGGGCTTGCCCTGTCTTCCCGGACGCGGCAAGCCGCGTCGCTACGGGAAATCGGATGGCTACTTCCGGGGCTTGGGTATTGAAAATCGACTTTTCCCAAGCCTGCCGGGGAAAAGGCTGGCTTTCCTTTTCTATACCTGCATCTAAGTACAAATGGCGAACGTGGCCGGGCTCCGCCTTTCGCCGGCGGTTCCACGACCTTAGGCTCTACGAAACAGGAGATCGAGATTGAGCAATCGGATACTGTTCTTACTGGTTTTTTGCGGATTCATCGCATCGGCCTCGGCACAATCGAGTTTCAGCCGCTTTAGCTTTTCCGTCGGCGGCGGTGCTGGCGTCGGCCGCGGCGACGTCAACAGCTTTGTCGGGAACTCCTATCAAGGCGTCGTCGGAGGCGGTGTGAACTTCAGCCGCATGTTCGGGCTCGATGCCGAATATATGTACTACAACCTCAGCTTCCGGCCCAGCGTGATCCAGAATCAGAGCCTGCCCGACGCCAGCGGAAACATGCAGTCTGTGAGTCTGAACGGCATCGTCAACGTGCCGTTCCATTCCGGCAGATGGGGCGCCTATGGAATTTTCGGCGGGGGTTTCTATCGGCGCAGCGTTTCGGCGCGCAGCCAACCGCTTGAGCCCGGCACAGTCTGCAAGCCGGCGTGGGTCTGGTGGGATCTCAACTGTGTCAACAACACCATTCAAACCGCGCAAACCCTCTCCTCGAATTCCAAGGATGCGGGTGGCTACAACTACGGCGGCGGGCTGACTTACCGTTTAAACCATCTTGGCCGTGCCAAGGTCTTCATCGAAGGCCGCTACCACAAGGCTTACCATAGCGACGTCCAGACCATCGTTCTACCCATTACGGTTGGGCTGCGCTGGTGAAGACTTAGGGCTTTCTTCTGGCCAACGAGGCTTCGCTGCCAGTTAAGCTGAGTTGTCAGTTCTCAATTGGCAGCTTCTCACAGGACAGCCTACTAAGGATTTTTGCCCATGAGCCTTCCTCATTTATTCGCCCCTCTGGTGTTGCGAAGCATTACCCTGCCCAATCGGATCGCCGTATCGCCCATGTGCCAATACTCTTCCGAGGATGGCTTTGCCAGCGACTGGCACTTCGTTCATCTTGCCAGTCGCGCCGTCGGTGGTGCGGGCCTGGTTTTTACCGAAGCAACGGCGGTCACTCCGGAAGGCCGCATCTCTCCGCAGGATCTCGGTATCTGGTCGGATAAGCACATCGACCGTCTGCAACACATTACAGATTTCCTTCACTCACAGGGAAGCTGCGCCGGCATCCAGGTTGGACATGCGGGAAGGAAGGGCAGCATGTCGAAACCATGGGAAGGGACGCGTCTGATCCCGCCATCGGAAGGCGGTTGGGACAAGCTGGCGGCGCCGAGCGCGATTCCATTTTCCGCGGAGTATGGGAAACCAACCGGGCTGGATCGCGACGGGATCGCGGCGATTCAGAAGGCTTTTGTGGCCGCCGCTCATCGCGCTCTCGCGGCGGGCTTCGATGTAATCGAGATCCACGCGGCCCATGGCTACCTGTTGCATCAGTTCCTGTCCCCGCTCAGCAACACGCGCACCGATGAATACGGAGGGAGCTTCGAGAATCGAGTCAGACTGGTGGTTGAAGTGACCAAAGCGGTTCGCGCAGTGTGGCCTGGCCACCTGCCTGTATTCGTGCGCATCTCCGCAACCGACTGGCTGGAGTCCTTTACTGGGGAAAAGCCAGAAGGAACCGAGGCCGGGTGGACGATCGATCAGTCGGTGGCCTTGTCGGCGCTGCTCCGGGATTGCGGTGTGGATCTGGTGGACTGCTCAAGCGGCGGCAATGTGGCCAATGCAAAGATTCCGGTGGGGCCGGGGTACCAGACTGCTTTTGCGGCCCGCATTCGGCGCGAAGCGGGTATCGCTACCGGCGCGGTCGGGATGATCACCCAGTCGGCGCAGGCCGATTGCATCATTCGGACGCAGCAAGCCGACCTGGTATTGCTGGCCCGCGAGTTGCTTCGCGATCCCTACTGGCCGCTGCGGGCGGCCCGCGAACTGAAGGTTCCCACGCCCTGGCCCGTGCAATACTCGCGCGCAGCCGATGCGCATGCTCCGGCGCGCGATCGCATCGTGGCCAAGTGAGCGCGGTCTGTCCGCGCCTCCCGCCACCTCAGCAGATTAGCTGGTCGCGGGTTAGTTTCAGGCCGGTCAGGTTGCCGAGAATGGTGACCGCGATCTGCTCGGTGCGGAAAAATTCCTCGGAGGTCTGCTTAAGGTCCTCCACGGTGACCGCTTCGATGCGCTCGATGAGTTCGTCGAGTCCGTAGAAATGGTCGTAATACATCTCCTGCCGGGCGAGGTTCGACATGCGGGCGGTGGAGGATTCCAGCGACAGCATGAGGCTGCCTTTGAGCTGGTCCTTGGAGCGGCGCAGTTCCTCTTCGGGGACGGGCGTCGTTTTCAGGTGGCGGAATTCTTCGATGACGCACTCCACGACTCTGATGGCCGACGCGCGTGAAGTGCCCGCATAGACGCACATCGAGCCGGTATCCCGATAGGGATTCAGGTCGCTGTAGATGGAGTAGGCCAGGCCCTGGCGTTCGCGGATGTTCTGGAACAGGCGCGAACTCATCCCGCCTCCGAGCAGCGTGTTCAGAATGTAGGAAGCGTAGCGCCGTTCGTCCGCCATGGGATGCGAGGGGACGCCGATGCAGATCTGCACCTGCTCCAGCGACTTCTTGTTGCGCAGGTTGATGCGCGAAAACGTTTTGGGCTGGGGCGAGTGCAAGCCGTTTTTCGCCGGCTTCACGTGTTCGAAATGTTTCGCGACCAGTTCCACAAAGTGCTTGTGGTCCAGATTCCCGGCGGCGCTGACGATCAGATTGCCGGGAGCGAAGTGGTGTCCATAGAAGCGGGAGACGATGGGGCGCTCGAATTTCTTCACCGTGTCGCGCGTGCCCAGGATCGGCAGGCCCAGGGAGTGATCCTTCCAGAAACTCTGGGTGAAGATCTCGTGCACCAGGTAGTCGGGATTGTCCTGATCCATTTTTATTTCTTCGAGAATGACCCCGCGTTCCTTTGCGATGTCTCCGGTATCGAACACCGGATGAAGAACGAGATCGGAGAGCACGTCCATGGCGAGCGGAAGATGCTCATCGAGGACCTTAATATTGAAGCAGATGCATTCTTTCGCCGTGAAGGCATCCATATTGCCGCCGATCGAATCGACCTGGCGGGCGATGTCTTCGGCGGAGCGGGTCTCCGTGCCCTTGAACACCATGTGTTCGATGAAATGCGAGATGCCGTTCCATTCCGAATCTTCGTCGCGCGAGCCCGACTTGAGCCAGATGCCGATGGCGACCGAGCGGATGTGGGTCATCTGCTCGGTAATCACCGTCAGTCCGTTCGGCAATACCTGACGACGTATGCTGCGGGCCTCTTTTGCCATTAGTTTTTTACCAGGACGTTGGACCCAAAGTATGAATTCCGGGGCGGATTGCTCACACTATTCTCCCATAATCCGGCGCTCGGCGACGGCGGTCGATGTTTAGCCTTGTTTTTGTATAACTTACGGCAAGTCCTTGGCATCATAATTTCAGTATGATTGAAGGGACGGGCGAGGGCGCCCGCAGCTCCACTATGCATCGCCAGACCTCCAATTCGCTGTTAGGACTCAGTCGCCGGGAACTCACGGATCTTGCGATTGGCTCGGGTCAGCCTGCCTACCGGGGCCAGCAGTTATTTGATGCGCTCTATCGGCAAAAGATTGAGCGGCTGGATCAGGCATCGACCCTGCCCCTCGACTATCGCGCCCAACTGTCCGAGCAGGGCTGGACGGTGGGGCTTCCCGGGATCGGGCGCAAGTTTGTTTCGAGCGACGGCACCGTGCGTTACCTCATCGAACTGGCCGACGGCGAGTCCGTGGAAACGGTCTGGATGCCGGAGGGCGATGGCGGCGAGACCGGCGATGGCAGCGAGGCCGGTGATGAGATCGAGTCCGGCACCGGCGCGCCACACGACAGTTGGCGCCGGGCCACAATTTGTGTTTCCAGCCAGGTGGGATGCGCCGTGAACTGCAAGTTCTGTTTCACCGCGCTGCTTGGGGTCAAGCGGAATCTCGAAGCCGGAGAAATTGTCGGCCAGATCGCGGCGGTGCTTCGCGACCAGGGTGTCGAGCCGCCGCTGCAGCGCGTCAACATCGTCTTCATGGGCATGGGCGAACCATTCCTGAACTACGACAACTTCATCAAGTCGGTTGGGCTGCTGGTGCAGGGCGTGGGGATTCCGGAATCGCGCATGACGGTGTCGACAGCGGGAATCGTCCCGCGGATTCATGATTTCGGCCAGGAGGCGGTCCGTCCCAAGCTCGCGATTTCCCTGAACGCGTCGAATGACAAGCTGCGCAGCGAAGTGATGCCGCTGAACCGGAAGTGGAACCTGGCGGAGTTAATGAAAGCGGCGCGCGAATTTCCGCTGCGGCCGCGGGAGCGGATGACGTTCGAGTATGTGCTGATCGAGGGCGTGAACGACGCTCCGGAGCAGGCGCGCGAGTTGGTGGAGTTGGTGCGAGGGATGCGGACGAGAATCAACTTGATCGCGCTGAATCCAGGTACGGAGTTGCCGTATCGCACGCCGGAACAGGAGCGGGTGGTCGCGTTCCGCCAAATATTGGTGGACGCGGGAATCCTGGCCTTCGTCCGCCGTCCCCGAGGGCGCGACATATTTGCGGCGTGCGGACAGTTGAAGAGAACCGTCGGGTAGGAAATCTTCAAGGTTGTGAAGAAGGAAGATTTCCAGGTCTCAAGGAAGAGGCGTGTTTCGTCGCAGTCTAACGTCGAGGCTTAACTTTGAAACCTTGAAACTTTGCAGCCTTGAAATCCCTTGCCACCTGCGCGCCTACGAACCACTCCGTGCCGCCGCCCGGTTGGGTGCAGCCAGTGCCGCCCGGCTGGCGGATTTTGCCGCCACCCGCAGTTCCATGCGGAACGCGAGCTCGTCCGGAGTCGAAGGCTGCAGGAGACGGCCCCCATGCTCGTTGACGATGCGGCAGCAGGCGCTCAGCGACAGCGTGGAAGGCTTGTTCCCAGCCTCGGGGTTGAACAACGACGGGAATGACAGTGGCCGCGCAGCCGGATCGCAAGAACAGAAGTCGACCATGACAACGTCGCCGTTGCTGTGGGTCCGAACAAACAGGGTGGAGTGGGTTCCGCGATTGAGATGGGCGCTGATCTGTCCCGCCAGGTGCATGCAGACGTGCAGAACCTGGTTGGAGTCGGCGAACACCGCAGGCAGCGCAGGGGCGAGTTCGAGGCGGATGGAATTGCCTTCCGCCTCCAACTGGGGCGTCAGCAGCCGCGCCGCGGTTTGCAGTACGGGGTTGATGTCCACCGCGGCAAGCACGGCAGGAGCCTGGCGGGCAAACGTAAGCAGGCTTGCGACCAGCGCGGTTGTGCGCCGGACCTGCTCGCCGATTTGTGCCGCCTGGACTTGTTCCTCGGGGGGCAAGGTGGACGCGCTCAGCAGGTCGGAGTATCCCAGCATGGCCGTCAGCGGGTTGTTGATCTCGTGGGCGGCTCCGCCCACCAACTGCCCGAGCGAAGCCAGTTTCTCGGAATGAATGAGCTCTTCCTGCAAGGCCTTCAAGTCGTCGACCGAGCGGCGCGATTTTTCGAGAAACAGCGAAAGCTCGGTCCGGAGCAGGCGTTGCCGCGAGAAAACCACAACCCCCATCACCACCATGGTCAACAAACTCACCGTAATGCGGAAGGCTGTGACCGAAGGCGGAAGCTCCGGGTCCAGGGCGGAGTGAATGGCGGCCCAGAGCAGGCTGAACAGGGCCAGCATACTGAGGCGCGTGATCCAGACGCCGAGCACCGGCCGCGAGGGCTTGGAGTCGGACAGGTCGAGCCGCAGAGCGAGCAGGGGCACGGCTGCCATCCAGGCCGTGCTCACGCTCAGCGGGATATCGTAGAGGCTGCCGCTGTAGTAAAGCTTGTGTCCGATGGCCCAGTTGGCGACATAGGAACTGGAGGCGTAGAGAGCGCTCGCGCCCAGCAGTTGTGCGTAAACCTGCCGCCAGCCGCCGCGAGCCGTGTACGCGAGGATGGCGAGCGCGACCAGGAGCACCAGTTTTTCGGTCAGATACGCGAAGTTGAAATTCGCGCTGTAGGCCACTTCATCCACATGCACGGTTTGCCAGGCGACGACGGCGTATACATAAATAAATATCCACCAGGTGAACAGGAGGGTAAAGTCGAGCATCCGGATCCGTCCATCGCGCTCGTCGTCCCGGAGATGAGGAAGCACGGCGAGAGCCGCGATCATGGGCACCAGATGCAGAAACAGAACGACGTCGCCCAGGAANNGTAAGCCAGAAGATCATGCCGACGCTCATGAGGATCCAGAAGAGCCGGATGTGCAGAGTCGGGCAGCGCGAGCGCGACGTATTGGGCAGGTAGGCAGCGGTCGCAACCAGCAGCAGAGCGCCCTGAATAAGGTCGCTGGCCACGGTCAGCGCGTTGCCCCTTGGCATGAGCAGGGAAGCCGCCGTCTGGCCCAGAACCAGCGCGACCAGCAGCGACACCCAGATTTTTGTGCGAGCGGCCAAGGCAAACTACTCCCGGCCCCCATTCTAGAGCTTGCATTGGGGTGACGGGGGTTACCAGAGTAACCACTGGCAGGTTGTTCGACGCGTCGTCACGCGTATTTGCGTCATACGTTAAGGAGCGGTGCGCGGGAATAACAAGCGCATGGAGTTTGTCTGAGATTGCCTTTAGAATTAGGCGCCTGACTTTGGCATTCGGCCCTGTAACGAAGAGAGCCTCTTGTCCTGGATGATTCCCCGATACCGTGATCTATGGCGTTTCCGGGCGCCGCTCAGCGCCGGCGAAATCCGGCGCACCGAGCGCTGGCTGGCGACGGCGCGCGTGGCGCTGACCATTGCGGCGGAGTTTACCCTCTGGATGGAGCCGGTGCGCGGGTTTGCCTATTCCCGCTGGTTGTACTGGCTGCTGACGGTTTACCTGGTGCACGCGGTGGTGGTGATGTTGCTGGTCCGCTTCCGGCCGCAGTCCACCACGGCTTTTCGTCTGGTCGTGCACGCGGCGGACATCGTGTGGCCGGTGCTGATCTCGATGTTCGCCCCGGCGCAGCGCGGTCCCTTCTTTCTATTCTTCGTGTTCGTCATGGCGGCCGCGGCTTATCGCTGGGGACTGTGGGAGACGGTGGGCACGGCAGCCACCGCGGTCGCCCTGCTCTGGGTCGAAGCCTTCGCCGTGCGCGGTGGACTGGAGGGAGGGGCGGATCAGTGGCTGCAATTGATGCATCTCCCCCGGCTGGGTGTGAGCGTGCGGGAACTGGATCCGCAACAGCTCTTCATGAGTTCCGTCTATCTGCTTGTCCTTGGATTCCTGCTCGGCTACATGTCGGAGAACCAGAAGAAAGTGCGGGCCGAGCGCGCCGTCATAACCCGCGTTCTCAGTTCCACGCGGGTAGAGGCGGGACTGACCGGCACCATGCAGCAGATTCTTGGCGAGGTGATGACCATCTACGGGGCGCGCCGCGTCCTCAGCGCCTCGCAGGAAAGGAACAGCTACCGGGTATTTCTGGCCGAGGTGAATCGCAGCGCCGACGGCACCGAAGCNNGCGATTTACGCGTCGCGCAGCGCCAACGGGTTTCACGTGGTGTTGCTCAATGCCGACGGCGGCCGGGTGCGCGATGCCAGCACGGAATTCCTGCAGGCGCTGGCCCGCGTGGAAAAATTTGATGCCATGGTTTCGGTGTCGTTGCTGTTCGGGACCGAGTGGTCGGGCCGGGTCTTCCTCTTCGACCCCATGATGATGGGGGATCCGGAAGAGGAATTGCGCTTTCTGCAGGAATTCGCGCAGCAGGTGGGACCGGCGATCTACAACGTGTATCTGGTGCGGCGTTTGCGCGAGCGGGCCGGGGCGGTGGAGCGTGGGCGGTTCGCCCGCGAACTTCATGACGGCGCGATTCAATCGCTGATCGCGGTCGAGATGCAGTTGGATGTGCTGCGCCGGCAGTCGGGAACCCAGGCGCCGGTGGTGAACGCCGAACTGGGAAGGATCCAGAAACTGCTGCGCGAAGAAGTTCTGAAGCTGCGCGAACTGATGCAGGCGATGAAGTCGTTCGAGGTCGATGCCGACCGGCTTCTTGGCTTCATTTCCGACACGGTCGAGCGCTTCCGGCGGGAGACCGGAATCGCGGCGGAGTTCGTCAGCGAACTGGAGCGCGTCGACTTGTCCCAGAAAGCGTGCCGGGAACTGGCGCGCATTGTGCAGGAGAGCCTGGTGAACGTGCGCAAGCACAGTGGAGCGCACCACGTCCTGGTCCGGTTGGCGCTGCGGGCCGGTAATCTGCAATTGACGGTGGAAGACGACGGGAAGGGATTTTCTTTTTCCGGAAGGCTGTCGGACGCCGAACTCCAGACCACCGGGAAAGGGCCAGCGGTAATTCGGGAAAGGGTGCGCCTGCTGGCGGGCGAACTCGCGATAGAATCGACTCCGGGGCACGGCGCCCGGCTGGAAGTAAGAATTCCACCGGCGAGAAAGGCCAACAATGGATAAACGCACTCATCCCATCCGCATTGTGATTGCCGACGATCACCCGATTTTCCGCGACGGGTTGCGGCGGCTGCTGGAATCGGAAGGCGATATGAAGGTGGTCGGCGAAGCCTGCGACGGGCACGAGGCGGTGAAACTGGCGACCGAGATCAAGCCTGACATTCTTCTGCTCGATCTGGCCATGCCGCACCACACCGGACTGGATGCCCTGCGCGACCTGAACACCAGCGGGGGCGCGGCCGGCGCGGTGCGCATCATCCTGCTGACCGCCGCCGCGGAAAAAAAACAGGTGGTGGAGGCTTTGCAGTTGGGCGCTCGCGGCGTGGTGCTCAAGGATTCCGCCACTCAACTCTTGCTCAAGAGCATTCACGCGGTCATGGCCGGCGAGTACTGGGTGGGCCGCGACAGCGTTTCCAATCTGGTCCAATACCTTCGCAACCTCATGCAGAGCACCAACGAGGAAACCAAACAAAAAAAGTTCGGTCTCACGCCCCGCGAACTGGAGATTGTCTCAGCGGTGGTGGCGGGCTATGCCAACCGCGAAATCGCCGAATACTTCAAAATCAGCGAGGATACGGTGAAGCACCACCTCAGCAATATCTTCGACAAACTGGGAGTTTCTACTCGTTTGGAACTGGCTCTGTTTGCCGTGAATCAGGGACTTCCCCTGAAAACGATTGTGTAATCGACGATTGTGTTGTCGAAGTTCCGAGGCCAGTGTCCGGTCTCCGGAAGAGGAACCGCATGTCTTTCCTCACCCCCCGGCAGCGAATCGCCGGCCGGTCTGGATCTAAGGGAAATCCCTGAGTTGTGGCACAACAGTGCCATGAAAGGCACTGGCGTGCTATTGGGTGGAGGCCAAGTTCACGATACTTTAATATTCACACGACGGCGAACTACTGTACCGAAGAATGAGTAAATCTCGGACGTGTCGCCGGGGGGGCAAACTGTGATCAAAGCAATACGACAACTATGGGCTGAAGAGAGCGGTCAAGACGTCGCCGAATACGCGGTGATGCTCGCGGTAATCCTGGTGATCGTGATCGGCACGGTGCGGCTGATCGGCGGCAACGCTAACAACGTGTTTTCGCAAGTCTCAAGCCAGATGGCCAACTAACAGCGCGACCCGCCCCGCTGCCTCCGGCAGCGGGCATCCCCTGCTTTTTTCCGCCGCTTCTTTCCTGTTACAAACATCCGCACGCAATCATTGAGAATCAATTGCTTTTTGCGAATAGCGAATCGCCAAAAGCGGCTTACTGCCCGGTCGGAGCTGCCGCCGTTTTCTCCGGGACTGGCGCCGTCTTTTCCGGAGCGACGGTGCCCAGTCGGGTGAGGAACGGGAAGAACGGTGTGACTTCAAAGGGCATCTTCTCGGCCGCGGTAGTGATGGCGACGGGCTTGGTCTTGATCAATTCCAGTTGATTGTTCCACGGATCGACCTTGACCCGGCCGCCCAGAGGAAGCGCCGCGACCTGGTCGGCTTTCTTCGGGTCGAATTGCGGCGAGGCGGTCATCAAAGACGACATCCTGGTGGCGCTGCCATTGAGCAGGCTGTCCCCTAAGTGCGCGCGGATCAGGTTCTTCAACTGCGGGGCCCGGGCCTGGACCGCTTTCAGGAACAATCCGGCGTTGGCGAGCTTGTCCTTGTAGGGCGAGTTGTTGAGCAGTTCGACGGCCTTCTTGTCCGCGGCTTCTTCTTCGTTGCGATCGCGCGCGAAATCCATGCGCTCGAAGGTGCGCTCATCCGGGAAAAACATGCGGTCGTTAAAAGCGAGCTTGGTGTTGAGGTGATGGCCGAGCGCGATGTGCGCCAGTTCGTGCGTCAGAATCATGGCCAGCGCTGCTTCGTCGGGCAGCACGTCAATCATGCCGCGGCTCACCACGATAGTGTGGCCAATGGTAAAGGACTCGAGCGGCGTGGTCAGCAGCACCCGGCAGTGCACCTCGGGTTGAATGTCGAGGTTATTGGTGACCATCACGTTGTTGACGACGGTCATCAGCACCTTGTCAATCTCTCCTTCCGGCGCGATCAGTCCGATCTGTTGCAGGCGGTCAATGACGTTGATCTCCGCCTGGCGTTCCCAGGCGCGCTGCGCTTCGATGGGCGTGGCGTCCTGGGCTTTCTGGCTCTGGTCCTGGACCGACTGCGGGGCGTCGACGGTGATCTCGGTGAACTCGGAGTTGCGCCGGAGGTCCTTCAGGTTGTACCCCCACAGCCGCGTCTGCGCCTTGTAATTCAGCGTCTGTCCCAGCCGGTACTTGAGGTCGGACTCCTCGGAATAAATCAGCGACGGCAGCCAGACGCCGGGGCGCAGGTTCTGCCGCCAACTGTCAAAGTGCAGGTAGTAACTGGCTCGTGGGTGAGGATAGTAAGTGCCGTTGAAGCGGACAATATTGTAGTCCTGGTCCTCGATCCAGATGCGGCCCAGAAACCGGCCCTTGCCGGAGTCTTTCTTGGGCGCGACGTCCATGACGATGCAGCGTACTTCGCCGAGGAACTCCCGGCGGACGAAAGTGAAATCGTAGTACTTGCGCTGAAAATCCTGATCGAGCACCACCATCTGGGCAAAGCCCAGGGGCAGGAACTTCATGGAATAAACGTTGCTCAGTTTGCCCAGCATGCGCTTGCCGAGACCGGCCGTGGTGGGCGAGGTAAAAGCCCGGTCATCGGTGCCGTCGCTCATATCCAGACGGCCCAGAAAGTACACGTCGCTGCTGGGGACGGGTGCGCCCAGGTCTTTATCTTCCTTCAGATTCTGGAGATAAGTTTCCACCAGCGGATGAAGTTGCTTCATCTGCGCCATGAAGAAATGTTCCCGCTCCACCGCCCGATCGACAACCTGGTCGAAGCTGGCCGCGGCGACGCTAGCCCGTTGGGCTCCGATATCGCGGGTTGAGAGCTGGGGATCCGGCGCAGTCTGGGCAGGCGAAGTTTGAGAGAACGCGGTCGCGGCGCAGCAGACCAGGGAGAGCGTTAGGAGTGCCAATAGGAAGCGCGGCATTTTAGTTTGTTTCATTCCACCTATGATGCAATGAACCGGCAACCATCAGGATGCCAGTTGAAAGACGATATGCAGTACCGCCTCGAAGTCAGCCGGGTGGCCGTCTCTGAGGGCCGGCTTGAACTGAATTTTCTCCGCGGCGCGAACCGCGGATTCGTCCAGCCCATGACCCAAGCCGTGCACCACCCTTACGATGCGAATCTGCCCGGTTGCTGAAAAGACGACATCGAGCAGTACCTCGCCCTCTATCTTAAGCTGTCGCCCTTCATCAGTGTAAACCGGACGGGGTTTGAATGTGATCTCGGCCGGCAAAGTCTTTACGACCGCTTCGGCGGACTTGGTTTTCGCCGGAGATGCGGCGACCACGTCCGCGTCTCCGAAACCGCCCTGTCGCACCGTTCCCCGCGAGCCCGAGACCGGGCCGGAACTGTTGCCGGTAGCCACGCCGCTGCCAAAGCCGGTACTCGCTACCACCCCCCGCGCGCCGTGCGATCCGCCAGTTCCGTTGCCGTAACCGGGGCCGGATGGCATATCGAATGAGCCCGCCTGCGCAATCGTAACCGGACGGCCATGATTATCGGACGCCGGCACCCCATTGGGATCGCCAAAGCCACCCGTCTGTACTTTCGCGGGCGCCGCCGCCATGGTGGGCGTCGCCGAGCTTCCGGTGGAAAACACATTCGTCTTGACCGGCGGCCGCGGAATCGTCGCCTTCATGTCCGGCAAGACTTCTTTCTTCGCGGCGAGCGTTACCTTCGGCGCCTGCTCCTCCGGAACCGGAGGTTTTTTCTGAACCAATTCTGTGGGAACGCGCATGGCTTCGGGCCGCGGCGTCACCGGTTCGGAGATTTTTGGAGCGGGATCGGGGAAATGCTTGACCGGCGCCGGAGTCTGCGGAACCGGAGGCGGAGTACTGACCAGGCTGACGAAGTGGTAGTCGTGCACCGGTAAGACCAGAACTTCGGGGTACACCACCGCGGCAATCACGAAGAACGCCACGACCACCGACTGCACGCCATAGCTCAGCATGAATCTTCCCCACCGCGTGCGAGGCTCGGGAAGTAGGCCAAGGGTCAATTGTGAAGCCTGGGAGTCCATATCCGGCACCTCATGTAGCGATCTGCCTAGCTTTTGCGAAAAGAAGTGGTCGATCCCACGAACCGGCATTTCAGGCCGCGGGGAAAACGGGCCGAAGGATTACACTTCTGTCTGTGAAGTGCACGCCGAAGGCCACTTTCGACGAACGCTCTCCACCTTAAGATGCTGCTAAGCCGCTACTTACATGGGGGAAAATTGATTGTAACAGACCCTAAGACCGCACCTGCAACGTTTTTCCTATTTGGGAAAAGGAAAATTTGGTGGGGAACCCGGAAAGTTTTGCCCGCAAGGCCGGTGCTCGCCAAATCCAAAACTACCCGATGCATGGCCCCAATTCACCGCCCTACTCGTCGCCCTCGTCCTCGATCTTGATCCGCAGCGACTTCAGAAACTTCAGATCCTGGTCGCTGATCTTGAGTTCGGCATTGGTGCTCAGCGTGGAGACCAGGGAAGGCTTGTCGTTGCTGTGTTCGCCCTGCTTGCTGACGCCGATGGTCGCTTCCAGAACCAGAAAAATGTCGTAGCCGCCTTCCTTGATTCGGGCCACGACGTCGGCGATCGATTCCGAGTCGGACAGAGACTCATTGATCGCTTCTCCCAGTTCCTTAATGAGTTGCTTCAGTTGCTGATCCACGAATCCCCCTCGAATCGGACGCCGCTGATGGGGGATATCACAACTCGCAGTGATCTCGCCCATCGTCATTGTACCCCCGTCCGCTGCTAAAATCGACAGATGATCGACCGACCGATCGACCTCCTGGCAACCGGCGGCCAGGCGGTGAGAAAGATCAAACTCATCTATGGTGCGGCCGGCAATATGGTGGCTCGGAGCCGGACCGGCAGCGCCCTCCTGTCCGGGATCCGCGCCACTGCCCGTTCTTTCGGCCGGGTCCTCCATCAGCTCTGGCTGGAAGTCACCGGATTCACATTCCTGGCGCTTGCCGGAATTGGCGCCATGGCCGGCATGCGCGAGTATGGGAAGTACCAGTCTGGCCACGCCACCGGGCCGGGCCGCCTGGTGCTCGCGGTTTGCTTCACGGTTTCGTTCACCTGGTTCGGCCTGACCTCGTTCTGGCGCGTAAGGCGAAAAGCAAAGAGCTGAGAGCGAATAGCAAAAAGCGAAAAGCGAAGAAGGGCAGGCAGAAACATGGCGGAACTCAAAACGGCCGAATCCCCAGCCAGTCGGGCAGCCTCCGTCCCCAGCCAGGAGACGTCTTCTCACATCGCCGTGCGCCCTCTGTACACGCCCGCCGATCTCGCGGCAGTGGACTACGACCGCGACCTCGGATATCCCGGGGAATTTCCCTACACCCGCGGCGTGCAGGCTACCATGTACCGCGGCCGCCTCTGGACCATGCGCCAGTACGCGGGCATGGGCGATGCCGAGGAGTCGAACAAGCGCTACAAGTACCTGCTGGCGAACGGCACCACTGGCCTTTCGGTGGCCTTCGATCTGCCGACCCAGATCGGCCTCGATTCCGACCATCCGCTGGCCGTCGGAGAAGTTGGCAAGGTCGGCGTGGCCATCGATTCCATCGAAGACATGCAGCGCCTGTTCGATGGCATCGACCTGACCACGATTTCAACCTCGATGACCATCAATGCCACGGCCTCCATTCTGCTGGCGTTATACGTGGCCGTGGCCCGGCGCCAGGGTCGCGATATCCGCAAGCTCTCCGGCACCGTGCAGAACGACGTGCTCAAGGAGTACATTGCGCGCGGAACCTATATTTATCCGCCACACCAGGCCATGCGCATCATCACCGACATTTTTGCCTGGTCGAAAGAAAATGTGCCGGAATGGAACACCATCTCCATCTCCGGCTATCACATGCGCGAGGCGGGATCGACCGCGGTGCAGGAAGTCGCCTTCACCTTGGGTAACGGCATTGCCTATGTGGAAGCCGCCATCCGCGCCAGCCTCGACGTGGACCAGTTCGCGCCGCGGCTGTCTTTCTTCTTCAATGCCCACAGTAATTTTCTCGAAGAGGTCGCGAAGTTTCGCGCCGCCCGCCGCATGTGGGCGAAGATCATGCGCGACCGCTTCCAGGCGAAGAATCCAAAATCGTGGATGCTGCGTTTCCACACCCAGACCGCCGGTTCCACCCTGACCGCGCAGCAACCGGAAAACAACATTGTGCGGACCGCGATCCAGGCCATGGCCGCGGTGCTCGGCGGAACCCAGTCTCTGCATACGAATTCGTTTGATGAGGCCCTGGCGTTGCCCACCGAAGCGTCGGCGCGAATCGCGCTGCGCACCCAGCAGGTGATCGCCTTCGAGTCGGGAGCGCCACAGACGGTCGACCCCCTGGCCGGCTCCTATTACGTCGAATCGCTGACCAGCGAAATCGAAAAGCGTGCTGTCGACTATCTGGAAAAAATCGAAGCCATGGGCGGCATGCTTAAGGCCATCGAACGCGGATACGTCCAGCAGGAGATCCAGAACGCAGCCTACGAATATCAGCAGGCGGTCGATCGGCTCGAGGCCGTGGTAGTCGGCGTAAACCGGTTCCATATCGAACAGGAGCACGCCGTGCCCATCCAGCGCATTGATCCGGCCCTGGAACCGAAACAGGTGGAGCGCTTGCGCGCCGTACGTGCGAAACGCGACGCCGGCACCTGGAAAGCCGCACTCCGCGCCGTCGAAGATACAGCGCGGTCGGGAGATAATCTCATGCCCCGGATCCTGACCGCAGTCGAAGCCAATGCCACGGTCGGAGAAATTTCAGACGCCATGCGAAAAGTCTACGGCGAATACAAGGAAGCGGTTGTGATTTAGCTGGAGATGACAAGACGCGGCCCGCCGCGTCTCGGGGAAATCAGAAACGCTCGCTGGGGATAGTTTCGTTTGCCAGTTTGTAGTCGCAGGCGGTGCGGCAGGGTTCGCAGTACAGCAGCCCGTCGACGCACAGGCGCACTTCAAGCTGGGACTGGCACAACACGCAGAATTTTTCGCACCAGCAACTTGCTTCCGGCTGCTCGCATTGGGCGCAGACGATGCGGCTTAGGCTTGGTTTAGAAGACATAGACGAAGTTTAGTGCGGCAAAGACAGGGATGGAACGTAACCGAAGTCACGGTAGTGTCTCAGTTTAACGAAACCTTAACCACGAAG
>PMBA01000440.1:4826-5039 GCA_003152795.1 Acidobacteriaceae bacterium | reverse complement strand
GGTGATCTCTTGTGGCTAAAGAGCCTTTCCCTAGCGCCCCGCGCCCACCCTCACCCTCACCTTCACTTTCACTTCCTGCATGTTCGGCCGCCGCATCTATTACATTCTGAAGCCCCTTTTCCCGTGGCGCGTGCGCATGGCCGTCCGCAGGTTTTTTACCCGTTGGAAGCGGAAGTCCTGCGGAGACGTCTGGCCGATCGACGAATCCGCCGG
>PMBA01000440.1:0-4704 GCA_003152795.1 Acidobacteriaceae bacterium | reverse complement strand
CCTGGCTCACGGAGCACGGTTTCGAGGTGGGCGTGCATGACCTGGCGCACGACGGCAAGCTCTTCCGGTCGCGCCGGGACTTCAACAAGAAGGCCGGGCGGATTAATCGCTATCTGAAAGACTGGGGCGCCGCCGGCTTCCGCGCGGGCTTCATGCTGCGCAACCTCGACTGGTACCACGATCTCAACATCGAGTACGACCTCTCGACCTTCGACACCGACCCCTTCGAACCGATGCCCGCTGGCACCGGCACGATCTTTCCGTTTTGGGTGCAGCGCCCCGAACAGCAAAGCGGCAAGCGTCTGGAGCAAAGCGCCCTTTACCCCTTACCTCTTGCCGCGTCTTCCGCTCCCCTTTCACTTTCACCATCACTCTCACCCGCGCCTCGCGCGGGCTACATTGAGCTCCCTTATACCATCCCGCAGGACTCCACGTTATTTCTGGTTTTTCAGGAGCCGACGCCGGAAATCTGGCTGCGGAAGCTCGACTGGGTCGCCGCGCATGGCGGGATGGCGCTGGTCAACGTCCATCCGGACTATGTCTGCTTCGACGGAGAAACACCATCCACCCGGACTTACGCCGCGGCTCACTACCGCCGGCTCCTGGAACATGTCCGCCGGCAGTACGACGGTGTTTTCTGGCAATCGCTCCCGCGAGAGGTGGCGAGGTACGCCGCCCAGGCCCAACCCCGGCTGGCCACTCGCCGGCCAAAACGGGTGTGCATGGTCACCTATTCCCATTATGAAACCGACAACCGCGTGCGCCGCTATGCCGAGACCCTGGCCCTCCGAGGCGATGAGGTGGATGTGTTCTCTGTCTCGTCGGAGAACGATCACGCCCGCAGATTCGTCCTTGATGGCGTCAGGGTGACGCGTCTGTCGCGCAAGCGGAAATTCGGNNATTTCTGCGCGGGCGCTGGCCCGACCCTACGATGTCGTCCACGTCCACAACATGCCCGATTTCATCGTCTTCACCGCGATCATCGCCCGGTTGCGTGGAGCAAAAGTGATCCTGGACCTCCACGATCTCGTGCCGGAGCTCTATGCCGACAAGAAGCCCGGGTGGAGACAATCCTTTGCCGGCCACCTGCTGCGTTGGGAGGAGAAAACCTCCGCCCGCTTCGCGCAGCACCTCATCATTTCAAACCATCTCTGGTTGAAGACTGTCACCGGGCGGTCGGCTGCCACGGAAAAGTGCTCCGTGTTTGTCAACAATGTGGACACGAGGATTTTTTACCCACGGAAGCGCGTCCGATCCGACGATCGGCGAATTATTCTTTTCCATGGCTCGCTCTCCTATCACCAGGGCGTTGACCTCGTTATCCGGGCCATGCCCACCGTGCTGGCCCGGGTACCCCAGGCCGAGTTTCACGTCTACGGAGGGCCGTCGAAGAGAAGTGAAGAACTTGGGCGGCTGGCCCGGGACCTTGGCGTCGAGAAGGCCGTGCGCTTTCAGGAGGGAGTCGTCCTCGACGAGATCCCCCAAATCATTGCCGATGCGGATGTGGGCACCGTCGCCAAGCGAGCGGACTCGTTTGGCAATCTCGCCTATAGCACGAAAATCCTCGAATTCATGTCGCAGGGAATTCCGGTCGTCCTCGCGCGCACTGAAATCGACCAGTACTATTTTGCCGAAACGGCCGTCCGTTTTTTCCCCTCGGGCGATGTGCCCGCACTGGCCGATGCCTTGGTGGAGGTTCTCCTTGATTCCGAGCTCAGAGACCGTCTGACGCGCAACGCGACCGGCTACGTGCAGGGCAATAGCTGGCTGAGCCGGAAGCAGGCCTATTGTGCGCTTGTAGACGCCTTGTGCGACCGGGAAACCGTGGTTCCGAGCGTTTGAGCAAACGAGAACGGTCAAAAGGCGCAGGTCGAAGGGTCCAGGTCGGGAACAGAGAACTGCATCCGCAAACCAAGAATCGGAATCTGGTGATGAATCCAGCTGAACGTTTCGAGGATCTACGGATCTGGCAGGAGGCCAGAGTGCTGGCAAATGCGATCTACGACGCAACGGATGCGCTACGCGACTTTGATTTTCGCGGGCAAATTCGTTCAGCTGCGGTCTCCGTCATGAACAACGTCGCCGAGGGCTTCGAACGCAGGACAGATGCGGATTTCGCCCATTTTCTCGATGTCGCCAAAGGATCGGCGGGGGAAGTGCGCAGCATGCTCTACCTAGCCGAAGATCGAAGGTTTGTCGCTTCCGACATAGCAGCGCGCCTGCGTACAGATTTCGTGGCGCTTTCCAAGGGTATCGCTCAACTCGCGAAATATCTTCGCCGTAAGGCGCCCGGGAAATCCGCCTGACTTTCGCCTTTGGGCCTTCGACTTGACACCTTCGCGACTTGGGACCTTCGACTTGGGACCTCTGGCTTGCGCCGTTCGCNNGACTTTCGACCTGCCACGTTGGACTGAAATGCGCCTTGACCGCCTCTGCTTGTCGATCCCCCATCCTCGCAACCGCCATGGGCCAATGGCATTTCGGCTTCCACGATCCGAGCGCGCTCGGCCTCCTCACAACCGCTGGCTTTCTCGCGGTCGCGTGGATGAGCGGCCGACGGGCCCTTGAAGCCGCGAGGGACTCCCGCACCCCCGCCGTCGAGATGCACCCCTGGTGGATCATCTCCGCTTTCACCCTCTTTCTCGGCCTCAATAAACAGCTGAACCTGCAGACGTTGTTCATCGACCTCGGCCGGAACCTTTCCGTGTCGCACGGCTGGTTCGAATCGCGACGATCGGTCCAATTCGCGTTTGTCTTTGCCAGTGGGATACTCGGACTGATCGCTGTCTTTTTCGCCCTTCTGCGCTACCGAACGTACTGGCGCGGGCACCGATGCGTGAGCGGCGGTCTTGCTCTTGTCGCGTTTTACTGCCTCCTGCGCATCGCGGAAATCAACCACGTCGCGATCACCACCGGTGAGGAGAAGGATACGCGGCTCTGGCCGATCAAGCTCGCCGGGATCGGCCTGATGCTCTGGGGCACCGTGCCCGGCAGGAGAAGCGGACGCCAGAAGGAAAGTGGAAACCCGTGAGTACTCCACGTCCGCCGTAGCTTCGGATCCTTAACGCGCCGCCCATCCCTTGGCGATCGTTGCGTTCTTTGTGTGAGGCGTTGCTGAGCCCTGTCGACCGACGAAATCCAATGATAAATTTCCTCACGCAAAGTACGCCAAGTACGCCAAGGCGGAAGTCGGGAATCTGTGCGTATCGGCGTACATTTTTGGTCGGTGGGGTTGGAAATCAATCCCTCCAAACCTTAGCGACCGTTGCGTCCTTAGCGTGAGGCATGAGCTCCGAGCCCGCCTTTGTCGCCCGTCGTGAGGTTTTCGACCCACAGCAGTACGAATAACCACAAAGGTACTTTCCGTTCATCGTACATTTTCGCGCCTTTTTGCGGCGACTAGTTCCGGATCACCATCGGCCACAGGAGGCACACAAAGCACATAAGGAACACGCTCGCCGGGAGGCTCCCCTCCGCTTCTCATTTTCACCTTCACTGGCGGCTCGCGCGCCACTTTCACTCTCACTTCCTTTGCGCCTCGACCGTCTCATCACCCTCGGCTTGGTCGCCCCTCTCCGCCGTGCTTGGGATCGCCTTCCTGCCCTCGGCCATCGACGCTCGGCCCTCGACCGAAGATTACCGATACTGATGTATCACAGCATCTCGGACGATCCCGAGCCCGGCGTTCGCCCGTACTACAAGGTCTGCACCCCGTCCCGTCGCTTTGCCGAGCAGATGCAGTGGCTCGCCGACGCCGGCTTCCGCGGCGTCACGCTGAGCGAGGGGCTGGAAGCCCTGGCCGATAGTGCAAACCTTCAACCCGCTTCACAGGAGGCCGCAGAGCTAACGGAGAGAGGGAACAATCCCTCTGCTACCTCTGTTACCTCCTGTAAACTTCCGGGAAGACCGGCCGTGATCACCTTCGACGACGGCTTCCGCGATTTTCAGACCGCCGCTTATCCGGTTCTAAAGCAACACGGCTTCTCGGCGACAATGTATCTCCCGACCGCGTTCATCGCCGACGAAAGGAAGTCCTTTAGGTCGCGCGAGTGCCTGACGTGGAGTGAGGTCAAAGAACTTTCCCAAGCTGGAATCGAATTCGGTTCCCACACGGTTAACCATCCCGAGCTCGAAAACTTGTCCTGGCCTGAGATCGAAAACGAACTCCGCGCATCGAAATCAATGATCGAGGAACGGCTTGGCTGCCGAATCCACAGTTATGCCTATCCCTACGCCTTCCCGCAGGCCGCCCCGAGGTTCGCGAAGCGATTCCGGGACGTGCTGGTTGGATCCGGCTACGAGAGTTGTGTCACCACGCAGATCGGCCGTGCCCGTGCGGGGGAGGATTCTCTTCAGCTGCCCCGTCTGCCCGCAAGCAGCGAGGACGACCGGCCGCTATTCGAGGCGAAGCTTGGCGGGGCGTACGATTGGGTGGCGGTTCCCCAAGCTTGCAAGAAAGACGTCCATCATTGGTTTCGCCAATCGTCCTAGATTTTTCACGGCAGCACGCAGTGGAAGCGGAGGTGGTTCCGTTTGGCCTCACGCAAAGTACGCCAAGTACGTAAACGTTTCCCGATTCCCCGCTTTTCCGCTCGCTTCCCGCTTTTCCTCATGCGGCCGTTGCGCTTGCCGAGCCATAAGGTCAGCGACGGCTGGCCCGTTGCGTGAGGAACTCCGACGTTCTTTCGCCTCACGCAAAGTCCG
>PMBA01000226.1 GCA_003152795.1 Acidobacteriaceae bacterium | reverse complement strand
CGTGGCAATTTAGGGCGATAATCCACAACGGAGACACAGAGACACGGAGAAGATCCCGGCGAAGTTCTCCTTCTGGGCGAAAGTCGAGATGGCCGGGATAGCTAGCCGGGCGCCTGCGATGCGACACCTGCGGCCAGAGAAATCTGACTTGTGAACGAAACTTTTCTTGCCATTATTAATCCGGCGGCGGGTGGCGGGCGGTGCGGCGAGCGGGTGGGCGCGGCGCTCGATCGCTTGCGGGCAGCGGGGATTACGCTCGAGACGGCAACGACTGGCGCGGCTGGCGACGCTACCCGGATTGCGCGCGAGGCCTATGGGCTGGGCTGTCGGAAGTTTCTGGCGGTGGGTGGGGATGGGACCTCCTATGAGATTGTCAACGGGCTGTTTCCGGAGTCGCTGGTAGCGGATGCCGCCACGTCGAAGGACGCAGTCGCCACGCTGGGATTTCTTCCGCTGGGCACAGGCAATTCGTTCTTGCGCGATTTCAGCGACCGGAACTCCACCGATCACGGTCTGGAGCATGCGCTCCAGGCACTGGAGGCCCGGCGATCGCGGCCCTGCGATGTTTTTCGTCTGACCCATAAAGGTGGAGCGCTCTACTACACAAATCTGCTGAGTGTGGGATTCACGGCGGACGTGGCCGCGCTGCGGCATCGACGGTTTCTGGGACTGGGGCAGTTTGGGTATCTGCTGTCAATTTTTCTTTGTCTGGCGCGGCTTGATCGGCGGCCATTCCCTTTGCGGTTGAAGGGCGATGAAGAGCTTGATTCGCGGCGCTGCCTGTTTCTGACGTTTAACAACAGCAAGTTCACGGGCGGCACCATGATGATCGCGCCCGATGCGGTCACCGACGATGGGCTGATTGAGTACGTGCGCTGGGGGCCGATTGGGCGATTGGGGCTGATCCGGAATCTGGCCACACTTTATGATGGCACGCACACGCGGCATCCGCTGGCGGAGCGGCAGGCGGTTCGGCGGATCGAGTTTCAACTCGACGGTCCGGTGGATGTGATGGTAGACGGCGAGGTGTTGACGCTGGAGTGCCAGGCGATCGAAGTGCTTCCGTCGGCGCTTCGGGTGGTGGTCTGAGACGTGGCGGGCTCTGTCTCCACTCGTGATATAAGAAATCCATGTCGCAAGACCGAAGAGAACGACGAAACGAAAAACTCGGGATTAAGACTTCGAGCCGGAGATGGGGGCGCATTGCGGTCTATGCCGTGCTGATTGCGGCGGCGTTCGGACTGGTCTACTACCTTGGCAACCGTGGGCAGCACAAGCACGATGCGTTTGCGCGTTGTCTGACCGAGCGCGGCGTGAAGATGTATGGGGCGTGGTGGTGTCCGCATTGCATTGAGCAAAAGGAAAAGTTCGGCGATTCGTTTGAGTTTGCTCCGTACGTGGAGTGCGGCATCAAGGGCGACGTGCACGGAAAAGCGCAGGTTTGCAAGGACGAAAACATCAAGGGTTATCCAACCTGGCAGTTTCCGCCCACGGGCGAACGAGTGGAACGGATTGTCACTCTGAAAGAACTGAGCGACCGCACCGGGTGTGCGCTGCCGTGACCGATTTGACGCAGCGTCTGATGAGCCTGGTCGCCATTCTTGCGGTGTGCGGAATTGTGGTGTCGTCGGTGTCGCTGCAGCATCATTACGCGACCTCGAAGACGGCGTATTGCGATATTGGGGAAGCGTTTGATTGCGACATCGTCAACCGCAGCGAATATTCGTCGATCTTCGGAATCCCGGTCGCGCTGATTGGCATGCTCGGGTACGCGGCGCTGGCGGGGTTGGCCACCGTATATCGCGAGCGGCGCGAGACCCCGGCGATGATGTTTGGGGGCGCCGCGGCGGGATTGGGCTTTGCTTTGTACCTGACCTACATAGAGGGGCACGTACTGGGAGTGTGGTGCATTTTATGTTTGAGTTCGCTGGCCGTGATTGCGACGACGGCGATTGTGGCGGCGGTGATCTGGTGGAGAGGCGGTACCCAGTAGCCAGTATTCAGTATCNNGCTGAAAGCTGACGGCCGCAAGTTCGATTCACTCCATGTCCCGGCCCACAACTCGAAAACTGAAGAAGAAGGCCGCCGCCACCGCTGCCCTGCCGGTCGCAGCCGGCAATGTGTGGTTGCATGAACTCAGCAGTCGAATCTTTGGAAATACGCGGCTGCTCCGGGTTTGGCTGCCTCCCGATTACGACGGGTGGGGCGCAACTCGCTATCCAGTGCTTTATTTGAACGACGGGCAGAATCTGTTCGATGCGGCAACCGCTTTTGCCGGAGTGCACTGGCAGGCGGGCGAGAGCGCGGCGCGGTTGATCGCCGAGGAAAAAATTCAGCCGCTCATTATCGTCGGCATCGACAACACCAGGAACCGGGCTCGCGAGTACATTCCGTACCGGTCACGGGATCCCAGAGTTTTCAACCCGAAGGGAAAGTCCTATCCGGATTTTCTGCGCCGTGAAGTGATGCCGCTGATCGAAGAGCGTTATCCGGTATTGAAGGGGCCGGAGAATACGGGATTGGGTGGCTCCTCTCTGGGAGGGCTGATCGCGCTGTACACGCAACTGGCAGCGCCCGGAGTATTTGGGCGAGTGCTGATCGAGAGTCCGTCTCTGTTTGTGGCGAACCGGAAGATTCTGGAAGAGAGCCGGCGATTCCGTACCTGGCCGGCGCGCACTTATCTGGGAATGGGGACGCGGGAAGTCGGGCAGCCCGAGAAAGACGAAAGGATGGTTGGCGACGTTCGCGAACTGGAAACCATTCTCCGCGAGGCGGGCTTGGATGAGCAGCGGTTGAAGGTCCACATCGAAGAAGGCGCTGGGCACAGCGAATCGGCTTGGGCGGCGCGATTTCCGGGGGCGCTGGAGTTTCTCTTCAAGGGCTAGCCGCTAAACGGGTGACGATTGCCGTCTGCGATTGAGGGTCGTAGATCGAGCGGCGTTCATGCAATATTCGCATTGATCCGCTTAACTTCGCATGAACCTTGCGCAAACGAGTCATCTCAGTGGCTGGATCCGCCCTCGGCAAGTTGCAGATCGAGGGCCACACGTTCGCCATTGATCAGTACCGCTCCCGCGTCCAGAAGTTGCTGGCCGGTGCAATCGTACTTCTCGTAGCAGCGCAGAGATGAAAGCGGGAAGAAAAACTCCACGGCTTCGGAAGCGCTCCCAGTTGACTTACCGGCAACGTGAATGTTCGTGCTGAAGGCCATCCCGTCAAATTCTTTCTCGTCCTTGAAATATGCCAGGAGCGGACGGATGAGGTGAGCGATGTGGTCATCGAAAGCCGTCGCTGCCAGCTTGTAGCGCGATCCCGCGGCCGACGCTGGTAAATCGGAATTCAGCGAGAGCTCCAGATAGATGCCCTGGCGGAAAGCCACGAATTTCGGCGGTGCGTAAGCGACGAAGTGGGCTTGTGAATCCAGTTCTTTTACGATCCGATCCACGATTGGCTGGTTGGAGAGTTGTACATCCGCCAATGCCTGGGTCGAGGTGTCGCGGGGCGGGGGCGGCGCGGGTTCCTTCGGCTTCAACGCAGCTGGAGGGGTCGAAGTTGTCTCCGTTCCAGCTGGCGCAGGGTCCGACGGCGTGTCGGCCGTGTCAGAACTCGCAGGTGGCGGGGGCACCGCATCGTTGAGCCAGATGGAAATGGGTTGCGCATTGAGAAACACCTGTCCCTGCAGCAGCGCCGCCTGCCGAGCGGTGTCATCTTTGGCTGCCAGCAGCTTGAGAGCGCCACTTCGCGGCAAAAACACCATCAGGTTCTCCGGACGCTCCATTGAGACGCCCATCACTTTTCCCATAATGTGATGCGAAATCTCCACCGCGAAACCCTGCACCTGCTGGTTGTTCTGAAAACGCGGCACGGCGGCTTTCAGGAGCGGCATCACCACGTTGAGAAAAGTACTCCGCGCGCGCTGCCCGGGAGTGATCTTTTGCGCGGAGTAAGCAGCATAATAGTTGCCCGTGATCGCCACCACGGTCTTGCCGNNTCGAGTTTGCGGCTGAGGTAAAACGGATAATCGAACTGGATTGCCAGAACGTCCTGGGCCGCCCGGCTCAAATCGTCCATGTATTGCTGCTGTAGAGCGCGCAATGAAGGATCTTTGATCTCCACCGGCGATACAACTTGAGCAAGCGAGGCGCCAGTTACGCAAACGAAAAGGATGACGAAAAGAAGCAGGCCGAGCCAACCGGACCTACTTCTGTGCATAGACCATTCCGGAAGCATGATAGGGAGGATCGGAGATCAGGCGGATGTAAGCAATCAGCGCCTCGATCTCTGTCTTGCTGAGAGTATAGCCGTACGGGGGCATCAATGCAGACTTGTTGAGGGCTGGACCACCGTGACCGATGATGGCGATCAGTTCGGCATCGCTCATTTTGTTGAGCGTATCGCCCTCGGTGAAGGGGTGCGGCTTGACTTCGAGATTGTCGTGATTGGAAACACGTTCCGGCGTGGACTCGGGGTCGTGGCAGCGAGCGCAATACTTGCTGTCGAGCTGAAATCCTACCTGTTCCTGATATCCCAGGGCAATTTCTTCAATCTTCAGTTCCACTGATTTCTGAGCTTTCGTGGATGTGCGCGCGGCAAATTGATAACGGCCTGCCGTTCCGCCGAGAGCGACGTTCGTGCTGAGCTGTCCGCTGGAATCGGTAAGGCCGCTCGGTGGGTCAAAGCTGGCCCCGGCGGGGCCGCTGAATTCGACCAGCGCCCCGGTGACCGCCGTCCCTTGTTCATCATTGACCTGCACCACGAGGGGCTGAGCGAGGACCATGCCGGTTGGGCCGATCTGCTTGCCGCCGCTGGACTCCACCAGCGCGGCGCCAAACCCTGTGGGCTTTAGAGCGGCGACCGCTCCCGGCTTGTGAGTGCAGCCTGCACTTACCAGAATGAGAGAGGCTGCGAAGAACGTTCGCCGCCATCGGTTCATCATTTCTTCGCCTCCTGCTTGCTGGAGCCCTTTTGCGTCATCAGGAATGCGGTCAGCGCGCGGGCATCTTCGTCGGTCATGTTGCGGTTCGGTTCGATGGTGCCCGCCCGCATGGTCTGTGGCTCTTTCAGCCAGTGGTAGACCCACGCCGCATTCAGGCGCGAGCCGACTTGCGTTAGCGTTGGTCCAACGTATCCTTTGTCCACCTTCGTATCGACAATGTGGCATCCCTGGCAGGCATACTTGGAATAGAAAAGCTGTTTCCCCTGCTCCACCTGGGCCGGCGGATAACCGCCGGATGGCATCGAGTCGCGGTCGAATGCCGGAGTCTGATAAGCGGTCATGATGTAGTCGGTGAGTTCCTTCGCGTCGTCATCGGAGAGATTGAACCTCGGCATGCGCCGGATCAACGCCGGTCGCAGTGTGCCAGGGTTTTTCAAGAATGCCAGCAGCCACGGCCGCTGCACCGAACTGCCTTCCCATGTCAGGTCGGGAGCCATGTCTCCGCCGCGGCCATTAATGGCGTGGCAACTGAAGCAGGCCAAGTCCGACATGAGTGTTCCAGCTTTACCCGCGGGCTGGTAATTCGAGGCCGGTTTCGCCGGCACAGTCAATGCCAGCGGCAAGTCATGCGCCCGGTCCGTCAGCGAGAGCAGTGCGGTCGTCAACGCATCAATCTGCGCTGGCGCAAGGCTGAACTGCGGCATCTTCAACGCCGATCCAAACGAGCGCGGTTGCCGGATTTTGGCCGCAATGTAATCCGGAATCGCGTGGGTCATCCCAGGCAGGAAAACAATCTGCGTGAGCGGCTTGCTCCCGACCCGCGTCAATTCCGGAGCGAAGTTGTCGGGCTTCTTGATGCCGTTGATCGCGTGGCAGGAAGCGCAGCCGTACTCGGTCACCAGAAGCTTGCCGTGCGCAATCTGCTCCGGCGTGGCGGCGTCGAGATGGACATTGGCCAGTAGATCGGAATCGGTTTTGTTTCCGAGGAAGGCAGTCAGCAGCGAGAGTTGCGGATCGCTGAGACGGTAGTGCGGCATGGCCGTTCCCGAATCGTAGACCCGCGGGTTGCGCAACCATGCCCGCAACCATTCCGGTTTCACTTTAGTGCCGACGCGAGTTAGTTCCGGTCCGACATCGCCGCCCACCACGTTCCCCGCAGCGTTCTGCACGGCATGGCAGGAGGCGCAGAATGATTCGCCATACAAGCTGGCTCCAGCCGTCGGATCAGGCGCCTTCTGATCTTGCGGAACTGGGGCGGTGTCACCCGCAAGGGGCGTGCTGCTGGCGGTCAGGAAAGCCGAAACATCGCGCGCGTCCGGATCGCTCAATTTGAAATTCGGCATGGTCGCGGTGACCGCATATGCCTGAGGATCCTTCAGCCACGCATAGATCCATTCCCGCGTGGTTTTGTCGGCAACGTGCTCCAGCGAAGGCGGATCGTCAGTCGGCTTGATCGCGCTGCCATCCGGCAACTTGATCGTGTGACAATGCACGCAACCGTATCGCCCCAGTAGATTGCGTCCCAGGTTCAGCTGCGGTGTCCCGGTGAGTGGAGCACGATGGCATTGGCCGCAGGAAGATTGCACGTACCGTGCCGGCAAGATCGGTTGCTCCCAGGCCAAGGTGCTGCGATGGGCTTCCTCGACCGTGGTCGCGGGACCTTGCCCCCGGTGACACATCACGCAGCCATACTGGTCAAGCGTGTGAGGGATTACCGGATGCTTGCGAAACGGCTGGCTGCTGACATCGGCGAGGCCGGCTTCTTTCAAACCGGCGTGGCAACTGGTGCAGCGGTCTACGACTCCCAACTGCGGAAGCCATATCTGCTGGATGCCATCGTGATCGTGAAAACGGCGCTCGAGCGTGACCGCGTCTCCACGGCTGCGAATTAACGCCAGATACTGCTTCTGATAGTGGCGCCATTCGCTGAAGTGGTTCTTGGCGGGAGCGATTGCGAGAAAGAGCAGCAATAGCAGGCTGACCACGCCAAAAGCGCGCACCGGATGGCCGAATAACGTCTGCCACAGGGAAGACAACGAGTCCTTCTTTGATTGCGATGATGATTGCAAGTCAGCTCCTCCAGGGCAACACCCAGGACCAGCCTGGGCCGCGGAAGAAAGTGCCTACCGCCGTGAGCACCGTGAGTTCGAACAGAAACCAGGTCATGATCCAGAAAGAAAGCGGTTTCGCAGCCAGACCACGCCGGAAGGCTGATGTCGAGTGCGGAGAACTTTGCACCGCCAGAAGCATGAACGCGGCAACGATCAGGGTCGGTCCTAGCGCCACATACACATCAAACGACAGCAAGAACACACAGAGCGCAGCCACGGCCGCGTAGAAAATAGGTACTCGGCGCTTGCGATCCTTGAGGAACAAACCTTCGGCCTCAATGTTGATGTTGAAATACGGAATCACAATCAGCGCCATCACCACCAGGCCCGGAACCAGCACACCCGCTACAACGGGGGGGAAGTAATGGAGCATTTCCTGCAATCCAAGAAAGTACCAGGGCGCCTTGGCGGGGTTGGGCGTATGCGAAGGATCGGCAATGCCTTCCAGCGGTGCGTTGAACAGAAGAGCCATACCGACTAATGCGATCGCCAGTACCTCGATGGCGACAACGGCGCGGAAGAGGAGTTCCGGATACGTCTGCACCTGATCTTCGTCCGCAACTTTGACCTGCGCGGACGTTCGTCGCGTGACGAAAACCACACGAGTCGGCGACCTGCGAGCATTCGAGTCCATGCCGGCGATGAAATCTTTCGGATCGCTCTTTGAATCACTCATTGGACTGGGACCCCCTTCGTGACGGCCGGAACCGATTGAGCAGCCACCGTTTTGGGCTCGCTTTGGTGAGCATAGAGTCCGCCATCTTTGCGAATGCGCCAGAAGTGTATGGCGACAAAAAGTATTGCGACCAGCGGCAGAATCATGCAGTGCAACACGTAAAAACGCAGCAGTGCGTTGGCGTTCACGACATTGCCACCCAGCATGAGGAAGTGCACTTTGTTGCCCATGACCGGCACCGCGGAAGCGATGTTAGAACCCACCGTGATCGCCCAGAAAGCCAACTGGTCCCAGGGCAACAGGTAGCCCGTGTAACTGAGCAGCAGCGTAATCAACAGCAGGATGACTCCGATGACCCAATTGAACTCGCGCGGCGGACGATAGGCGCCGCGGTAAAACACTTTGAACATATGCGCGAACACCAGGAAAACCATGGCATGCGCGGACCAGCGGTGCAGGTTGCGCAGGAATAAGCCGGAAGAGACGACGAACTGTAGATCCTTAGTGTCCGCATACGCCTGCGGCACCGAGGGATGGTAATAGAACATCAGGGGAATGCCTGTGCCCACCAGTATTAAGAATGTTCCCAGGGTCAGGGTGCCCAGGTACCATGTCGTACTGAAACTGAGCATTCGGGTCCGCACCTTGGTGGAGAAAAGGTGCAGGAATACGTTCTGCTGCACAGCCAGCGCCCGGTGCAAGGGACTGGATCCGGTCCCGCTGCGGAACACCGACCGCCAGACCCGCGTGCCGCGTAACTCCTCGAAGTAGTTCGTGATTGTCTTCGCCACGCTCACACCCTCAGGAACTTCATCGGATCAATTTGTTTGGAACGATCCACCATCAAGTCTCCCTCATCGCTCAGTGACGTCTGCAGCCAGGGTAGCGGCTTGGGGGCCGGCCCCTCAATCTTCTCTCCCGGGGTCTTCCCGGTATCGCGAACGTAAAATTTGCTGCCATGACAAGGGCACGCGATGATCCCGTGCTCCCCTAGTTCCGGCTTCCATGCCGTCAGGCATCCAAGATGGGTGCAGATGGCGCTCAGCGCAAAAAATCCTTCCTGGGCATGGATGAGATAAATTCCCGAGTTCACGTCCAGGGTCACGGAATCGACCGCATAATTTTCCGGCCTGCCCGCATTGACGATGGGTGAGGGCTCGTACAAAACATTCGGCGAGAGAAACTGGTACGAAAACGCCGCCGTGCCGGCCGCGGCGATACTCAGCGATCCCAATCCCAGCTTCACGAAAAAGGCGCGGCGGTTGAACTCGTTGCCATTTTCCGCCGGCGTGATTTTCTTTTCTTCGGACATTACGCTTTACCTCGAAAACCTGCCTCGGAACGTTATTTCGGGCCTCCAGCCGTTGCTGGCGATTGTGGTCGGAGCGGTCCATCGATGGCTTCCACCGAAATTAACCCGGTCGGCTCCGCCGAAACCAGGTTGTACGACTCCATCGTAATGGTGCCGACGGGACAGCGCGCGGCGCAGAGCCCGCAGCGAATACACCGCGTTTCGTCCTTCAGCATGGCGGACCCGGTCACGACGCCGAGTTCGTCGGCCGCCACCTCGTCGAGTTCCACGCCAAACAATTCCTGGTGCTCCCGAATCCGCTCGACGGTTTCGGGCTCGAACTGAATGCGATCCAGGGAAACCAACTGCAGGCAGTTCTCTGGGCACACATCGACGCAACCGCCGCACAGGATGCACATGTTCCCGTCTTCCGGGGTGCCTTCAAACACCGTGTTCACCCAGCAATGCAGACAGCGCTGGGCTTCTTCCATCGCCGACTGCGCGTCGTAGCCGACTTCGACTTCTGTTACTCCGGTACGGCGCTCCAGCGGCAGCATGGGGATGGGCGGGCGCGCCAGGTCCAACAAATCCAGCGGCATGCTGTAGCGCTTCATTACCTCGATCTCGATCAACGGTTCCGGGTGCCCCTCGCCCGCCATGAGCCCACTAATGCTGTCCGCGGCGCGTCTGCCCTGGGCCACGCTACCAATTGACAGCGGTGGTCCGTCTGTATCCTCGCGGCCATCCGCTCCGGCGACAGCTTCACGCCATTGGTGTGTGCGCACGAACTCATCAATGCCGACCGCCGCGCGCTTGCCGTCGGCCACGCTATCGATGATCAGACGCGGGCCGAAAACGCAGTCGCCGCCGGCAAAAATTCCGTTTGCCGAGGTCATCAGCGTTTGCGGGTTCACCGCGATCAGCCCACGGGGAGACAAATCCACGCCGTCGTCGGGTTTGAGGAAGTCCAGTCGCGGCGCCTGGCCAACGGCCATAATCACGGTGTCGCACTCCAGTTCCCGTTCACTGCCCTCGTAGAACGCCGGGTTGAAGCGCTTGTTCTGATCGAAAACCCATTTCGTGTCGAGCGTCTCGAGCGCCACAACTCTGCCATTCTTGCCGATCATGCGCTTCGGGCCCAGGCCGGGATGCATGACGATGCCTTCCGTCTCGGCCTCTTCGATCTCTTCCAGTGCCGCCGGCATCTCTTCGCGCTTTTCCAGGCAGACCAGATGCACTTCCTGTGCGCCCATGCGCAGGGCAGACAGAGATACGTCCACCATCTCTTTCGTGGCCACGGCGCTTACACTCTCCAGCGAAGGCTCGAGGTCTTCGACTCCACCAACATGCTGCCGGACCACTTCCCGAGCCGCCGAACGGGCCACGTCCATCGCCACATTGCCGCCGCCAATCACAATTACCTTCTTGCCGATGGTGAACTTATAGCCGAGATTCACGTTGAGCAGGAAATCGATCCCCTTGTAGACGCCATCCAGGTCAACGCCGGGGATGGTGAGGTCGCGGCTGCGGTGCGCGCCCACGGCGATCAGCACCGCGTCGAAGCCCTGATGGCGCAGGTCGGAAACCATGAAGTCCCGTCCCGCTGTCTGGTTGAGTTTCAACGTAATATCGCCCGTGGCAAGAATCTCTCGCACTTGCGCTTCCACCACGTCGCGCGGCAAGCGATATTCGGGAATGCCCAGGTATAGCATTCCGCCAGCCACCGGAGCGGATTCGAAGATCGTGACCGAGTAGCCCATCAGAGCCAGGTCATGCGCCGCGGAGAGTCCTACCGGGCCGCCGCCGACCACGGCAACCTTGAAGGGCAGCTTGGTCTGGGCCCGTCCGGCATAGATGTCCAGAGGACGCTTCGATTCCGGCCCGTGCCGCTCCGTCAGAAAACGCTTGAGAGCCCGGATGGCGATGGGGCGATCGATTTCGCCTCGGCGACAGGCTGTTTCACAGGGATGGGCGCAAACCCGGCCGCAGATACTCGCCAGCGGATTCGGATCGCGGGCAAACTTGTAAGCTTCTTCAAATCGCCCTTCCGCAATGAGTTCGACGTACCGGCCTGCGTTCGTGTGGGCCGGACAAGCCATCATGCAGGGAAAGTTGGTGTTCAACCAATCCCTGTCCACTTTCTTGTCTTTGAAGCGCTTCAGCACGATAACAGTCCCCAGTAGATAAGTGGAGCGCCGGGCGTTCCCGCCCGGCCGTTATAAAACTGGACGGGCGAGACGCCCGTCACTCCATTTCTTGACTATTTGCTCAGTGTGAAGTCCGCTTTGCTGTCGCCCGCCACAGCGACCGGCTTGGATTGGTTCTTGGCGCCTTCATGCCACGCGGTTACCGTGTAGCTGCCGTCGGGAACGTTCTCGATCTTGTATTCGCCTGATTTGTCGGTCAGAGCAAAATACGGGGTCGGCGATACGACGACATAGCCGGCCATCTCCGGGTGCACATTGCACAGCAGCGGCACTGCGCCCGCATTGTCAAACTTGAACGGACGCTTTTCGCCCTGCGGCCAGGTGCCCAGGTTGTGGGTGAGTTTCTTGTTGCCGCCCACGGACGGCCAGAACACGTTGTGAGCGACTTTGTCACTGTTTAAGAACTCGACCGTCGTGCCCTGCTCCACCACCACAATGTGCGGCTGGAACACCAGGCCTTTCTGGTCGATGACCGGCTTCGCGGTCGGAGCCGGGAAAGTCTTTCCGGCAATAGCGTCGACATAGACCACAGATTCGCCGCTCACGCCGGAGACTTTTCCACTGATTGTGCCCGCGCTGGCTGCCAGGCTCATCATCGCTATCACTGCCATCACCATCATCATCGTCAAAGTGCGTTTCATTCTCTCTCCTTAATTTCCCTTTGCCATACTCGTTGTAAGAAGTTCCAGCCCCTAGTATACAAATTCCAAGGCGCCGGTGGCCGTGTTCGTACGGAACGGATTCAACGCCTTCCCATTCGCGTCATAAGTGAGGGCTTGTTGTGGACGGAACTGGTATTCAAACGACGCCTTGATATTAGCGTGAATCAGGAATTGAACACCGGGTGTGACCCGGTCACGCGTGGTCCCCACCGGCGAGTAATAATTTCCCGAGTCAGCCTGGTTAAGAAAATCCGCGGTCGATTGCACGTGGTCGTAGCGCAAGATTGCCATCAGCCAGGGCAGCGCGAGATAGTCGGCCTCCAGGAAGCCACCATTGAACTTGGCAGGAGTACCACTCACAAATCCAGTAAAGCCAGAGTTCAACAGAAGATCCTGATCGTGGCCATACATGTAGAGACCGAACAGATTGAATGTACGATAGTTAAAGCTGAAGTCCCCGCCAAACCGGTAGAAAGGTTCGCGCGCGGTCAGCACATCGGCTGCGCCTCCACTGGTCAATCCGTTGAACCGCTGCACCGAACGACCTTTGAAGAAGAACGTGCCCAGGTTCAGGTAGGTATGGTCGCGCGGTCCGGTGGCGCCTGCTGCCTGAACATCGTGCCGGCTCGCCGGGTCCTTTTCCAGGTTGAAGCGGTACGAAAACCGGCCGTAGATGTCTTTGTAGTTAGAGTCGGAAAAGAATCCCCCCGGAGAGGAAACATTGGTAGCCGACGAGACGGTTCCTCCGCCCGTGTTCTGGTTCACCACTGCCAGCGAGTAGTGGTAGCCGCCATACTGATGGCCTCCACTGAATTCAACTCCCTGTACAGCATCGGCCATGGAAAACTGGTTGTTCACATTCTGACTGCTCGACCCGATGTTCGCCTGAGTGTAAATATCGTAGGTGCTGATATTGATCGAGCGGGCCTGCGTAAAAGGCAAGTCAAGTTCGAACTGGCCCACCCTCAAGGCAAGCGCGTCGGTCGGCAACTTCAGGAAGCGCCCAATGTTGCCAAAACGCAGATAACCGTCGCCGAGAGCGCCATTGGCGTTGAGCCCCGAGACACTGATGTCGTCGTCCACCCAGAACGCGATATCGCTGCCAAAATTCCCCGCCATGAAGATGCTGAACAGCCCCGCCTCAAAGTCGGTGCGCGGAATCGTCGGCGACAGTGGCGTCCCCGGCGCCCCCGAAGGCTGGTAGTAGTTGTTGGCGTTGCCGCTGGTGTATTGGAAAAACTGGTTGTAGCGCAGGCCTATCTGCGGCATTCCCGGGATGGTTCCCGGAAAGATAACATGCGGCCACATATCTTTTTGCGCCGGCGCTCCCAGCATTAATGGGGGAACCTTGATAAAGTCCTCATCCCCCTTCGGAAACTTGAACCCGGCGTCCTTGAAAGCCTTGCCAAAGTCGTTGAGCTTGGGAAAGTCCACGTGACACGTGCTGCACGACGTGCCGTACTGGCGTGAAAAGGCCGGGATCGCATAACTGCTTCCGGCCAGCAATATGATCGTGAGGACAAAAACAACAAACAGGGACACCGGATGCCGCATATCCATGGATCGCCTCCTTGGCGGTCGAGTTGGCAGAATTATTCGCTTCATTTACAGGCCTGAGTTGTCGGCCATTATCGGGTTCGCCTTCGAAACTTTTCTGCGGCATGCGTCACAAGTAAGTGTGATCGAAATCACATCGGCGGAAAGTCTCTCTCGCGTGAGGTTTTGCGAAGATGGCCGGGTTGGTGGTCAAGAGCGAGTCACGGAATCACGGGCCAACTGCAAGCCAATCGAATCAGAAAACCGACCCCGACCTCAGCGCACAACATGCCGATTGATTGCGGGTTTGAATCTTCAAAGCACGTCGCACGAAGTAGGCGGTTCCTTCATCAAGGCTGATACCAGAATACTGCCCCCTTTTGAATCGTCGGCAGGTTGTAGGTAACGCCACTGGCACTGACAATTCCATCCAGTGGTTGCAAGTCTCCGAGAAACGGCAAGAAGAATCCGCGGCCTTTCTTCGCGCCAGATATCGTGACCTGCACGCCGGTCTGCGGAATCTGGATGGGATTAACTCCCCCTCGCAGCCCTGCAAAGTTTGCAAGAAACACATGCGGATTGCCGTTGACGCGGGCAATCGAAGTGGCGAGCAGAGGGGACGCAACCACGCGTACCGCGGCTTCGGATTTCAGGCTTCCCAGGAATTCCTGTTCTTGATCGGGGGCGGCGTCGTCGAAGTCCTGTTGCAGGGCGGCGCTGTAATCCTTTCCCGGGCACTTGTCGAAACGGACTAAGGACTTCGCGGCTCCAATCCCGGTCTCATCCTCTCCCGTGACCAGCA
>PMBA01000428.1 GCA_003152795.1 Acidobacteriaceae bacterium | reverse complement strand
GCCGAATGGCGGATTATCTCCACCACGCTCGGCATGCCGATGTCGCCATGACATACTGCCGCGCAGCGGCCGCAGCCGACGCACGCCATTGAGAGTTCCCGCTCGATAAAGTAGTGCGCGAGTTTGCGAAAGAAACGCCGGTTGCGGCGATCGTGCACCGCGCGCCGCGGATTGAACCCGCCGGCCATGCGCGTGAAGCCGCTTAATGCGCAAGAATCCCAGATACGGAGGCGTTCGACACCCGTTGGTTCGACGGGCCGATCTGTCACCGTGAAGCAGGTGCAGGCCGGACAAACGTAAGTACAGCCCCCGCACTCCAGACAGCGGTTGCCGATCGCGTCCCAGGTTTCTTCCGGAATCTCTCCGCGCGATACGGCCTGAATAGCGGCAGAAAACCAGCTGGTGGTGTTCGGCTTGAAGCGTTTTCGAACTTCTTCCAAGATGCCGCGCCGCCGGGCCACATGCGCCGCAGAAGCTTGCCGGAAAATTGGACTGACAAACAGAGCTTCGCCGGCGGGCGTGCCGGCTACCGCCATGAATTCATCCCCGAGGCCATTCCCAAGACCCAAGCGTTGCAAATCGAAGAGCTGCAAGTCGAAATGGTCGCGGGCCGCGGGCCCGGTATCCGTGCACATGCAGAAACACTCTTCGCCGATGTCCAGGTCGGGATCGGTGCAGGCCACGTTCACGAGAAAAAGGTTGTTGCGATGGTTCCGATAGTAGATGTCGGGAAATTCGCGGCCCAGGTAGAAGCGGTCAAGGTGGTAGATACCGGCCACGTCGCACGAACGAATGCCGAAGATTGCGCGCTTCTGAACGTCGTACGTGGGCTCAATGCGCAGATCGCCATTCAAACGCTCGATCTTCAGCAAGCGCTCAATCGGCGGAAATACATAACGCTTCGGCGGGTAATAGGGATTGGGTAGATGAATCTGAATCCGATCGCGGTTCTGGTCGGTCACGGGATCGAAGAAGGTGTCCCGCCCGCGCTCGCGGAATGGAGCGATCACCTCATAGCCCTGCTGCCGCAGCAGGTCCACGATCTTCAGCACGTCATTGCGGTCCAGGATGCGAGCCTTCATGCCGTTCCCTTCTCCACCCGAACCGGAACCAGCCGGAGACTGTCGCCAGAGGACCCGAGGATCTGCTGTTCCACTGCGCGCATGAAGTGGGGGACGAAGATGGTTCCGGTCCTGACCTCGGAAGTGATGCGTGCCGTTGCCGCCGCCGACGCGGCCGCGGCGCAAAGCCGCATCCGCTTGCCGTCGCGAATGCCGAACTGCTTGGCATCTTCCGGATTAATCTCAACGAAGCCGTCGGGATAGTCGATCATCAACTGGCGATACTCGCGTTTCAGGGTCTCGCTGTGCCGCACCAGCACATTCTGGTTCCAGTAGTAAAGCGAGTTTCCGAACACCAGCGTGAGCGGAAACTCTTTCGGATTTTCCTTCGGGGCAAGCGGCCTGGGAACGGCGACGAACTTGAATGGCCGTTCTTCCGGCTTCTCCGCAAAATGGTTCTCGGCGAACAGGAATTTTGTGCCCAGCGGGCGGTCCTTGGTACAAGGCCATTGGCGTCCGTAGTCGCGCGCCAGGTTCTCGTAGTCTGCGCCGCTGTAGAAGGGGACAACCTGGCCGATCTCATCCATCACGTCGCGCGCTGAGGTGTATTTCCAATCTGCACCCATCAGCCGGGCAAGCTGCGCGATCTGTTCCCACGCGGGGGTCAGCCCCGAGGGCGGATTGACCACGCGTTCCGCCAATTGAATCCGACGGTCCGTGCTCGTGAACGTGACTTCCTCTTCGCCAAAAGCGGTCGTCGGCAGGACTACATGGGCGTAGTTGCCGCACTCCGTCATGAAGAGGTGCTGGACGACCAGCAAGTCGAGCTGCCGAAGCTGGCTGGCTACGTCACCGAGCAGCGCGGCATTGGTGGGATCGTAACGCGACAGCCAGAGCGCCTTGACCTTGCCTTGTCCGCGATGAGCCAGCAAGGCGCGAGATCCAAGCCCCGGCGCGGGAGGGATTCTGGCCCCCCAGAGGACATCGAGGGCGGAGCGCGCCTGGTCGTCGGTCACGGGCCTGTAGCCGGGCAGACGATCCGGCAACATCCCCATGTCGCACACACCCTGCAGGTTATTTTGCTCGGTGAGAGCGAACAGTCCAGCGCCGGGCTTGCCGAGATTGCCGGACAACAGCGCCAGATTCACGACGGCGCGGATACTGTCGCGGCTGCGTTCTTCCATGCTGGCGGAAAACATGAGCGTGGCGGAACTTGCGCCTCCGTAAGCCATGGCAGCCGCTTCGATCAGGCGCGGTGCTACGCCGCAGCTCTCGGCAACGCGGAGCAGATCGTATTCATAAATGGTGGCGAGAAAAGCCTCGTAGTCGCGGCAACGTGCTTTGATGAAACCCAGATCCATGAGGCCGCGATCGACAATGATCTTGGCGATCGCGCCGTAGAGCAGTGCTTCAGTTCCTGGCTTGATTTGGAGAAAGAGGTCGGCACTTTCGGCGACGCGGTGACGCCTGGTACCGACCACAATGAGGCGGGCGCCGTTGAGCTTGGCGCGAATGACGGCGCCGCCGATCGTCGGCATGCGTTTGGCAAGATCCACGCCATCGACCACGATCACCTGGCTCTGTGCCAGTTCCGCAATCGAGTTCGTGCTCGCCGGGATGCCGATCATGTCCAGCAGGACGTTGATGGAGTTGTTGGAGTAAACGCCCGTCCCGTGATGCACATTGTTCGTGCCGATAACGGCGCGGGCAAATTTCTGCAGCAGATACGATTCTTCGTTGGAGCAGCGCGGCGAGTTCAAGAAGCCGATCGCATCCGGGCCGTGCTCGTCCCGGATCGTCTTCATTTTCCCGGCAATGAAGCCCAGCGCCTCGTCCCAGCTCACTTCCTGCAACTCGCCGTTCTTGCGAAGTAAAGGATGTTTCAGACGGTCGGGCGAACTGGCGACCTCGTGAACGTACCAGCCGCGGACGCAAATCCGTCCTTGATTGCTGGGGTGGGAGACACTGGGATAGGCCCCCACGATCTGGTTGCCGGAGGTCTCCAGATAAAGCCCACATCCAACTCCACAGAACGTGCAGGTGGTGAGCTGATGAGCCATGGTCCACTCAAGTCCACTATGCACAAATGATCAACATTGCGATAGTGCACAGCGCACCTAAGCCTGTGACGAATGGCAAGAACCAGTGTCCTGAGCTAGCAGCTCCGGCGTAAGCGCATTCCTGGTGACCGCGAAATTCTGTGACGTCGAGAATGCTCTCGCCGTGTAGTGGCGCGGTGGGGTCAAGCCATGAGCTAAACTTGCAGAGCGGGGGAGTATCATGCGGACAACTAATAGAATCAGTAAGAACGGAGTAGCGAAATGCCCGAGTCCATTGACTGGCCGCCGACGCATCCGCCGCGGCGGCGCCGACGTTTTCTTCTCATTTTTGCCATCCTTGCCGGAATCTTTTTCGGCGGTCGGACCGCGCTGTCGTATTACGTGGACGTGCTCTGGTTTGGGTCGCTCAGCTACGGGGATGTATTCTGGAAAACACTGAGCCTGCAATGGGGAATCTTCGCAGCTTTTGCGGCGGCCACATTCGTCATTCTCTATGGATCATTCCTGGCGTTGAAGCGGGCCCATCTCCCGGACTTGCCAAGCGGCCATACGATTTTTATCGGCGGACAGCCGTTGAAGCTCCCGGTCGAACCAGTCCTGCGCCTCATCGCGGTCGGTGTTTCGCTGGTCATCGCTGGCGCCACCGGCGCCGGGATGATGGTGGAATGGCCGACGCTTGCGCTCTTCTGGTACGCCCCGCGCGCCACCGGCGGCGTTGTCGACCCGATTTTTGGCATGCCGCTGAACTTTTTTCTGTTCGCCCTGCCGGCGTGGCAACTCATCGCCGGCTGGCTGCTGACGCTAGCCGTGATCACCTGCTTACTGGCAGTATTCTTCATCCTCATCACGGGCGGAACGCGCGTGCTCTCCGGGCATCTCAGCCGATACGCCGCGTTACCGTGGCGCGGGCTCTCGATCACGCTAGCGTTCCTGTTGCTGATCGTCGCGATACGCGCTTATATCGGCCGGTTTGAATTATTGCTCGAGGATCATACGATTTTCGGAGGCGTGACCTACACGGACGCGCACGTCACGCTCACCGGGATGCTCGTCGTCTGCGCGGCGCTGGTTCTGGGCGCGGCGATCGCAGCCGTCAACGCAGTCCGAGTGCCACGCGGGCGCTGGCTTGTCGCGGCGATCCTTCCGGCCGCCGTCTGTTATATCGCCGTTCAAGGAGTCGCCTGGTACGTCAGCAGCTTTATCGTCAAACCGAACGAACTGGTTCGCGAGAAGCCCTACATTGTCTATAACACCGAGTTGACGCGGCGCGCCTACGGATTGAACCAGGTCACGCAGCGCGAGTTTCCGGCCGAGACGACGGTCGACGCGGCCGAACCGGCGAACAATCAGGCGACGCTTCAGAACATCCGCCTGTGGGACTGGCGCGCGCTCCAGGACACGCTGCGCCAGATTCAGGAAATCCGCACCTACTACGACTTTCCCGACATCGATATCGATCGTTATGACATTGACGGCACCACTCGCGAGGTGATGCTCGCGGCGCGCGAACTAAACGTCGACAAGCTCCCGGAGAGCAGCCGCAACTGGATTAACGACAAGCTGATCTATACACACGGCTACGGCATTACCATGAACCCGGTCAATGGGTTCACGGCGGAAGGGTTGCCCACGCTGATGCTGAGCAACATGCCGGTCCAGAGCACGGTGCATAGTCTGACGGTGACGCGCCCGGAGATTTATTTTGGCGAGATGACCAATACCGACGTCTACGTGAAAACGCGGCAGAAGGAATTCAATTACCCGCAAGGCGCGAGCAACAGCCTCACGTCGTACGAAGGCAACGGCGGCATCGTGCTCGGCGGTTTTCTGCGCCGCATCGTTATCGCGCTCGACCGCGACGACCTCGCCAAGCTGCCGTTCAGCGATGACGTAAGACAGGATAGCCGGCTGCTGATGCGCCGCAACCTGCACGATCGCGTATCGGCATTAGCGCCGTTCCTTACTTATGATCCAGATCCTTACATTGTGCTCGGCGACGATGGCCGGCTGTCGTGGATCATGGATGCGTTCACGGTTTCAGACAGCTATCCCTACTCGACCCATTACCGTCTCGACCAGAATCTCATTAACTACATGCGGAACAGCGTTAAGGTGGTCGTCGACGCCTACGATGGCACGACCACGTTTTACGTGTTCGATCCGGAGGATCCGATCATCGCAGCCTACCGGCGCATCTTTCCCAGCCTGTTCAAGGATGCGGCCATGATGCCGTCCGGGCTGCGCAAACATGTGCGCTACCCCGAATTGCTGCTCAAGCTGCAGGCGGAAGCGTATGGCCTGTATCACATGACGGATGCGGAAGCGTTCTACAACCGCGAGGATCTGTGGACGGTCGCCACCGAAGTCGGAATGAGCGAGGGAGGTCAGCAAGTAACGCAGGCGATGCAGCCGAACTTCGTGCTCATGAAACTGCCGGGCGAAACGGGCGAGGAGTTCGTGGAGATTCTGCCCTTCACGCCGTCCAACCGGAATAA
>PMBA01000199.1 GCA_003152795.1 Acidobacteriaceae bacterium | reverse complement strand
GATTACCTACGAAGAAGCCACTATCCTGAGTGAGGCACTCCAGGTTCACGAGCCATGGTTGGAATGGGCCGGTAAACATGAGTCACAGACTCAGAACTCGGTTAATTGCGACCGCGTAAAGAGCGGTTCGAGTTTACCTTTTCAACGCGAAAACCAGCTTTGGACCTGTTCCAAACAGCCGGCTTTCCATCGGGTTCAGCTCAAGGATGGTCGCATCTAACGCCTGCCGGATGTGCGGACGGTCCGGGGCGTCGAGTTCCACCAGCACTATGTCTTCTTTATAAGTAATCGAACCTGACAGATGGAAGAACGAACGGAAGATCGTCAGCCAGTCTCGGAGATCCCGATAGTGATGGAAGAACTTCCGCGCCAGCAGCCGCTCGGCGTTGTACGTCGCCAGTTTGATCGCGTTCACCATATTCCTGCGGTCGGTCCTCTGTATGGCCTGCAGGGGCTTCTCCCTGACATCCTTCAGCGGAACCTTGGCCGGCATCTGAGCCAGCCGGTTCTCGAATCGCGCGAGGTGATCGTAGAGATTGTCGATCTCCCGGCGCAATCCCGAATGTGCATGCTTCAGCCCTCGTACGGTTCTTCGCGCCTTCTCGTCGTTAAACTCCAGGCGCTGTCCCAGCTCGGCCTCCTTGAAGACGATGTCCGTCCGTATCTCGTCGATCTTCCGCTTCAGTGCGGCGCGCTTCGGGTTTTCCACCAGCCGCTCGTCCTTGTGATAGTCCGCTCCATACTGAATCAACTGCTCCACGCTGTAGTTTTCCGACAGGTACTTGAAGCTGTTCTCTTGCCGCCAGCGCATCTTCAGGAGATGGACCACCTTCGCCGAACGCATGTCGGCGCAGCTGGTCAACACCGGAATCTGACCGTCTTCGTCCAGCAGGACCAAGGTCCGCAGCACCCCGGCTCCCCGTACTTGCGTGCCTTTCTCGTAGATGCTGTAGACATGGCGCTTCGTTTTCTTGACCCCCACGGGATCGACGGCCTCCCACCAATGGCGCTCGAAGCGGTCAGACGCGAACCGCCGCCTGGCTTTGCGTCCTTTCAGATAGGTGATGAATTCGATCCCTTCGTCCGTCAGCTTTCGGAACAGCGGTCCACTGTATCCGCCGCGGTCGAAGATCAGAAGGATCTTCTGGTCTTTTGCCACTGTGCGGATTTCCTTCAGGACCTCAGGCAGAACTTTCGCAAGGTGGTCATTCAGCGGCCGGTTGACGAAAAACAGCGCCCGACCGATTGCATCGTGAACGTAAACATCTGTCTGTCCCGGCTCAGCCAGCCGGCGTCGGGCATTCCACCCCTTGGGCAACGGGTGCATTCCGCTGTACGGGCAGAAATGCCCGTCGATGTAGTACGCGCCCTCCCACACCGGCTCCAGTTCGACGAAAGCTGCGAGCAGTTTCCTCATGACCGCATCCGGATCGACGCTCTCAACCAGATCTCCCACGTGTGTCCGGAGGGTTTGCACCGACGGAATACCCGACAAGCCCAGCAACATTCCGAAGTCCCGCCGTACGGCGGTCTTGAATCTCTCTACCGATTTGAAGCGCAGCGCAAAACCCAACGCAATGATGCCCACCAATTGCGCGGCGGCCATCCGGCTTCGATCCAACCGGGCTCCCAGCGACTCAAACACCGACCACAACCCCAGTTGTTCCAGGGCTACGTGCAGCAGCATTGCCCCGGCGTAGCGCGTCGATCCTTGCGGCAGCTCCTGCGCGTTCTCTCCGGCAGCAGCCACAAGCGCGGTGATACGCTCTTCGGGCTCCGGTTCCCGGAGTGCAGGCAAAACTCCCTGCTCAGGCCACTCCTTCAAGAGGATGCGCCGAACCGTGTCGCGAGAGATCTTCTTCCCGGAATCCGTCAACCGCTGCGCGATCGCTCTGTGGCTGAGGCCCTTCTTGTCCAGTTCCAGGACTCGTCTCTCAATCAGAGGAGTCAGCTTCATAGGCCCATGCGGGCCTCGACGCCCGGCCTGAAGTCCAGCGGAACCTTGCTGCCGGTACCGGCCGCGCAGCAGGCTGACGTAGATCGGCGTCACTTTGAAAGCCGCGGCAATCTCGAAAGTCTTCAGCGCACCCGCCTCGGCCAGTTGCACCATCACATGCCGTCGCGTACTGACGTCGGAAGCCGGGAAGCAGGCGATCGGTGTGGCTCCCAAGTGCACGACCTGATGATCGCCGGCGCGCGTGACATCCAGTGTGGGAGGAACGGTCAGGAGGCTATCAGTGCTGGCCAGCTGTGCGTTTTTCATGGCCAGAATTATAGCAGAAATCAGACAAATACTAAACTATATAATATGTCAGATCCACAGAATTATCTATCGTGGGTTCAAACAGTTGTGGTTGCGCCGATTCCATTAACCGAGTTCTGAGACTAGCGGACAAGGCGGGAGTGGATTGGCGCGACCTGTATCGAGCGGTCGCCTCCAACGACCAGAATAGACGAGCACTCTGCGATGGGGTCGGACCACGGCAACTCATAGAGATCGCAGGTTGTAACCCAATTTTCGAATCCAGGGAAGCAGCTTAGCCGCGAAAAACGGCGCCGAATTGTGCACTCAAGCTTGAATGGAATTGTCTACGGTGTCGGAGTGATTTGTCTCCTGAGCGGCCTTGTAACCTTAGACGCAGAAAAAGCCGGCCAAATATTCGACTAAGGGCTGTTTCAGC
>PMBA01000400.1:5388-5695 GCA_003152795.1 Acidobacteriaceae bacterium | reverse complement strand
ACGATCTTGTCGATCCGCCGCGTGCGCTCTTCGAGTTCGAGAACATTTTTTGCCGACCCCAACGACATCTGGGCCGCCTGACCGATATTCACAATCATGGAATCCAGCGCCTCTTTATTCGCGACGAGTCGACTCGAAACGGCAGTACATTTCTCCCCGCTTTCGGTGGCCTTCAAGCCCATGTCTTTCGCTGCGCCTTCCAGCTTTGCACCCAGAGCCATGGCGGTCTCGCAGGCCTTGGAAGCGACCTGCGCCGCGCGGCTGATCTCTTCTATCGCGCTCGAGATCTGCCCGGAAGCGCTCTTGA
>PMBA01000400.1:5144-5353 GCA_003152795.1 Acidobacteriaceae bacterium | reverse complement strand
ACCAGGTATTCCTTGGCGCCGGCCAGTGCCGTGACCGCGTTGGTGACGATGGCTTTGCAGCCCTCACGCATCTCGGTCAGGTCCGTTTCAATGCCCACCATGTCAGCTGTGATCACCTTCGCCTTCTCCACCTCTTCCAGACCTTTCTTTCCGGCAGTCTGGGCATCAACGGCCACGATCTTCACCTGACCCTGAATCTCGTTGACCAC
>PMBA01000400.1:0-5108 GCA_003152795.1 Acidobacteriaceae bacterium | reverse complement strand
TGGACGATCTTGCCGATCTCCTCCGACTGGCGCTCCAACTCCGCGATCATTTTGGCGGAATCGAAGTTCGCCTGCGCGGCGTCGCTCACGCCTTTGATCAGCGTTGTAACATCGGCGATCGTGCTGCGCACCAGTCCCTGGATGTTCACTACAAGAGTGAGCGAGGCGGCCGCCTGCGTATTCGCCTCGTCCGATGCTTTTTCGATCTGGTTGATGGCGGCGCGGGATTCTTCCGCCGCTGCCCCTGCCTCTTCGGCGCCGGAAGCGATGGTCTGCATCGACTTCCCGAGTTGCTCAACCGTAGTCGTTGCCTGATTAATGGCGGTGGCCACCTGTTCGGTCGCGGTCGAAAGTTTTTCTGCCACAGCCTGGGCGCGGGCCAGAGTACGGGCTCGAGTCTTGTCTTCGGCGATCTTCTTACTCTGCAGACGGTTTGCGCCATTGTCCGCGGCTGCAACGGAGTGCTGCTCCTGCACCGGATTACCAGTTCTCTGCGCCGCCATTCGCCTCATCCCCGCCGCTGGCGTGGCTGTCCCATGACCGTTCGTCTCATTTGCCTGTTCCAAGGTTTCACTCATTGCAGGTGCTCCTCTCGACTCTTTTGTCCCTATCGGCTTTTTTCTAGTGGGCTTTAGCGGGCGGGATGGTTGATGAATTGGGGAAAAATACAGAGCCAATTTGGAACGGCGGTCAGGCCCATCTAGACCATTTCGGTGCAGGCTTCGAGGAATGGGTGAGTTTGCGAAGCCGCGCACAAAGCCAGGCGCACACAGGAAATGCCTGAGACCAGAGCCTTCGTGATCCTGGGGTTGGCGATGCTTAAAACTTCATTTGCAGCAGTGGCACGACCGGTACGTCCAAGGGATTGTCCGCACCCAATACTTACGTGCGATGGAATGCACGATAGAATGCGCGATGTACTGCACGATCTTTGCTTCGCCCTTCCGCCTGAGCCCGGAGCGCGCGGCACTCCAACTCCTTAGGTTTTCAACGCAACCCTCAAGCACTTCCTGCGAGAGCCGCCTTACGCGGAACGAAACATCAAGATACAGCAGCCGGGCTTAGTGCCGCACCCGGTCTGAAAGATATGACAGCGGGTTCCCTGGAAGCCCCGGACGACTGGCGATTTGACTCTTGCGAAGTGCTTTTACTTAGCTGCTCGCTCGCCGCCAGTCTCCTCTGGCTGCTCTTCCGCCTTTTGCCAACTGGAATTGGGACCGTATTCCTTCATGGCTTTGGCGAGCACATCGGTCTTCCTGCCGAGATCCTTCTCATATACCGTTCCGTCCTGGTTCACGATGAAGGTCATGACGCCGGACGACCCGTATTCCGCTGGATAGGCGACGAAGGCGAATCCCCCGGTCATTTTGCCGTTCACGATGTAGCTCTTCGCCCGGACCGGGCCATTTTTTCCCTGGCGGGTCAGGACGAGGTAATAGTAGCCGCGGTAAGGAGTGGGATTGGAGTCCTGGATTTTGGCATAGCCCTTGGCGACGGCCGCAGCCACCAGCGGCCCAATGGGGCTCTGGGGTTCGCCATCGGCGGCCTTCCAATAAAGGCCGTTGTGCTGCCCTTCGTCACTGAAGATTTTCTGCGCGTACTCGCTGTGCTGCGTAGCGTAGAACTCCTTTTGCGCCGCCGCGAGTTCCTGGCAAACGCGAATGGTCGACATTTCATTCCGGCCAACTCGCCGGTACAGAATTTCCTTCTTGCCCGCCTCGGTATCGAAATACCACGAAACACCTTGGTTAACGAGCGGTATGGGCGTGGGCCAATTCTTCGCGCCAATATACAAGATAGTAGTCCCGTCAGGTTCCTTCACCAGACGGTGCATTTCCTGATATCTCTGTACGAAATTAGCACGGCTGTTGGCGTCCTCGGTATCGTCTCCTGACGAGACGATTTGCTTTCCGTCCGGTCCGAGAATATCAAGCATGGCTTTCTCGTCGTTATTCTGCGCCGCCGTAACCAGGGCATTGCTCGCGTCTTCCGGCGATGAAAATGTCTTCTGAACCGATGGCTGGGCCATGGAACGGACAGGAAAGCACACCGTCACAAGCAGTGCGACCAGGGCCAATTTCAGAAGAACCGCCCCATGAAATTTGTCGAAGTCCAGATTCGTTCGCAGCATATAGCTTCTCTCCCTCACCAAAATTTTCAAGCTACTCAACGGACCCTCGATCAATGACGCCCNNCCACCGCCACCACCACGCGCCCCACCGCCACCACCACGCGCCCCGCCCCCAGCGCTGCGGGCGCCGCCGCCGCCATGCGCTGCGCCGCCGCCCACGCTGGCGCTACCACGTGACGAATAGCTCTTGGCCTGACCACCATGGTCGTAGCCGCTGAAGGCACCCGTGCGGACACCACTCTGACCGCGCGGTTCAGCGTACCCTCGAGCCGCCTGCCTGTTTCCGTCGAAAGGCCTGGCGGTTACTCCGGGACGACCGCTCACTCCGCCGCGCGCTCCGACGTTTCCGGACCGGTTCCCGGCGCTGGTGCGAGCCCCACCGCGCGCGCCGTTAAATCCGCCGCGCGCGCCTCCTGCCCGGTAGGCATTGCTCCGGTTATAAAACGTTCTGCTCCCGGAAAAGTACCTGCCATGGTTGTACATTGCGTAGCGGTTATGCCAATTAAATCCCCAGTTACCCCATCCCCATCCAAAACCGCCGAACCACCCNNGGGTACCATCCCGGCCAAGCCATGATGGGATCCCCGTAAACCAGCCAGGGATCATAGGCAGGGACGTAAACAATCTCGGGGCTGGCAGGCTCAACCATGATGGACGACTCTTGCGTGGTTACGTTTTGCTGGGGTGTGGTCTTCAGGTTGCCGGATGCTTGCGCCCGCCGGCGCATCACCTGCACCGCATCCATCACATCGGGTTGCTGGTTGTAATAGGCGTCGCCTAAAGACGACGTCCAGGAAAGGTTCTTGTCCATATTTCCCAGGACGGATGGAAAGGCTGCGAGCGCCTTGACACTCGGGTCCCAGGGTTGCTGATCCACGGCTTGCCCCAAAGCGTCGCCCTTCAAATCAGGATGCGCCTGCACCCATCGGTCGGCCTCGACGACTTGCTCGGGAAACGTGGATGCCGCCAGAATCTGGGCGACCAGTGAATCCGGATAGAGCGCAATCGGCGCTACCAGTTGATGCAACTGCTCGGAAGTCTGTTGCGTGTATGGCGGCGCTTGCGCGTCCTGAGCCGANNCAACAGAGCCAAGGACATTAAGAGAACAAAACTTTGCTTGCCCGACCGGGCCCTTGAAAACCTCGTCGGCAGTCTAAAAATGTTCATGTTCTTGAACCTCCCCTGCAAAAAATCTACGCGACCCGGCGCCATGACCGGCAAGCGTCCATTACGCAGCCGCCCCGCGACGAAGGCACGNNTCGCTCTTCATCAGGTATTCATCCACCAGCCACAGGATCCGCTCCGGCATCTCCGAATACGCCGAAAGCAGGATGATCGGCAAGTTGGGAAACCGTTGCTTGATGTGGCAGGCTACCGCTTCCGCGTCCATGCCTTCCAGTTTGTATTCCAGCAGAACTGCGGCGGCGGGCGTTTCCTCCAACATCTTCAGCGCGGCGTAGCTGCTCGACGCGAGCTTGACGCAATAACCATGAGATTCCAGAGCCGCGCGGCGAAGTTCCAAGGCTTGTGGACGGTCGTCAATGCACAACACAGTGGGGGAGTCCATGGCCATATCTCCTCGGGGTGAGTACACCTGCTGTTGGCTGCGGTTGGCCCGCGCATAACGCACCAGACGTGCGTTGCTGGCCGCGCCCCGACTACTCCATGCGAGTTGCACGAGCACTCGGCTGGGGGGCGCCTATCATCACAAAATAAAACGAGAACGCAAGCCTGTCTGTGCAAAATTGACCACTTTTGTGGCNNTATCGGGAGAATCAGTCAGCCCGACTGCGGTCATGAATTCAGAACCCGGAGTGTGTGTCACAAATGTATGCTTGCCGCATCATAATGGAGCGCGGACTCCGATCATCAGGCCACTGGGGCCCGGCAAGCGCACGCGACGCACATCGGAGAAGCCGGCATCCCGCAACCAATTCGTGTATTCCGGCTCACTATAGCTGCTGCCCGCTTGTGTCCCAACCAGCATATTCAGCGAGAACAAGGCGGCAAAACGGGGAGCGGTCTTGCCTGGTTCCAGAATAAAATCCTGCACCACCAACCGCCCCCCGGGAGCAAGCGCGTGATAGGCCCGTTGCAAGAGCTCGCAGTTCTGTTCGGGAGAGAACATATGACAGATAGCGGAAACCAGAATCAGGTCGTAGTTCTGGCCCAGCGGGTCCCGCAGCATGTCGCCCACCCGCGTGGTGATATGGTCCGCCAGTCCGGCTTTTCGGATGTTTTCCCGGGCGAGAGGAACAACCTCGGCCAGGTCCAGAATTTCCGACTCCAGGCCCGGCGTGGCGCGGGCGAACGCGATGGAATACGCTCCCGATCCGCCGCCCAGATCCAGCATACGTTTGATGCCGTTCGTCCCGATCGTCTTTACCAGCAAACCGGCCCGCTCTCTGGCATTGCGGTCCATGGCTGCGATGAAAGCTGCGACCCAATCGTCTTCGCGACTGCGTGCCGCGATGGAGGTTCCAACCGGCGTTCCGGCGCGCACGCACTCCGTCAACGCCGACCACCGATGCCACAGGTGCACGGTATGCATAAGGCCGCCCCGAGCCTGGTCGCGCGAACCCTCCGCGAAGAAGCGGGCGCCTGCCGGAGTGTTGAAAAACGTGCTGTCTCTCTTCTCGAGCAGATTCAGACTGGCCAGCGCATGCAGCAGCATTTCAGTGGCTCGTGAATCGGCGTGAATGATCTGCGCTACCTGCGCGGCGGAGGCTCCACTGCCAACCGCTGTGAATACGTCCAGTTCGAGCGCGGTAAGCAGGGCCCGGCTGGGCATGAACGCTCGAACCATCTCGTTGAAATCGTCTGGAAGAACGCCGGCCTCATCTTTGGCCTTGACCATGGCGCGATAGCGGTCGCGATGCTCTGTCGCTTGCGCCTTCATCGCCTCCGAATCGCTCCACGCTAGGCGCGATACCACCCGGCCGCACCGCAAGTGGGAATCCACGATCTCGGAAACATC
>PMBA01000253.1:18178-18851 GCA_003152795.1 Acidobacteriaceae bacterium | reverse complement strand
CCCGACGACCCGCTCTACTACGAAAAATTTTATTTCACGCCCGGCGATCTCGGCTTCAAGGCCTGCGACACCTCCGCCGGAAAACTCGGCACGCTTGTCTGCTGGGACCAGTGGTATCCCGAAGCCGCGCGCCTCACGGCTTTGCAGGGAGCGAGCATTCTTTTTTACCCCACGGCCATCGGATGGCATCCCGCGGAAAAGGCCGAATTCGGCGAGTCGCAACACGATGCCTGGCGCACCATCCAGCGGGCGCACGCCATCGCGAACGGCGTCTATGTCGGCGTGGTGAATCGCGTCGGCTTTGAGACCGGCAATATCCGCGGCAATTCTGTGCCCGGTAAAGGCCTCGAATTTTGGGGAGGGTCGTTTTTTTGCGACCCGTTCGGCCGCGTGCTTGCCGAAGCTTCGCACGATAAGGAAGAAATTCTGCTCGGCGAAGTGGACCTTCATCACCTGGAGGACATTCGCCGCAACTGGCCCTTCCTGCGCGACCGCCGCATCGACAGCTATGCGCCCATCACCAGCCGTATGATTGACGGGAAGTGACCGCAAGAAATGACCAGATCATCCGCCACCCGCGCCAGCAGACTTCTCCCCGCCGCCCAGGGCTATCGCATGCCCGCCGAGTGGGAGCCGCACGAATCCACGTGGCTCGCCTGGCCCCACTTTCGCG
>PMBA01000253.1:12369-18173 GCA_003152795.1 Acidobacteriaceae bacterium | reverse complement strand
GTTTTCACCGCTGGCGCACCGATCGCGTATGGACGCGCGATTCCGGCTGCATCTTTTTGACGCCGCCCTCCGGGCATCATCATGCCGATTCCGGCCTGCTCGCTCTGCATTTTCAGTTCAACGCCTGGGCCAAGTATCCGAATTACCAGCACGACGAAAAAGTTGGAGAGCGCATGGCGAAGGCCGCCGGGGCTCGCCTGGTGCAGCCCTTCAGCAGCAAGCACCGCATCGTGCTCGAAGGCGGCTCCATCGACGTCAACGGCTGCGGCACCTTGCTCACCACCGAGGAATGCTTGCTCTCCGACACGCAGCAACGCAACCCGTCGATGGACCGCGCGGCCTATGAACGGCTGTTTGCGGACTATTTTGGCGTGCAGTCCGTCCTCTGGCTGGACAGCGGTATCGCTGGCGACGACACTCACGGCCACGTCGATGACATCACCCGCTTCGTCGCTCCCAATACCGTGATCACGATGGTCGAACCGAATGAGCAGAACGAAAATTACGCCGCCCTGCACGCGAACCTGGGCCGTTTGAAAGCCGCCCGCACCTCCGACGGACAGAAACTCGAAATCGTCGAAATTCCCATGCCTCGTCCCGTCGTGTTCGAAGGCCGCCAGTTGCCCGCCAGCTATGCCAATTTTTACGTCGCGAATGGCGCGGTACTGGCGCCGGTGTTCAACGATCCGAACGACCGCGTTGCGCTAAACACCCTCGCGGAGCTTTTCCCCACCCGCGAAATCGTGCCCATCTACTCCGGCGATCTGATCTGGGGATTCGGCGCCCTGCACTGCATGACCCAGCAACAACCAGTCGGATAAGAGCCGCCAAGAAGTGCCAAGCCATCCCGCGCGAAGCGCAGGATGACAACCTCAACTTATCAAATCTAGAAATCGATGGTCTTGACGTCGACGAACTGCCCGATGAGGTTGGTGATCCGACCGGGGTTATTCGGATCGTTCGGATTGTTCTCCAGCGCATCGGTCGCGGTGTCGTAGATCGCGAGCGCTCCGCCCTGGACCACATACACCACGGTCCGCTTGGCGATGGACTGGATGCCGGTTACTTCTCCGTTCGCGGGAGGAATCACGACCGCGCCCGTCGCGGTGTTGTAGATGGATAAACACCCGCGGGTCTCGGCCCCTTGTGGCGGTGGAACCGGCGGAATGACCTCGGTGCAAGTGCGCCCACCAAGAAAGAGTTGCCCATTAGCACCGAGCGACATGCGGTTGTGATATCCGTCGGTGATGTAGATCGGACATTGCGTACCCACAGCACAATTCGGAGGTTGAACCACGCTCATGGTGTTGAGGTCGAAGATCGTAAGCAGGCCGCAAAACTCCGCCTGTGTCCCTGCAGGACATGTCAGCGACGGCCCTCCACTACCGGCGGAATATGGCGTGCCCGCCAGGTACATGGTCGAACCATCCACCAGGGCGGCGCTGCCGGCACACTGTATTTTGCCGTCTTGATCGGTGGTGCAGGCCCCAACCGAGGAGCCGACAAGAGTGTTGGTGGTCAGATCGAACTGCTGCACGCTGGCCTGTTGTCCGCCACACTCGGCGCCACAGTTCAACACGTAGGCCTTGGTGTCGTCGCTGCTGAAGAAAGCCGCGACCGGACGGTCGAAACCGCCGATCAAGGCCACCGCGTTGCCAATCCCGATATTCGACGGCGTAATCACCGCTACCGCATCGGAGTTATCGCTGAAGCCGAGAATTCGGTTGCCACTGTTGTCGATCGAAAGATAGCGAATCGACGGTACTTCCACCTGTCCCGCGAACGAACCACTGTTTAGCGTGACCACCTTCACCACCCCGGGTGGCTGCCCCACTACAGGCGCGGTGGGCACGGCAACATACGCGGTAGAGCTGTTCGGCGAAACCACGAAGCTCTCGGTGACGCCGGGCAAAATTACTCCACCGACGGCGGCCTCGGTGGCGTTCTTGATGATGGTGAACTGGTTATCGGAAAACTGCGTGCCGTTACCGCTGAATACCAGCGTGAACGCCCGGTTGGGCGTCAGCACCATCATTCCCGGAGTGTTGCCTGCCGCAATCGGGGAGATGACCGGACGCACATCCGTTTGAGCGTTCACAATATACACGCCCGCCGATCCACTGCCGGAGGAAACACTATTCGTGACAAAGGCGCGGTAGTTGATACCGCTGGTGTGCGTGCCGCTCGAGGAACTGCTGCCGCAGCTCAACCAGGTCAGGCTGGCGAGCAGCAGGAATAACAGAAGAATCAGGACTTTTTTCAAACCTGGGGCTCCAACCTCATGCCGGATAACCACTTGGATGCAAGAACGCAAGAACAAGAACAAGGATTATAGCAAAGGAAGAAATTGCGTTCGCCAGCTCTGCCGGTGGAGAGCCGGGCGCCCTCGCCCGGCCGCCAAACTCTGGAGTACTGGACCGGCGAGACGCCCGACACCACACAAGGCCCTCAGACGAAAAACTGTTTCAGCAGACCCATTCTGACTTGCTCCATGGCGATCGCCTGCCCGATGCGCTGAAAGTTGCCGATCTGATCGACGGCATCCATTGCGTTCGCCTTTGCCGGGTCGATGTCGCCCAGGCCAAGCCCGTCGAGGCGCTCCCGTGTGAGGCTAACCGTGATGCGCTGATAGGTCAGCGCCTTGGACGCGCTCGATGGGTTCAGGTTCATGAAGTCAAGCGCATCGTCGGCCGGCGCGCCGGTCGCGCGAGCCGCGTTCGCTTCCGCAGTCGGGGCGGGCGCCTTCCCCACCGGCGCTTGGCCGATCAGGTGCATCAGCACATTCTGCTGCAGGTTGGCATCGTCCATGAGTTCCGTGATCGCGTATCGAGCCCAGTCCAGCAGGTTGTATCCCGCTGCCTTGCCCGCGGGCACCGTGATCCCACTGAAGCCTGTACCCAGCGACAGCAGCAAAAGCCTGTCGGTTCCAGTTGGCCATCCGAACTGGTATGCCGGATCGGTGGCTTCGAGAAAAACCTGCAACGAGGGATTGTTGTAGCTGCTGACGCCACCGTCGATGAACTCATACTCCTGGGGCTGTCCCACGTCGTCGGGAACCGCAATCGTCCGCGGCGGAAAGTAGGTGGGAGCGGCGCTGCTGGCGCGCACAATCTGCCAAAGCGGTAGATCCCGGTTGTTGGTGAAGTATTTGCCTTTCGGATTATTGGTGAAGAACCAGGTTGTCCCCAGCGTAACGTTCTTGGACACGATGAGGATGTTGGTGCGCAGCCTGGCGCTTCCCAGCGTAGTGTCTTCCCCGAAAACGTCTTTNNACCTTGGTGAATATCTGCTGGCCAAAATTCAGATAGAAGTCCCGCAGTTCGGCGGCCTTCAGGCCAAGCGCGAGTCCAACCGCCAGGATCGCGCCGGTGCTGGTGCCTCCGATCAGGTCGAAACGATCCGAAAGCGGCAGCGTACTGCCGGTCAGCGTGTCCAGTTGGCTTTCAATTGCAATCAGAGCTTCGGCGGGAATCAGCCCTTTCAGGCCACCGCCATCAATCGAGAGCAGGCGCATGGGGCGGGTCGCGGAATTCGAGGTGCTGTTCTCCATGATCTCCTCCTTCTTACGCATTAGTGGGCAGCGATTTAGGCGCTATCAGAATTACTCTTATCCCGGCGAGAGGCAAAAAGCGCTCCCAGCAACAGGCAATTGCTGGGTCGGACGGCGGCGACATAACTTGTTACGCAGCTGGCCACTGAAAGCACAGGTTATACCCGTCCGGATCGCGAACGTACAATTGCTTCATGCCATAGGGCGCGACTTTCGGCTCTTTCACATTCTGGCCACGCGAGCGCAGGTAAGCGTACGCCGCATCCACATCGGGGCAACCGAAGAAAATCGCCGTATCGTCGTGGGCGGCAATCCGCGCGGAATCAGGTTCGGGCGGTCGGGAGTCCTGTTCGTAAGCCGTGTTCAGCATCAACTCCACACTATCCAGACGGAGCAGCGCCCAATCGAAATGCTCTCCCCTGGGAGTGGACGTGCTCACTACCTCGAACCCCAGCACATCCCGGTAAAATGCAATGGAGGTTGGCATATCGAACACTTGCAGCAGCGGCGCCATTCCTCGAATTTCAATGCCCATGCAACCTCCCCTGCTGCATTCAATCATTGAGACATTGAGACTTGAAAACCCAAGAGTCTCTGACCTTCAATGATTCAATCACTCAATCACTCAATCGCATCAATGCTTCAATGCCTCAATCGCCCAATGATTCAATTATCTCGCTCCTTCTTGTATCCTCAAAGAGATGGCGCAGAACTTTATCGAACGTCTGAAGCAGTCACCCGTGCTCTGCGATGGAGCCATGGGCACTCTTCTCTATGCCAGGGGCATCTTCATCAACCGCTGCTATGACGAACTGAACCTCTCGCAGCCCGAACTGATCCGCGCCGTCCACCAGGATTATCTGCAGGCCGGCGCCGAGATTGTCGAAACCAATACCTTCGGCGCCAACCGCTTCCGCCTGGCGCGCCACGGCCTGGCGGATCGCGTCCGCGACATCAACCTCGCCGGCGCTCACCTGGCTCGCGAAGCGGCCAAGAGTTTCGATGCCTGGGTCGCGGGATCGATCGGCCCGCTCGGCGTTCGCATTGAGCCCTTGGGCAAGACTTCGTTTGAAGAGGCCCGTGCCGCCTTTCGCGAACAGATCGCGGCCCTCGTCGAAGGCGGCGTCGATATCCTGATGCTTGAAACCTTCGGTTACCTCGAAGAGTTACACCAGGCCGTGCTGGCTTGCCGGGACGTAAATCCGAAGATTCCCATCGTCGCCCAGGTGACCATCGACGAAGACGGCAACTGCCTCGACGGCGCCGATCCAGAGGCCTTTGCCGCCCGGCTGACGGAATGGAACGTGGACGTACTCGGCATCAACTGCAGCGTGGGACCGGTGGCGATGCTGGACGCGATCGAGCGGGTGCGAGCCGTCACTTCCCTGCCCCTGGCGGCGCAGCCCAACGCCGGCATGCCGCGCTCCGTCGAAGGCAGAAATATCTATCTCTGTTCGCCCGAATACATGGCCAGCTACACCCGGAAATTCGTGGCCGCCGGGGTGCAACTGATCGGCGGCTGCTGCGGCACCACGCCGGATCATATCCGCGCCATGAAATCGGCTTTGCGGGTGGGCGAAGCGCGCGGTAAGACCGCAGTTACGGAGGCGATTCATTCCGGAGTAGCGCCTTCGGCTCCGGCCACCACTCCCATGGCCGAGCGCTCCCGCCTCGGCGCAAAGCTCGCGTCCGGCCAGTTTGTCACCATGGTCGAGATCGTGCCGCCCAAGGGAATCGACATCCGCAAAGAAGTCGAAGGCGCGAAGTTCGTCAAATCCGTCGGCGTGGACGCGGTGAATATCCCCGACAGCCCCCGCGCCTCGGCCCGTATGAGCAACCAGGCCTTATCGCTCCTGATGCAGCAGGAAGTCGGCATCGAAGCCATCCTGCACTACACCTGTCGCGATAGAAACGTGCTCTGCATTCAGTCCGACCTCCTGGGGGCCGCGGCCATCGGAATCCACAACCTCATCTGCATCACCGGGGACCCCCCGAAGATGGGGAACTATCCCGATGCCACGGCGGTGTTTGACGTCGATTCCATCGGACTGGTGAATATCGTCCGCAACCTCAACCAGGGACTGGATCTCGGCGGGAACCCGATTGGCGTCGGCACCAGCTTCGTCATCGGCGTCGGCGCAAATCCCGGCCTCCCCAACCTGGACGAGGAGATCAAGCGCTTCGAATACAAGGTACAAGCGGGCGCGGAATACGTCGTCACCCAGCCCGTCTTCGACCTCAGTCTGCTGGAAAA
>PMBA01000253.1:9532-12357 GCA_003152795.1 Acidobacteriaceae bacterium | reverse complement strand
GCTCGCGCGGAAGGCGTGGCCATCGCCCGCGAAATGCTGGCGGCGGTCCGCGAGCGCGTGCAGGGTGCCCAGATCAGCGCTCCCCAGGGCCGGTACAGCTCCGCGGTCGATGTTCTGGAGGCTCTCGGCTCCAAGCGGACGCCTCCAGTTTAGTTTTGGGAACACCGTGCCCATGAAATTATTGAATTCAACAAATTTTCACTGGACATTTCGCATCCAATTGCGCAATACAATAGAGGGTAGGAGCAATTCGATTGGTGAAGTTTGAAGAATGCCTCGAGCGTCTCGAGAAGATCGTTCAGGAACTGGAAAAAGGGGAGGTTCCTCTGGAGAAATCTCTGACGCTATTTGAAGAAGGCATGCAACTTTCCGCCACCTGCCGGAAGCAACTGGAGGAGGCGGAAGGGAAAGTAGAGATTCTGTTAAAACAGAACGGCAAGCTTCAAACTGAACCGTTCGAGCCCCCGGCCGAGAAAGCGTTGCGCAAGTAACGCTATCGCGCTCGGAACTATAACGCCTGTGCTAGCAGTTTGCTGTCGCAGCCAAGGCCGCCGCGAACCGCGGTGTAGTCAGGGGGAACTTATGGAACCACTCAGTGTAGTCCTCTATCAGAATGACCCCGGAACTGCACAAACTCTGGCGGTCAGTCTTTCTCAACACTTTGAATCTGTTTATTTGGCCCGCAGTTACGACGATGTCCGTCCCGCGGTTGCCCGGCATCGCGCCGAGGCGCTGGTGCTGGATCTGGAAACTTCGGGACCGGGAGAAGTCGAGCGTTTGCATCGTGAGTTCCCCGGCCTGTGCATCGTCGGCACCCACCGACTGGCCGACGACAAACTATGGGCCGAGGCCATGAGTCTGGGTGCGTGCGACATTTGTGAACCGCGCAACGATGACGTCGTGCGATCGGTTTTGCACCACTTGACCCACCACGCCGTAGCCTGATTCTTCCGAATTTGTTTCCATGAGGGGACGCCCCTCGGCGTCCCCTTTTCATTTCCGCGCCGCCCGCTTGTTATACTGCGTTGCCATGCTGAAACAAGTTCTGGACCACGGACGCGAAGCCGCCGACGCCGCCCTTGAGCGCCTCTTGCCCGCGGCCACGCAGCATCCAACCTCNNCCCATTCTCTGCATGGAAGCGGGTCGCATGATCGGAGCGTCATCGTTACCGCCCGGCATCGAGGAACTTGGCGCCGCGCTCGAAATGCTCCACACTTATTCCCTGATCCACGACGATCTGCCCGCGCTCGACAACGACGACCTGCGGCGCGGCCGTCCCACCTGCCATAAGGCCTTCGGCGAGGCCATCGCCATCCTCGCCGGTGACGCCCTGCAAACCCAGGCCTATGAAGTGCTGGCGCAGATCGATTGCCCAGCCGAAGCCCGCGTCGCCATCATCCGGGAAATCGCCCACGCTACCGGCACCATCGACGGCATGATCGGCGGTCAGGTTGTCGACCTCGAAGCCGAACACAAGAAGCCCGACCTCGCCACCCTGGAATACATCCACCGCTCGAAAACCGCCGCTCTCATCACGGCCAGCGTGGTCAGCGGAGGACTGTACGCCGGCGCAAGCGCTGCGGATATCGGCCGCCTGCGCACCTACGGACAGTCGATCGGCCTGGCTTTCCAGATCGTCGACGACGTGCTCGACCTGACTCAGACCTCCGAGCAACTGGGAAAAACCGCAGGCAAAGACAAGGCGGCGGAGAAGGCAACCTATCCCGCGCTATTCGGAATCGAGGAGTCGAGAACCAAGGCCGCCGCCCTGGTCGATCGGGCCTGCGCCGAACTCGGCGAATACCGCGAAGCCGCCTCCACTCTGAAAGATCTCGCTCACTACCTCGTCGAGCGCCAGAAATGACCGCGTGGGGACGGGCGCCTCGCCCGTCCATGCCGAGCGCAACTCGGCAGCAGCTTACGGTCACAGCAACTCTGGATTCGTTATCGCGGTCGCCTGGCTTCCAGCGAGGAAACGCCACCCTGCACTTCCGGCCCTTGAATCTCCTCCCCTCCGGCGCTACAGTGAACATGCTCTCGCGGTCTCCCGCCTTCTTATTCCACACCAGCAACTTGCGCGTAATAGCTGCAGTGTGTGTGCAACTAAAGGCGGTGCCCGGACCAGTACCACAACCTGTGGTGTTTTATTACTTGACCCGTCCCGGTATTCGCCGTTAGAGTTGGTCCAAAGCATGGATGACGTTCTTGGTTCATAGGAACGGCATCCTAATGTGCGACCAGCGAGGAACCTCGGAAGTTAACAGCCGCAACAGCGGAGGTTAACCTCCCGATTCCCGCAATTTGCAGCGCACTCCAGCCAGCGCAAACCGAGTCCGCGGGCGACATCGTCCGCCTACGAAGGAGTCATTTTGCTCAAACTTAAGAAGCTGCAAATCCTGGGATTCAAGTCGTTCTGCGATCGCACCGAACTCAANNGGGTGCTCGGCGAGCAGTCGGCCAAGTCGCTGCGCGGCTCGCGCATGGAGGACGTGATTTTCTCCGGCACCCGCGACCGCAACCCCACCGGCATGGCGGAAGTGTGCCTGACTTTGATCGACCCGGAAATTTACAGCGGGCCAGACACAAACGCGCCCACCGAGATCGAAATTCAGGACGAACTTCCCGCAGCGGGAATCACCGGTGAAGAAAACTGGGATGAAGCGGAGCTCCGCTCCCAAGCTGCCGCGGAGACCGAACGCGCTGTCGAGGAAGCCCAACCCGGAACCACCGAAGAGGTTGAAGTCGAGGGCAAGGCCGAAGCTGCCGCTGGCGAAACGCCGGCCAACGAGGTTACGGCGAATAACAGCGCCGTCGCCGTGCTTGG
>PMBA01000253.1:6698-9479 GCA_003152795.1 Acidobacteriaceae bacterium | reverse complement strand
GGACGCATCGGCCAGATTCTGAGCAGCCGCCCCACCGACCGCCGCGCCATCATTGAAGAAGCGGCTGGGATCACAAAATTCAAAACCAGGAAGCGTCTCGCCGAGGCGCGCCTGGAGGACGCCAAGACCAATCTCAACCGCGTCAACGACATTTTCGAAGAAGTCACGCGCCAGATGAACTCGCTCAAACGCCAGGCCAGCAAGGCCGAGCGGTACGCGAAACTTCGCGACGAAATGCGCGCCAAGCTCCGGGTCGTGCTCGCCAGCAAGTTCACCCAGATGGATCAGGAAAGCGTCGCGCTCGATACTCAGATCAATCAACTGGGCGAAGAAATTCGCCAGCAGACCGAGAGCGTGCAGCAGTCGGACGCCGAGCACTCCGAGCGCGCCCAGCGCGGATACGCGATCGAAGCGGAGACCCGGCAGAATCGCGAGCGCCTCAACCAGATCGCCATTGAGGGCGATCGCGGCAAGGCTCGCATCCGCACCAACGAAGAGCGCTGCGCCGAGCTAATCGTTCGCACCGCCTCGGCGGAAGCGGAACTGGCGCAGGCTCAAAGCCGGCTCACAGCGCTTGAGGAAGAACGGAACGGTCACCAGCAGGTGCTCGACTCGGCGGCGGCGGATCTCGCGGCGGCCCAGCAGGAGCTTGCGCTCAGCCAGCAGGAGATGGCCTGCGCCGCCACCAGCCTGGCGCTGCTGGAACAGGAGCAGGAATCGCATCGCGCCGCCATTCTCGACGCAGTCGGTGGAGCTTCCAACCTGCGCAATCAGCTCACCCAATCCGAGGAGCGACTGGCCGGCATCGGCCGCGAGGAACTGCGTTTGCAAGCCGAGATCGCAGCCGCCTCGTCGCAATCGGAATCCTTCGGCGGACAACGTGGCCAGATTGCCTTGGAATTCGAAACCGTTTCGCAGCGGGCCAGTGGCCTCACGGCTGAAATCGCAAGCCTGCGCGAGACCCTCGAAACCAGGCGCTCTGCCGAAAATGACAACAAGAAGCACCTCGACTCCATCCGTTCCGAATTCGCGACCGCGCTCGGCAAAAAGGGTTCGCTCGAAGCCGTCATCGCGGAGCACGGCTACTCCACCGAATCGGTGCGGCGGCTCTTTCAATCGGGCGCCATGCAGGGTGGAAACACTCCCGCCGGCGTGCTCGCCGACTTCCTCGAAGTCGAGCCCCGCTATGAACGCGTCGTCGAAGACTTCCTGCGCGACGAACTCAACTTCGTCGTGGTCAAGTCGTGGGACGCCGCCGACGAAGGCCTGCGCCTGCTGCGCTCCAACGTCGATGGCCGCGCCACATTTCTGGTCCATCCCGAGGACTCCCAGGCGAAGTTTTCGTTTCTCGCCGATGAAAGCCATCACTACGCCCCGCTCAACGACACCGTCCTTCCGCTAAAGAACTCGATTCGCGTGCTGAACGGATTTGGCAAGTCGCTCGAAGTAATCCTGCCCAAGCTGGGCAATGGCTACATCGTCCAGGATCCCACCGTGGCGCGCGAACTCGCGCTCTCCAGCCCCGACGCGTTCTTCCTCTCCCAGACCGGTGAATGCTTCCACAACGTGACCGTCACCGGCGGCAAGCAGCGCAGCGAGGGACCGCTTTCCATGAAGCGCGAATTGCGCGACGTGCTTCGCCTGCTCGAAGAGCTTGAGCGAGCCCTGCGCGAGAAGGAAATGCTGGCACTCACCCTGGCGCGCGAAATCAAGGAAACCGCTTCCCTGCTCGATCGTCTGGAAGACGACAAGCGCGAAGCCGAGAAACAGGCGATGACTTCCGGGCATTTGCTCAAGCAGCTGGACGGAGAGATGTCGCGGGTGCGCGAACGGTTGGCGATCTGCGAACGCGAACTGCAACGGCTGACGGCAGAACGGCAGGAGCAGGAAAGCCTGATCGCATCGCGGCAAGCCGAGCTGGCCGCAATCGAGCAAACGCGCGCCCAATTCGAAACCCAACTGGCAGCCGGACAAGACCGCCTCGCCGCTCTACGCAGCCATCGCGACGCGGCTGCTGAAACCACCTCGCAGCGCGCCGCGCGCGTGGCCACTCTCGAAGAACGGCACCGTTCCGCAACCACGCTGCTTCAGCGCATCGAGACTCTGGTTGCCGAGATGCGCGAGCGGGCCGGCGTTTTGCAGACTCAAATGGAATCGGCGAGCGCGGAAATTGCGCAACGCCAGGACGAGAACGTGCTGCTGGCCGAGCAGTTCCTCCAGTTCGAAGCCGAGCGCAATGCGGGAGAAGCCCGCGAAGGCTTACTGCAACTCGAATCGGAACAGGTGCGGGCGCGACTGGTCGAAATTGAAGAACTGCTTCGCAACACACGTCAGCAGCTCGATCTCGCGCGTGACCACCGCGGTGAACTCTCGGCGACCGCTGCCAAGCTGCAATCCGACCTGCAACACCTCGCCGATACCTGCCTCAACGAACTGGGTATCGAACGCCCGATCCTGATGGCCGACACCACCATCCCGCTGGTTACGGCGGATGAGCTTGCGCTCGAGGATCAGGCCCACCGTGAAATGCGCGCCCGCCTCGATGCCATGGGCCCGGTCAACATGATGGCNNGACCTGATCGATGCCATCGAAAATACCGCCGCCACCATCAAGGAGATCGATCAGGTATCGCGGCAGAAGTTTGAAGAAGCGTTCAACAAGATCAACGAAAACTTCCAGGCGACCTTCCGCAAGCTGTTCGGCGGCGGACACGGCTTCATGCGCCTCACCGACCTCGAAAACAGCGCGGACAGCGGCATCGACGTGGTGGCATCGCCTCC
>PMBA01000253.1:0-6687 GCA_003152795.1 Acidobacteriaceae bacterium | reverse complement strand
CAGTTCATCCTCATCACCCACAGCAAGCGCACCATGAGCATCGCTCCGGTGCTCTATGGCGTGACCATGCAGGAGCCGGGTGTATCAAAGCTGGTGTCGGTGCGTTTCGGGGCCGCGTAACTTGCTCGTGTAGAGACGGGTGCCCTCACCCGTCCAAGCCGAGCGCAACTCGGCAGCTGCCGAGATCCATATAAATTCCGAACGCCTGATCAGCTCGAATACAACTGATGTATCATGTATACATCATGCCCGAATCCGCCATTCTCACCCTCCGCCTGGATCCCAAACTAAAGAACCAGCTAGACCGTTTGTCGAAATCGATGAACCGCAGCCGCTCCTTCGTCGCCGCCCAGGCGATCCAGGAATACGTCTCGGTGAATGAATGGCAGATCGCCGAAATCAAGAAGGGCCTGGCCGAGGCCGACGCCGGTGACTTCGCCACCGAGGAGGAAGTGCAGCGGGTACTGAAGAAGTGGACGCGTCGTGCGCGTTGAGTGGCTGCGAGCAGCGATCAATAATTTGGATGCTTTGGCGGAGTATATCTCGCGTGACAATCCAGTCGCCGCCGAAAGAACCGTTGCAGCCATTCGGAGTGCCGTAGAAGATCTCGAGCGGTTCCCATCTCTAGGTCGACCCGGTCGAATATCCGGTACCCGTGAGCTAGTTGTCTCGGGAACGCCGTACATAGTTCCTTATCGTGTGCGTGGCGATGTTGTGCAGTTGATTCGCGTCTTCCATGCCGCCCGCAAATGGCCCAGCCATATCTAAGCCGCAGCGAACGTGTCCAACATGGAACTTGCCTGAAGCGAGGCTTTTTCGTTACTCTGAAAGCGATGGAAGTACATTTCACTCCTGAACAGGAAGCGCAGCTTGCGCAGATCGCCACCAAGGAAGGCACCGACGCCAAAGAACTGGTGAAGGATGCCGCCCTGCGTCTGCTCGAGCAAGATGCTCGTTTTCGTGCCGCCGTGCGGGAGGGTATTGCACAGGCCGACCGGGGCCAGTTCATCGAAGAAAAAGAAATGGACGCCCGCCTGGAGCAGATGTTGCGCTCATAAAAATGCGCATCCGCTGGACGCCAGCCGCCGCCGCGGACCTACAGCACCTCAGTGACTACCTCAAAGACCACCATCCGCATTACCGGCAACCGACCCTGCGAAGAGTGTATGCCGCTATCCAATCCCTGAAAGAGTGGCCGCATCGTGGCCGCATCGGACGCGAGGAAGGAACCCGAGAGATATTGTTCCCTCCGTTGCCCTATATCGCCGTGTATCGCGTGAAGGAGCAGAGCATCGAAGTCTTACGGATTCATCACGGTGCTCAGGACCGGCCTTAGGGCGATGTCACAAATATTTGTGCGCTGTGTCCTTGACGGATCAACGCTTTCTCGCTTCGAAACAGTGAAACGTCACTGTCCTTTTTTCCAGAGGCTTCCTCAGTTTTTCCACACCGCGGCCCCGCGAAACCCAGCGCTGGACAAGCCTTCTGGCATACACTGGAACTGTCAACTCTTTTCCGCGCAATGGCGGATGGCGTAACCCGCCGCCTGTGACGGAAAGCGTTGACAAATCTTCCGCGCCAGCTAGAATACGCAAAGTTTTTTCCCGGTGATTTAAACATGAGCCCAGAAATTCTAGATACCGTCCTTCTGCGAACCGACTACCCCGAACTGGAGCTTCACGCCAGCGGCAAGGTCCGCGACGTCTATAACCTCGACGGCGACCACCTCCTCTTCGTGGCCACCGATCGCATCTCGGCCTTCGACTACGTGTTGGCCACCGGCATCCCGCACAAGGGCCGTGTCCTCACCCAGATTTCACTGTTCTGGTTCGACTTCCTCAAGGACATCGTTCCCAACCATTTCGTCACTGCCGATGTGAATCGCTACCCGGAGGCGATCCGCCAGCACGCCGACGAACTCCGCGGCCGCTCCATGATGGTGATGCGCGCCGACATGTTTCCCGTCGAGTGCGTCGCCCGAGGCTACATCTCCGGTTCCGCCTGGAAGGAGTACAAGGCGACGGGCTCGGTCTGCGGCGTCCAACTTCCTCCGGGGTTGAAAGAGTCCGACAAGCTGCCGGAGCCCTTGTTCACCCCCGCGACCAAGGCCACCACCGGACACGACATCAACATTTCGTTCGAAGAAATGTGCACCCTGGTCGATCCCGAATTGAGCCGCCAGCTCCGCGACCTCACCTTGCGCATCTACAAAAAGGCCTCGGACTACGCGCGGCAGCGCGGCATCATCATCGCCGACACCAAGTTTGAATTTGGAAAGACCGCCCAGGGCATCACCCTGGCGGATGAAGTTCTCACCCCGGATTCCTCACGCTTCTGGCCGGCCGACACTTATCAACCGGGCAAAGCGCAGGATTCCTACGATAAGCAGTACGTACGCGANNAACAAACAACCGCCCGCGCCGGCCCTTCCCCAAGACATTGCGCTGCGGACGAGCGAAAAGTACCTCGGGGCGTATCGTCAGTTAACGGGACGCGAGTTGGAGATCTAACCCGCGAGCGCGTGGATCGTTGATCGTTGAACATTGATCGTTGAACCATGAGCATTGCGGACTGGATCATCCTCGGCTTTCTGGTGTTTTCCGTGACTGCGGCAGCTCTCGAAGGCTTCTTCCGTGAGGCCTTCAAGTTGGCAGGCCTGGTCGTGGGATACTTGTTGGCCGCCTGGCAGTATCATCGTCTGGCGGACTGGTTCGCGCCTCATTTGAAATCGCCGTGGCTGGGCGAGATCGCCGGGTTCCTGATTATTTTTTTCGCGGTCCTGATCGTTGCCGGTATCGCCGGACAGATCGCGCGCTGGGCAATGAAAAAAGCCGGCCTGAGTTCGATTGACCGGGTTCTGGGCGCACTTCTGGGTTTGCTGAAGAGCGTATTGGTGGTGGCGATTGTACTCACCGCCATGACCGCGTTTGCTCCCGCCGCCAGGTGGCTGGCGGGATCGGAGTTGGCACCGTATTTCCTGGTAGGCGGAAGGGCTGCTATCTGGCTGGCACCGTCGGAATTACGCCACCGTTTTTACCAGGGCTTGGACTACATGCGGCAAGCGCATCCGCCCACGGACGCGGCCAAGTCGCCATCGCCCGGGCCAGCGAAATAGATTTCATAGTTCGGGATTGCAAGAATTTGAGATTATAGATGTGCGGAAACGAGGCAGCAGGTGAAAGATCAACTGGAAGCACTCATCCTTCAGATGTACAAGAGCAACATCCTCTATTCGGAAGCGGTCCGTGAGTTCAAGAAACGCTTCATCATCACCGTGCTGGAAGAAAACCGCGGCAACCAGTGCAAGGCCGCTCGCCAGCTGGGCATGCACCGCAACACCCTGAGCCGTACCATGCAGGAACTCAAGATCGATGTTCGTCCGCTGCGCGCCGGCGTCAAGCGTCCGCCCCGCAGCGCCCGTCCGCTCATGCTGGAGAAAAAACAGGTTCGCTAAACTCCGCGCGCTCCGCTGACAGCAAAAGACTGGAAGCAAAAGAAAGAGCGGTCCCAATCGGGACCGCCCAGTCGTCCTCTACAGATTTTCTCCGCCAGTGTTTTCCCTCAGACCCGGCAACTGAACTCAGTGTGCCGCTGGCTTCTTACGGACCGCAGCCGGCTTCGGCACCGACTTCACCAGCAACGCTCCTTCATTCATCGTCATCACAAACGGCTTCGCCACGTAGGAAACCGGCGTTCCTTCAAACTGGAAGTCGGTATCCTCTTTCGGCATCTGCTTCGCCGGGATCGCCGCCGTCATGGTCAGATCGATGTCCGCGCGCTTGGCTTCGACATCGTCCGCACTCCCCGCCAGCGCCAGTTTCGTGGCTTTGCCCGCGGAGTCGATGCTGATGATGTGCGCCGCCATCTGCAACGGCTTCCCTTTCAGCACGCCCCACACCTTGTCCGCATCCGCGGCCGCACCTTCGGAAAGCACCAGCTGCCACTCAGCGAAGCTCATCTCCTCAACTTTCTTGCTCTTGACCAGCGCCGCCGCCTGCTCGGCCGGAGTGGGCGGCACGTACTGCTTGATCGTGAAATCGGCGGCTGGCAGGGTCACGGTCGCGGTCTTGGCGAGCACATCGCTCCAACCCTCTTCGCTTCCGTGATACTTGTTGTATTTGCTCTTGCCGAACTTCGCGATCTGATCCTTTCCCGCGCCCTGCGCCAGGTTGGCGGCGCGCGCGATGAAGAAAAGTCCATCCACATCTTTTTCCGTCGGTCCCGCCTGCAGGTATGCCAGCGCCAGCGGATAGACGTCGCGCAGGTTGGTCGGATCCGTTTCCACCGAGGCCCTCAGGAATCCCTGCGCCTTCGCGTAGTCCTTGGCCTGATAAGCGCTCATTCCAGCCGCGCCGTTAAAGATCACCGCCGTCTGCGTTTTCAGCTTCTGGAAATCCGCATCCGCCGTGCCATCCGGTTTGACCGCCGTCTGCAGGCACTGCAATCCTTTTTCGCCGTTTTGCCCGGCGTCCGCAAGATTCTGTTGCGCGTTCTGNNTGCTGATACGCGCCCATCAAAAGTTCCAGCGCGTCTTCCTTCATCACGCTGTTGGGATATTGGGTGAGGAACGCTTCCAGCCCGCTGACCTTGGCCGCGGCATCGGTCTGCTGCACCGCGCCCACGTACGCGTTATATTCCGCTGGATCTTTGATCTCTTTCTTCTGGGTTGCTGCCGGGGCTGGCGCGGCGCTCGCTTGCGGCGCTGCCGGGGCTGGCGCGGCGGCGGTTTGAGCGACGGCGGCAACCGCGGCTACCAGCATCATCGCGAGAACAATCTTCTTCATTCCTGTGGCTCCTTAACTCTTCGGGGAAGGTGGAGTTTTGACTTCGTGCCCGATTTCCGCTCAAACCTGGCGTCGGACTTGCACCATAAAACCGTTCTTTCACTGCCACTCACTGGTCCCGAAAATCATGGGCCGCTTTTCGATACGCCGCAGCTTAACATTATTCCGGTGAGCGGATTATAAGGATGTAATCCAGCTAAGGCAAGCATCTTGCTCACTGCGCACTGGCTTCACTTCGTCCACCCTCGTGCCCTTCCGGCTTGAGATTTTCGTGGATCGTCCCCAGCGCTCCCCGAATCCCTCGTGTCCGCCCAATCCCGGCGTGGAAGCTCTGACGCTCACGCATGCAAAATACAACCGCAGCCGCATACAATGAATGTTCTCCTGGAGGTTCCCGTCGTGACCCAGACTCCATCACACCTGCCGCTGGCCGGCCAAGTCGCTGTCATCACCGGCGCCAGTCGAGGCATGGGCAGAGCCATCGCCCTCAAGCTCGCCGAACTCGGCGCCCGTACCGTCCTCTGCGGACGCTCCCGCACAGCCCTCGACCAGACCTCCGCCACGATCCAGAACATCCAAGGCACGGCTTCGGAGAAATCTCCGGCGATCGAATGTCCGGTCATCGAATGTGACGTCACCGACCTCCATGCGGTCGAAGCTTTAGCCGAGCAAGTCGAGCGCACCTTCCACCGCCTCGACATTCTCGTCAACAATGCCGGCATCGGCGGCCCCTCAGGCCCCCTCCATCAGCTCGCGCCCGAAAATTGGGAGCGCGTGCTGAACACCAACCTGCGCGGCGTGTACTACTGCATCCGCAGCCTCGCACCCCTCATGATCAAAGCCGGCAGCGGCCACATCATCAACATCTCGTCCCTCGCCGGCAAGAACGCCCTGCCCAACGGAGCCGCCTACGCCGCCTCCAAGTGGGGACTGAATGGATTGACCTGCTCCGTAGCCGAAGAACTCCGCCCGCACAACATTCGCGTCTCGGTCATTTGCCCCGGATCGACCAACACCGACTTCAGCCCGCATCCCGGAAAGAGCGCAGAAAGGATGCTCCAAGCCTCCGATGTAGCGCACGTCGTTGCCATGATCGTGACCCAGTCCCCACAATCCTTTGCCAGCGAAATCCTGCTCCGGCCGACCCAGAAGCCGTAGCCAGCTAGCGTCAATGCAAGGGGATTTAACGTCAACAGCGAACCAGCTTCCCAGGTTTTCGAGTTGCCGCAATCAGGGATACCATCCATTGTTGGGTTGGACAACCGTCCCCGGGCGAGTTGACTGGAACGTAAAGGGTAGCGGGAATACTCATGCCACTCGTATATGACTATCTTTTCCCTGCAATGTGGTTCTGCTATTTGGCCTATTGGTGGGCGATGTCGAAGAACGTCAAGCAAACCGAGCGCCGAGAGCCCATGGCCTCGCGCCTTGTACGTCTGATTTCTTTTGTTTGCGCGGCGGCGCTTCTCTGGCTGCCAAGCGTTCCCCTTCGATTGCTAAACCAGCGATTTGTTCCGTCCGGGGTTTGGTGTTTCTGGGGAGGCTCGGCAATTACCGCAAGCGGGATGCTTTTTTCTGTCTGGGCGCGTCGTTACCTTGGGAAAAACTGGAGCCAGGCCGTCACCGTGAAGGAAGGCCACGAACTCATCACAACTGGGCCCTACGCCCTGGTCCGCCATCCCATTTATACCGGGCTTCTGCTGGCATTTGCCGGGTGTGCACTGGCTCGGGGCGAATGGCGCGGCCTCCTTGCGGTCGCCCTCGTTTTCGCCGTGCTTTGGCACAAGCTCAGGCTTGAGGAGAAATGGATGCGCGCCCAGTTTGGCCAGTCCTATGACGCCTATTCTCGACAAGTGGCGGCCTTGGTGCCGTATCTCATCTGAAGGCTACACTCAATTGGGAA
>PMBA01000432.1 GCA_003152795.1 Acidobacteriaceae bacterium | reverse complement strand
TCGAAGAGCGGGTAGCTCGGTTTGGGCACCAGAACCTCGTCGCCGGGATTACAGAGCAGACGGAAGACGTACGAATACGCTTCGCTGGTGCTGGTGGTCAGAATCAGGCGCTCGGGATCGAGATTGAAAACCGCGTGCGACTCGCGATAGTAGCGGCACACGGCCCGTCGCGCTTCGAGCAGACCCCGGGGCTGGGGATCGTAGTGCATGGCCTCCGGGTTCGCCAGCGCGGCGAGCACGATTTCAGCATCGGGACGGACTCCGGCTTCCGTCGGGTTCGACACCGTGAGGTCCAGAATTTCCAGTCCCGAGGCGCGCGCTTCCTCGATTGCTCGGGTGAGAGCGTTCGGAGCGAGTCGCCAGCTTGTGCGGTGGGAGAACATGGATCTCTGCGACTAATATCGCCATTGTCATCCTGAGCGAAGCGAAGGACCTATGAATTTGAATGCCCGCCAATGCATAGGTCTTTCGCTTCGCTCAAGACGACAACTCATTCTTGATGTCGATAACCCTTATTTCAGAAAAAATCCAAGCGGCTCCGGTGGGGGCAGCGTTTTGCTGTTCCAATACTGGCGTTGCGCTGCCTGCACCACAACAATCTTCGCTTCCACCTCCGACGCCAGATTGTCATAGCGCACCAGCACGTTATCCTGCCAGTAGGATTGGTTCTCGCGCGCCCAGCCCTGCGCGTACATGCTCCGCATCTGCGTAATGGCATCGCGCAGAGTCTCCAGTCGCCCGTTGATGTCGACAATTTCGTCCAGGTCATGCTGGGCGCGTGTTCCATCCGCCTGATTCTGATAAGCGTCCCAGTAGAAGCGGCTGATTTCGGATGTGAACTGGATCTTCAATCCGAGCGTGTCCAGATGCCAGGCAGCTAGGAGCATGTCGTCGAGGGTCTCGGGATGGAGGTGCGCACGGGATCGATTGCGCATCAGCGATTCCGCGGCATGTTCGGCGCTGAGGCGCAGATCGTGGGTAACCGGCAGCGCCTGGGCGGCCGTGTTCGCGCCCGCTTCGCTGAATGGATCGGTCCAGAAAAGCTCGTGGCTGGCGTTGTCCAGTTTCACTCCGGCGAGCAGCGTATGCGCGCGATCGAGATCCGCGATCGCACCGGCAAAGCTGCTGTCGTCATTGCGGTAGAAGGCCCAGTCATAGCTGTTCTTGAAGTCATCAATGCTGGACTCGCCCGCCTGCCAACTGGCGGCAGCGCCAAACACCAGCGCTGGCCAGGCCATGTCAACCAGCGATTCCCCGTCGTCGTTCCAGGTAGTGTTTAGAGCGCCCATCGCCTGATGCTTATGGCCGTCCCGAACGAAGTTCCGGATGTTCAGAAAAGCGCTGTCAAGGTCAGGCCAGATTACGCGCCAGTTCCCTGCTCCGGGCGCGACCACCACGCGCAGGCCAGCGTCGGTGTACGGAGTAATGATGTTTTCGTAGCTGGGCTTGGGGTCGTAGTCCCAGGGAACGGCGATCATGTCCTTCGGAAGAATGCTGAGCAACTCCGGATACTTGACCGCGATATCTCCCCAGAACATGAGCTGCTTGTGATAAGGCTGCATGATCTCGAAGACTNNGTTTCGGCGAGATCGGAATAGATTTCATACTTCAAAAGCTGATGCAGATGTCCAAAGGCCTGCTGCTCGGGCAGCAAAGTGATGTAGTACTTGCCGGCATAGGCGACCAACTCTCTAATCTCGGCCGGAGTTAACGCCGCTCCTTTTGGCGAAACTAGCGGCTGGGTCTGGAAATCGAAAACGTGCTCCATGTTGAACCCGAGCAGGTTGATCTTGTACTCCGCCAGCGTGCGGATCTGCATCTTCAAATACTCAAGCGTCGGGATTGGACCGCGGCTGATGTCGTCCGACACGCCGCGCCATTCCATGCTGGGCCAGTCGCGGATGACCAGAGCCGGGACCGCGAGCGTCTTTCCACCCGAGCCTTCCGGGCGCAGCAACTGGCGCAGCGTCTGCACACCGTAGAACAGGCCTTGCGCGGCGCGCCCGGCGACCAGCACTCCGGCGCCGGTGGAGAGGATTACATAGCCCTGACTTCCCAACTCGTCTCCCGTTTTCACTCCCTGCGATTCGAGGTAGGAACGCAAGCCGCGGTCGGTCAGGCGGCCGAGCGAGATGTGCCCCGCGGTTTTCGGGGCGGCGGACACGGATTCGATCGTCAGCTTCATGCCGGTACGATCCTGAATCTCTTTTTGCAACGTTTCGGCCGCGGTCCGGTCTCCGGAATTACTGATTAAGATGGTGGTCGAGGCCTTGATCGCCATCCTGCCTTCGGCGATGCGAACTTCCTTCGGGGCGGGTAGAACCTTCAGCGATCGGGCACCATCGTTGACCTGCGCGTGCGAAATCAGCGGCAGACAGGCAAGGCAGGCGAAAATCCATTTAATAATTTTCATGACGTGGTTGACTGGCGAGAGTAGCAGGTGAAGTCGGTTGGCGACAAGTTTGGGGACGCCGCGGTAGTGTCTCAGTTTAACGAAACCNNTACAGCGCGAAACTGAGTCACTACCGTCGCCGCCATTTTCTTCTCTGCCAACACTCGGGGGAAAATGCGTTCTACGTCCTGGGCACCGCAGAAAAGCTCTTCGTTCAACAGGGGCAAGCGCGTCAGTCAGTCCCTGCACGCAGCGACCGGCCATGGCTTTTGCCCCGACTTGCTTTTGTCACCAGAGTATTTTATGGTATGAATTATTCCTACCGCACCGAGGAGTGCAGTTTCATGCCAAATGTCGAGAAGATCAGCATCGCGTTGCCGCCGGAGATGGTGGCCCTTCTGCGCCAGGCCGTTGACACAGGAGAATACGCCTCCAGCAGCGAGGTGGTGCGCGATGCGCTGCGGGATTGGACGCAGAAGCGCAGCTTGCGGCAGCAAGGCATCGATGAATTGCGCCAGGTGTGGCGGCAAGCGATGGAAGACAAGTCCCCCGGTGTTCCGGTCAAGGAAGTACTGGATCGCCTGGAGCGGAAGTACCGAGCCTTGGCGGATGCGGCCAAGTAATGCGGGTTGAATTCTCCAGGTTTGTTGAAGACGACCTCGACGTTATCGCCGACTACATCGCGCAGGACAATCCCACGCGGGCGGTAAGCTTCATCCGGGAGATCGGCGGCCAAATCCATAGGGTTGGACAGAACCCTCTGCTCTACCACCTTCGGCCCGAAATCGGCGAGGGCGCGCGAATGGCGATTGTGGGGCGGTATGTGATTTTGTTTCGAATCATGGCGGAGACCGTCAGGATCGAACGCGTTGTATATGGAGGCCGTGATCTTCTGGCCTTGTTCCAGCAAGAGGACTGAGCGGCGAGTCTTGTCGTTTATGATGCGGGGTCTACCCAGTCTCAATAACCGCCCGTTGCCGCACCATCTATTTCCCGAACGCTTCTTTATTCACCACATACGGCATCTTGGCAATATCGCCGCCGTAGTTCCCTTCCAGCACGTCAATCAACCCCTGCACGCACCGCCCGGCCATGCCTTTGTCCGGGTCGGAAGAAAGCCGTGTGATGCGGGCGGCGCTGGCGAAGTGCGGGAGTAGGCGGCAGCGATCTTCGATGGCGGGATCGCGCAGCGGCGAATCGGCGGGCAGAGGCTCTTCTTCGTACACATCGAGGGCGGCGCCGGCGATCCAATTCTCGCGCAAGGCGCGGGCCAGGGCCACTTCGTCCACCACCGGGCCCCGCGATGTATTCACGATCATGGCGGTCGGCTTCATCATGCGCAGCGTGGTTTCGTTGATCAGGTGATAGGTCGGCGTCGCGCTCTCGCCCTCGCGCACCAGCGGAACGTGCAGGCTGATGAAATCCNNCGCCGCACAACGCTTCGTGCAATGTGGTGTAGCGGATTGAGGTTCGCTCGCGGCTGATCCCGCGCTCGAAGCGCATATCTTTCATCTCCTGGATCGCCTTGATGTAGTCGTGGTTCTCGTAGGCCGGATCGAAACACAGAATGTTCATGTCGAATCCGGTGCACTTCTTGATCAAGGCAAGACCGATGCGCCCGGTGCCAATGATGGCTACGGTTTTTCCGGTGACTTCGTCGCCCAGAAACGGCAAGTAAGGATGCCAGTAACTCCAGCGATTCTCACGGGTCAGATGTTCGGCGGACCAGAGCTTCCGGGCCAGCGCCCCCATCAGGAAGAAAGCAAACTCGGCGGTCGCTTCCGTGAGCACGTCGGCGGTATGGGTGAACGGAACTCTGTAGCGGTTGGCGTCGGCGCGATTGATGTTGTCAAATCCGACCGCAATCTGTGCCACCACTTTGAGCGTGCCTTCTCCGGCAGCGAACACCTCGGCGTCGATCGAATCGCGCAGGGTCGTGATCAGGCCGTCCGCGCCCGCCTTCAGCTTTTCGATGATCAGACTCTTTGGCGGAGCTTCGGGCTGGGGATAGACTTCGAGGTCGTATCCCTTGTCGCGAAGAATGTTGAGGGCGTCTCCGATGTCGCAGGTCGCAAAAACGCGGATTCTATGGCTCATGGGCTGCAACAGTGTATCGCAGCCCCGAAATTGCCGGGCGGAGCGCCCGCGCGTCCTCCGCATGGCCGACCAATCGCCAGACGGGCAAGGCGCCCGTCCCTCCACCATCGATCTGCGGTTGCGCTAAGCTTCGTTTCTTTCCGTTCGTCGGGCCGCCGACGCTGCCTGCGCATGATGCCGCACATCGGCGCCAAGAACCCAGAAGATTACGTCCTCGGAAATGTTGGTGGCGTGGTCCGCGACGCGCTCCAGATTACGCGCTACCAGAAGCGCATCTAGCGCCTGTTGAGTCACTTGCGGCTCTTCGTTCATCTTTCGCACGAGCACAATAAAGGCTTCGTCGCGCATCCGGTCGACCACGTGATCCATTTCCAGCACCGCCTGCGCGAGTTCGGCTTTTCCTTCCACAAACGACTCCAGGGCACGCCGCACCATGGCGCTGACCGCGGTCGCCATTCGGGGGATATCAACCGGCAACTCGACGGCCGGCAATTCAATCAAGTCCATGACGCGTTCCGCGATGTTGACGGCCTGATCGCCAACCCGCTCGAGGTCGGCGTTGATCTTGGTGACGGCGAGAATGAAGCGTAGATCGACGGCCGCCGGTTGCTGCGTGGCCAGGACGTCGAATGCCATTTCATCGATCTCGCGCTCAGCGGCGTTGATCAGGCTCTC
>PMBA01000104.1 GCA_003152795.1 Acidobacteriaceae bacterium | reverse complement strand
CCACGTTGCCGTCGAGCTTGATGTAGTTGAGGTTGTATTTTGACGCCTCCACTTCCAGCGGATCTTCCTCGCTGATATCGCGAAGTTCGCGAAGGTCGGGATGGCGGAAAAGCGCGTTGTCGTCAAAGGTCAACTTGGCGTCGAGCGCGAACAACCGCCCGTCCGTACAACTGATGAACGGATTAATTTCCACCAGCGATGCATCCGTTTCCAGGAACGCGCGGTAAAGGCTGGTTAGAAACTGGACCGCGGGATTGATCTGCTGCGGTTTCAGCCCCAGCGCAAACGCGATCTTCCGCGCCTGAAATGGCTCCAGGCCCATGCCCGGATCGATGTACTGCTTCAGAATCTTTTCGGGCGTGTCGGCGGCCACTTTCTCAATATCCATGCCGCCCGCGGCCGATGCCATGAACACGGGCTTGCCCTCGCCGCGATCGACCAGAATGCCGAGATAAAGTTCCTTCTCGATCGGCAATGTCTCTTCGATCAGCAACCGATGCACGATGCGCCCTTCCGGCCCGGTCTGATGCGTCACCAGTTTCATGCCCAGGATCTTGCCGGCCAGTTCGCCCGCTTCTTCCACCGACTTGGCAATCTTGACTCCGCCGCCTTTGCCGCGTCCGCCGGCGTGGATCTGCGCCTTCACCACAACCCCGGTAGCGCCGGAGTCCATCAGATCCTTCGCCACCGCCACCGCTTCTTCGCGTGTCGCCGCCATCCTGCCCCGAGGCACGGCGACGCCATACTTCTTCAGAACTTCTTTTCCCTGATACTCATGAATTTTCATAATGATTCCAGATCCGTCGTTGATCGTTGGTCATTGGTCGTTGGTCGTTCGCAATCGCGAGTCGCGGCAACCGCGGTTAATGGACTCCCGAGAGGACTCTGCTTGCGGCTTCAGAAACGTGCAGCAAACCTTAGATTCTATCGAGCCAGAAGCATTGGTGCAAACGGCGTGGATCACAACCGGCAGTGATCGGTGCTACTCTTGGCTGAAGATTATGATCCTCGACGTTCTCCATCGCATCGCCAACCACCGCCAGTCGCTCTCTCGCGACGAGGCGCGCGCGGTGATGACCGAAGTCCTCACCGGCCAGTGCTCGGACGCGCAGATTGCGGCGCTGCTGGTGGCGTTGCACATGAAGGGTGAGACGGTCGAGGAAATCGTGGGATTCGCCGAAGCCATCCGCGCCGCCGCCATTCCGCTTAAACTCCACAGCGAATCTGTGCTCGACGCCAGCGGCACCGGGCGCGACGCGCTCGTCGATACCTGCGGCACCGGAGGCGATACCAGCGGCACCTTCAACATTTCGACGGCGACGGCCTTTGTGGTTGCTGGAGCCGGCGTGCGCGTCGCCAAGCATGGCAATCGCAGCGTGACCTCGAAGTGCGGCTCCGCCGACGTGATGGAAGCGCTGGGTGTGAACATTCAGTTGCCGACCGACCGGCTCGCGGCCTGCCTGGATCAGGTGGGAATCGCGTTTCTTTTCGCTCCCGCCATGCATTCGGCGATGAAGTACGTGCAGGCCGCCCGCCGCGAGTTGCGTCTGCGCACGGTATTCAACCTGCTCGGTCCGCTGACCAATCCCGCGCGCGCCACCTGCCAGGTGGTCGGCGTCTATTCCGCGGATCTCGTCGAAAAACTTGCGGAAGCGCTCAGCATGTTGGGACTGCGTCGCGCACTCGTCGTCCACGGAAGCGACGGCCTGGATGAAATCACCATCACCGGACGAACCCGCGTCGCCGAAGTGCGCGAGGGAAAACTTCGCACCTATGAAGTGGAGCCCGAGGAATTCGGCCTGCATCGCGCCACGCTCGACGACATCTCCGGCGGAGACGCCGCTCTCAACGCCGAACTGATCCGCGAAGTGCTGGAAGGGAAGAAATCCGCGCGCCGCGACGTGGTGCTGCTCAACGCCGCCGCCGCTCTCGTCGCCGCTGGACGCGCCGACCATCTGCGCGATGCGGTGCCGCTGGCAGCGACGGCCATTGATTCGGGAGCGGCCCTCGGAAAGTTGCAGGCGCTGATCGCTTTCACCGGTGCCCACTAACCACCCAATACTGTATCCCACCAAACGTTGTCATCCTGAGCGCAGCGAAGGACCTATGGATTTTCCCGCGGAGAGCTCAACGCTTTACTTCACTTCCACTCTCTCCATATACTCCGCCACCTGCACATTCCATCCCAGCTCCTTCTTCATCAGGTCGCGCAGTTGTGACGAAGCAGCGGGCTCGCCGTGGACGAGATAGGTCGCGCCCGGTTTGTTCTTGAACGTCCGCAACCACTCCAGCATCTCCGGCGGATCGGCGTGATCGCTGAACTGCTCGAGCGCCGCGACCTGCGCGCGAATGGGCACAAACTGGCCGAAGATCTTTACCTCGGGCGCCCCGTTCTTGATGATGGCGCCGCGCGTGCCCGGCGCCTGAAAACCGATAAAGATAACCAGGTTCCTCGGATCGGGCAGCCGCTGCGCCAGGTGATGCAGGATGCGGCCGCCGGTAACCATCCCGCTCGACGAAACGATGATCGACGGATAGTGGCTCTCGTTAATCTTCTTCGACTGCTCGGCGGTTTGTGTAAAGGTGAAGCCCGGCCAGTCGACGGGCGAGCCATATTTCGCGATCAAATCGGCAGCCCGCGGCGTGTACTCCTCCGCGTGCTTCAGGAAAATTTCAACCGCCTTGATCGCCATCGGGCTGTCGCAGTAAACCGGCAGACGCGGAATCTGGCCCGTCTCCATCAGCCTTTTCAGGATGAAGAGAAATTTCTGCGTTCGCTCCACGGCAAACGCCGGAACGATCACGGTGCCGCCGCGCTGCGCCGTGTCGCGAATCAACTTGGCGAGCAGCGGCATGGGATCGGTGCCGGGATGTTGCCGGTTGCCGTACGTGGACTCCATGACCAGCACGTCGGCGGTTTCGCCTTCCTGCGGCCCGGAGTGCACCACCTTGCCGGGCGCAATCACGTTGTCGCGCACGCGGCCCAGGTCGCCGGTGAAGAGCAGGCGGCGGCTCTGTCCATGCGTTTGCAGCGTGACCTCCACCATGCACGAACCCAGAATGTGCGCAGCCCGCACGAAGCGGAACGCAAGCTCAGGACTCAGTTGTTTGGTTTCGCCGACCACGACTGGCTTGAAGCGCTTCAGGCAATCCTGCGCTTCCTTGAGCGTATACAACGGCAACGCCGGATCGTGCTTCGATACTTTTCTTTTGTTGTAGAAGGCCGCGTCTTCTTCCTGCAGGTGCCCGGAGTCGGGCAACACGACGGAACAGAGATCGATGGTCGGCTGGGTGGCGTAGATCGGCCCGTGGAAACCTTCTTTCACCAGGCGGGGAATCCAGCCACAATGATCGAGATGCGCGTGGGTGAGAACAACCGCNNCAGTCGATCAGCGCCTGAAATCCCTGCTTCCCACTCGAGTCGTAAGTAGTGTTGATCAGGTGCTTGGAGCCGGTTACGGTTCCGGCAGCGCCGAGAAATTGAATGTAGGGCAAAGGTCCTCCTCCAAAAATTGCAGAAGTCAGANNTCTGCAATCTGACCTCTGACCTCTGCAATTCCAGCTCACTTCTGCGGCGCACTGATCTGAAACACATTGTTCGTCACGTCGCTTTCCGGAACACTGCCATCGTTGACCACGATCTCGCGGGCTGCGCCTCGCACTTCGACTCGCGTCGTGGCGGTGCTTTTGGCGTGCACCTCAATCCGCGTCGTGACCTCGCCACCTTCACAAATTACCGTGAACGGAACTTCCGCCCCCGCATTGCCCAGGTTCTCCAGCGTTACGGTAATCATCTGCGACCCTTTTTCCGTCTGCCACGGATGCACCGACTGCACGTGGACATCCGGCAGTCCCCGATCCCGATAGACCCAGTCGTCGAAAAACCAGCCCAGGTCGCGCTTGGCGGCTGCTTCGATCAACTGTTCGACATACTTTGGGTTTTTGTCGGTATCGTCCTCGGACCGATACTTGTGAATGGCCTGCTTCAGCGCGTCGTCGCCGGCCATGTCGCGCAGCATCCACCACACGTACGCAGCCTTGCTCCGATAGTAAGTTTCATCAAACGTGCTGGACAGCGGTTGGCCGGCGCTCTTTTCCCCGGCGTTCTTCTGCGCCGCGGCCGCTGCTTCTTTTTCCGCATCGAGAAACGCCGCCCGATGCAGTCCAAGAACATCGAGCGCGGCCTGACGCCCTCCTTGCTCCTGCCGATACAGCGCTTCGGCAAAGTGAGCCAGACCCTCGTAAACCCAGGGCCTCGACGATGGCAAAGCGGAATGGACCAGTTCGTGAACCAGGTTGATGCCCGCGAGCTTCGAGTCTTCCGCGGCCATCGACGCCATCAGCAAGGTGCCGCTCTCAAACGGCGCAGAGTTCGGATCGGCAAGATCTGCGATCGCAATGGGCGCGACCGGCGGACCAAACCATCCACTGACAAACTTCGTCGCGGGCTCGAGCGCGTTGGAATATTTCGAGGCTCCCGTTTCGTGGCCCCGCAGGCTGAACAACTTCAGGGGCGCCTTGGACTCGTCCACATATTCGGCCAGCGCAAACGTAGGAGTAACCGTCCCCAGCGGACTCCAGCCGCATTCCACCTGGATCCCGCGATCTTTTCCAGCTTGCCCGGAAGAACCGCGAGCTTCAGCGCCGCACAGCAGAGTCTGAGTCGCCTCTCTACTCCCGCCCGGCAAGCTCAGGGCAAGTTTGAATGCGCTCCCCGCTTCTCTCGCCTTCCATCGATCGGCAACCTCAAACAGACTGTTGCCCTCGGAGAAATCCGCCGACTCGGTCGTAATCGGATACCACGCCACATAGCCCGCGCCGCGCACCGCCGTAAACGANNTTTCGGCTGGATCTCGGCGGGCAGGGTGACAATCGCTTCTGAAAGCGCGCCGGTATGGTCGATGTCTGAAATGTATGGTTGCGAAACAAATTGCACGGGCTTGCCGTCCACCCGAATCGAGCGCCAATCGAGAGAAGCGGAAATCTGCAGCGCGGCAATTTTTTGCGGGTGAGCCGAGTCGTTGCGCAGTGTGATCTTGCCGCGGGCGCCGAGCCTCTGCTGCTCCGGCTCCAGGGTAATGGCTAAGTCATATTTCGTAATGGTGAAGGCTTCGCGCTCCAAAGCCCTCGCCGCGGAAGCGAAACTGCAGAGGACACACAAGACACAGAGGAACTTCATGATTTCTTGGATGCGCCCAGCCGTCTCTGGCGCACAACTTCGTACANNGCGCCGAGCACGATGGCGCAGTGCATGTTGTAGTCCAGCGCATCGTAAGTCTGCTCGCCGCGCTCGTCCAGTCCAACCACCCACAGATCTTTTTCTTTCAATTCCTCGAGCGCGCGCGAAATGTTGGTGACCTTCGCAATCGGAAGGTGCTCGCTGGCTCCCGCTGACACCTTCGCCACCGCGGCTGTGACCGCGGCGGAACGGCGTTCGGGAATCACCACCCCATCCGCTCCGGCGGCATCGGCGGTGCGCAGGATCGCGCCCAGATTGTGCGGATCTTCGATTCCATCCAGCACCACAATCAGCGAGTGCTCGCCGCGGCGCGACGCCACAATGTCATCCAGATCGCTATATTGCTTCGCCGAAGTCGCGGCCACCAGCCCCTGATGCGCGGCGTTGCCGGCAAGTTCGTCGAGCTCCTCGCGCGACAGCACCCGCACCGGAACGCCGATCTTGCGGCACTCGTCAATCACCCGCCGCAGGCGAATATCTTTCCGCTCTTTCGCGACGCCAACCCACTCGAAATTGCGCCCGCGCGCTTTGAGCGCTTCCGTGACCGTATTGATTCCGTAAAGAATATTCACGTGGAGTAGTTTACCGCGTGCGCTGACCTGCCTGTGTGGGGACGGGGCTCCGCCTCGTCCAAGCGGGGCAGAGCCCCGCCTCCACACTCCGCACCGAGTCTTGAATGCTAGACTAACCGGTTCGGGAGGCTCCGTTGACCACCGTCTACATCCTCTCCGCCGTGCGCACGCCCATCGGCAAGTTTGGAGGCGCGCTCGCCTCGCTCTCCGCCGTGGATATGGGTGTGGTCGCGGCGAAGGCGGCGCTCGAACGCGCCGGAGTGCAGCCGCAACAGGTGGAAGAAACGATTTTTGGCAACGCGCGCCAGGCCGGCGGCGGCCCCAATCCCGCGCGCCAGATTTCCCTCCGCAGCGGCATTCCTCAGGAAGTTCCCGCCTACACGGTGAACAAGGCGTGCGCGTCGGGCATCAAGTCCATCGCGCTCGCATTCCAGGAGATTGCCACCGGCAACCTCGATTGTGTGCTGGCGGGCGGAACCGAATCCATGTCGCGGCTTCCTTATTATCTCGAAGGTGCGCGCTGGGGATATCGTCTCGGCAATCAGGAACTCGTCGATGGCATGGTTCGCGATGGATTTTTCTGCCCGATGGCGAAAATGCTGATGGGCGAGACGGCGGAGATTCTCGCCGGGCAGTACAAGATCTCGCGCGAAGAGCAGGACCAGTTCGCGCTCGTGTCGCAGCGGCGCGCCGCGGCTGCCCAATCCAGTGGCCGCTTCGACGCCGAAATTGCTGTGGTCACCATCGAGGGCAAGAAGGGCGCAACCGTTTTCTCCCGCGATGAACACCTGTTTCTCGAAGCGACGATGGAGAAGATGGCCAAGCTGGCGCCCGTGTTTTCCAAGGCCGGAACCATTACTGCCGCAAATTCTTCCGGAATCACCGATGGCGCGGCGGCGGTCGTCCTGGCGAGCGAAAAATTCATCCAGCAGAACAATCTGAAACCGCTGGCGCGAATTCTCGCCGCAACATCCGCCGGAGTTGACCCGCGCCTCATGGGCATCGGACCCGTGCCGGCCATCCGCAAAATGGAAAAGAAACACGGCCTCGCTCTCGGCGACTTCGATCTGGTCGAACTCAATGAAGCCTTCGCCGCCCAGGNNGCGGCGCCATCGCGCTCGGCCATCCCATCGGCTGCACCGGAACGCGCATTACGGTGACCCTGCTCCATGAGATGCTCAAGCGAAAGTCCCGGCGCGGGCTGGCCACCCTCTGCGTCAGCGGCGGCATGGGCATGGCACTGGCCATCGAGACTTCTCTATAAGGGAATTGNNACCGGCCCCACTCGGAACCACATGCCGCTCTCCGCAATCATCGTCGACGACGAACAACTGGCGCGCGACGAGCTCGCCTACCTGCTCAAAAACCTGGTCGACGTCAACGTCGTCGCGCAGGGCAAGAACGGCCTGGAAGCGATCAGCCTCATCCGCGAACACAATCCGGACATCGTCTTTCTCGACGTCCAGATGCCCGGACTGGACGGTTTCGGCGTCATCAAGAAGCTGCTCGACCGCAAGGTTCCCCTCCCAAAAATTGTGTTTGCCACCGCCTTCGATCAATACGCGGTGAAGGCGTTCGAGGTAAATGCAGTCGACTACATCCTGAAGCCCTTCGACAAAAAGCGCGTCGCCCAGTCCATCGAGAAAGCGCGGGCGAAGATTGAAGCGGGCTCCGGGCCGGAAGAAAAATTCGAAACCCTGGTGCGGATGCTGGAATCGCAGAAGCCGCAGACCGCGAAGATTCTGATCAAGGCGGCGGGAAGGTTGTTTCTGACCGATCCCAAAGATATCTGTTATGCAACCATCGATGACGGTGTAATCACGGTGGCCACCAGCGGCCATGCGGGCATGGAAGGCCACTCCAACTGCCGGACGCTGGAAGAACTTTTCGAAAATCTCGATCCCAATCTGTTCTGGCGGGCGCACCGGTCGTTTCTGGTCAACATCAATCACATCCGCGAAGTCGTGCCCTGGTTCAAGAGCTCCTACCAGTTGCGCATGGACGACAAGAAACAGACGGAGATCCCGGTGAGCCGGGCGCAGACCCGGCGCCTGCGGGAACTGTTTAACCTGTGAGGACAATTTGTAATTGGCAATATTTGTGATTTGTAATCCAAGACAGGTCCCGGTTCGTGGCATGGGGGAACCGGAAACGCATAGGCCGCCAATCGCCAATTACAAATGCTCTCCTTAGACGAATATCTGGTCGAAGCTGAAAAAGCCCACGGCCATCTCTGCGCGGGGCAGGTACTCGGCGTGCGCCTGGCCATGTTGGGGCTTGAGAAACTGGGCATCGATGACCCGCGCGGCAACAAAGAAGATCGTAAACGTCTGGTCACCTTCGTCGAAATCGACCGCTGCGCCACCGACGCCATCGCCGTNNCCGCTCTCGCCGGGTGCGCTGTCGTCGGGTGCCCCACTCAAGCCTGCCTTTGGCTTGAGTGGGTCCGCTTCCGACCACTGCTACAAAGCCATCCGCATCGCCGCGAAAGAATCGTCCAAGGCGCTGGCGCGCACGATGCATCCCGAAATCGAAAACAAGAACCAGCAGCAGATGCTGGCCTATCGCGAGATGGCGGAAGACGACTTGTTCACGAAGCAGTGGGTGAAGGTCGAACTCGGCGCGGAAGAATTCCCCGGATACAAAGGCGAGCGCATCGTCTGCGCCGAGTGCGGCGAAGGCATCAACTTCCGCCGCGAAGTTCTGCGTGATGGCAGAACGCTATGCCGAGCGTGCGCAGGCGAGAGGTACTACAAACCACTGTAGGTTGCGCCACACGCGGTCATTCTCACGTTACAAACGACCTTTAAGAATTCGTTCCGCGTTCCGGCGGCCGTGAAGGATGGAGACAACTTGCAAAGGCTTCGTCTCCGGCCGATAGACGATGAGGTACGAATAGACCGGAAAGAACTTCACCGGCTCATCCGTCAAATTCCTGTTCCAGTGTCCCGCGCCCGGCGTTCTTGCCAGGAAAACAATTTTGTCGCGGATGACGGATTCCACGCGGTTCGCGACGGCAATGCTGCTTTCCTTTTTAAGATAACGCCAGATTTGGACGAGATCGAGAGCGGCCTCTTGCGCGAGAACCTAGCGCACGCTCATTCCGGCTTGGATTTCAATTCCGTGAGGTAAGCGTCGAGCCGATCTTCGGGAATGCCCTCGCCCCGGTCGAGTTGCTCGATCCCGCGCTGGATTTTTGCGTTATTCGCGTCCCGGTTTTCCAGGAGCCAGCGGTCCTGTTCCTCCTGGGTCTCGAGCAAGCGGAGCAAGACTTCCTCGACGCTGCCGGCGCCGGTCGCCTGTATCTGCTTCTGAATTCTGGCCTCAAGCGCCCGGTCGCGGATTTCGATGTTCATCCCCGGCTCCTGTCTCCCGGTATTCCCGGCTTTTCTGTATCCTAGCCGACGGACGGGGAATGTCAACCGCGTGGTTAACATGCCTTTTCTCGCAACATAGACGTCCCTGGTCTAGGCGGGCTTTCTCGCCTGCTCGTACGCATGCGCCACTCGCAGCAGCGTCGCCTCATCAAAGTGCCGCGCAAACAACTGCAAACCAATCGGCAGCTTCTCGTGATTCTCGCC
>PMBA01000171.1:164-6560 GCA_003152795.1 Acidobacteriaceae bacterium | reverse complement strand
ATATACTCCGCCGCGGGTCCAGACATAAAACGGTTTTGCTTCCTTCGTCAAACGTTCAATACTGGATTGATGCGGCTCGCTGGGCGCGTCGCTCTCCGGCAAAAATCCATGGGAGGTGCAAATGTTGATCTGCGATCTGCTCAAGAATCAAGTCACCGTCTCCGCCGAAGCCCACCAGACCGTGCTCGAAGTCGCCAGCATGATGGTGGAGCACAACATCGGCGCCGTGCCGGTTCTGCAAAATGGCCAACTCACTGGCATCTTTTCCGAGCGCGACCTGATGAGCCGCGTGGTCGTCGGCAGCAGGGACCCCGCCCGTACCCCGGTCAGCGAGGTGATGACCGAAGATCCTCTGACCGTCGCGCCCACCGATCCCCTCGAGACCTGCATGACCCTGATGAAGCGGCACGGCTTCCGGCACCTCCCGGTCTGCGCCGGACGTGAACTGAAGGGCGTCGTTTCCCTCCGCGATATCCTGCTCCACGACCTCGACGAGAAAGACGATGAAGTGCGCATGATGCGCGCCTACCTGCATTCCTCGTCCGACGCCGGATAGGCTTTCCCCGTGACTCGGCCGTGGGCGAAATAAGCCGTCGAAAACTCGCGGTTCTCCCCTACACTCGGGGCCTGCCCCCGCCTCTTCCCAAAATCAGACAGCCTTCCGGCGTGCGTCCCGGGTGCCGACGATTCGGCGGACGGTGACGACCCGCCGCCCAGCCAGGTAATGGTTACCAAGGTTACCTTGGAGGGTTGACCCCGAAGGCCAACCTGAATGAGGATGTGGACTAGGGCGGAATTACGGCGGTTGCGTTTTCGTCGCGTTATTCCCCCTGCATGTCGCATGACCTGGAACAACCATACCGTCGTCTTTTGTTTGTGGTGCTCACAACCGGTCTTGCAATCGGTGGTGGCGGCGATCCTATGGCGCCGTAAACTGCACAAGCAGTTTCCCGTATTTTTCATGTTCCTGCTGGCGCAGATTGCCAATTTTGTCATCATTTTTCCCGCCTGGCGCGCCGGCAACTACGGTCTTTATTTCGGGCTTTTCTGGTTTTGCGAGGCCATCAACGCGTTCCTTGGCTTCAAGGTCATTCACGAGATTTTCCTCGACGTGTTCCGCCCCTATCACACCCTGAAGGACTTGGGCACTCTGCTGTTCAAGTGGGCGGGCGTGGTGATGCTGCTGGTTTCGGTGGTGGTCGCCTTTTCCAATTCTTTCGATCAGAGCCCGCTGGTGCACGCCGTCACTACTCTGCAGCGCTCGGTTCGCATCGTGCAGCTTGGCCTCATTCTGTTCTTGCTCCTTTTTTCGCGTTTCTTGGGAGTGTCCCGGAAGCAGGTCAGTTTTGGCATCTCTCTCGGCTTTGGCCTCTTCGCCGGGGTGGATTTGATGATGTATGTGTTGAATTCGGGCGGATTCGTCAGACAAGCCCTCTTCAACCTGATCAATATGTCGGCTTACAACCTGGCCATTTTTGTCTGGCTCGCCTACTCGCTCTCGCGCAAGGTCGTCCGCGTCGCTGCCGTCAACCACTTGCAGACCCAGCGATGGGAACAGGGCCTATCGGATCTCCAACACCCTGTGGCTTCCGATTCGCTGATTCCGATGTTCGAGAACATGGTGGAGCGCGCCTTTTCGCGAAGCTCGCACCTGGAAGGTGCCGACGATCACATCCCGCCCAGCCGCCCAGCGAACCCGCCCAAAGCCAACTCCGCTGCCGCCGGTTCCAAAACCCGGCCCTAGCCTTATTTGCCCCAAAAATGACTTTCTCAAAAACCTTGTCAAGAGGTTTTTTTGCCCGCTGCCAAGCTCTCCTTTAGGGCCTTAAACGGCGCGATTCTATTCAAACCATTACATTAGGAAAGCACGATAGTAACCATTCGCAGTGCACGCTGGACCGTGCGGTTGCTCTTCCGCCGGTCCGCCGCCTCGCCACATCCTTCGCGCGCTTCAACTAACCTCCTATGAATCAGAACGTTGCAGGGTTGTGTATAATTCACCACGCTGGAGGTCGGCAGTTTGACGCCAGCCTCCAGCAGACCCTAAGGAGAAAGTAAACATGAAACGTTCGCTCAGAGCATTACTGCTGTTGGTAGGTCTGGTAGGTACACTTGCGTATGCTGCTGTCCCGGCAGTTCCCACTCCCGGGGGACCAGTACCGCTGTGTCCTCCTAGTCGTCCGGCCTGCGACGCGTAGTCGCGAGATGTATATGGCCGATTAAGCAAGAAGACGTAAATGTTTGCATCAATAAGCAATTTTTGGGCCGGCCTCGATGGTCGGCCTCTTTTTTGACTCTCCTCCTTCTTGGTGCTCTTCTTTTGATTCTCCTCTTTGTTTTTATTGAGTCTTCTCCGTTTTCCCCGCGGTTTCAGATTCCGCCTTCGCACCTGCCGCCGAGGGTTTTTCTTCTCCCGGTTCCTTCGCGTCTTTCCCGGGAGAACCCGCTTCGTCGGCGTCGCTGCTGAGGTACTGCACGATGATCGAAATCCGCCGGTTCGCCGCATCCAGCGGGTCCTTTACGTTGCGCAAGCGCTGGTCGGCAAAGCCCCGCACCTGCGTGACCTGGTCGGGGCGCAGGCCCGCCGGCTGCTGCATCAGTCTACGCGCCGCGTTCGCGCGGTCGGCCGAGAGTTCCCAGTTGCTGTAGCTGCCCTTGCCGGTAAAAGGTTTGGCGTCGGTGTGTCCTTCCACCGAAATATGATTGGGAACTTTTCTCAATTCCGTCGCCAGCAGCGCCAGCAGTTCCTGCCCGCTCTGGTTGAGCGCGGAACTCCCGCTGTCGAAAAACGTTCCTTTTTCCGATTCCAGCAACTCGATGCGCAGACCTTCCGCGGTCACCGTCATCTCGATATTCTTTTTCAGCTTATCCAGGTCGTTGATCTTCTGAATGGTCTTTTGCAGCTTCTCTTTCAGCAGTGCCATGTCCTGCTTGGTCAGTTGAAGGCTCTCGCCCGTTCCCGTCATACTCGTTCCCGTCTTGTTTGCGGTTCCGAGAGGATCCTTGAAATAACCCGCGATGGCCACCTTCGTTTCCTTGGTGCTGCTGCTCATCAGCCACAACACGATGAACAGCGCCATCATGGCGGTGACGAAGTCGGCGTAAGCAACCTTCCAGGCGCCGCCGTGATGCCCGCCATGACCGCTTTTCTTCTTGATGATAATGATGGGAGGCGTCGGCATGACCGATTATTCCGCGGCTGCAGCGGCCGCGGCGTCCGCCCCGCCGGCACCGGCTTCGGCGCCAGGATCCGCCACCGCCGCCCTCGCTTCATCTTTCGCTCCCCGGCAAGCCTCTTCGACCACTGCGAACGAAGGCCGCACATGCCCGGGCACCGTCCGCCGCCCAATCTCAACCGCCATGATCGGCGCTACCCCTTTCAGAAACGCAATCATCGTCACCCGCAACACCATCAGGAACGCGTGTTCTTCATCCACCGTCTTGCCCATGCGCGCCGCCAGCGGTCCTACCAGCCCGTAGCACAGCAGAATGCCTAGAAAAGTTCCCACCAGCGCCGCCGCCACTTTTTTCCCGATCTCCTCCGGAGGTCCGCCCAGCGCCCCCATCGTCACCACCACCCCCAGCACACAGGCAACGATGCCCAGCCCGGGCAGCGAGTCCGCCATCGTCGCCAGCGCCGCCACCGGCTCGTTGGCCCCGTGATGATGGACTTCCATGTCCGCCTCCAGCATCTGATCCAGATCGAATACTTCCACCCCGCCGCTCACCGCCATTCGCATCGTGTCGCAGATGAACGCCATCGCATGGTGGTTCTTGGCGAAATCCGCGTACTTCGAGAACAACGGGCTCTTGTCCGGTTCCTCGATATCCGTCTCCAGCGCCACCAGACCTTCCTTGCGCGCCTTTTGCAGCAGTTCGTACATCATCTTCAGCGAATCGGTGTAACGCTGCATGGTGTACTTCGACGATCCAAATGCTCCCAGCAAACCGCCTGTCATCTGCTTCAGAATATGCATCGGATTCGCGATCAGCACCGTGCCCACCGCCGCCCCGCCGATGATGAGCAGTTCCGCTGGTTGCATCAGCACCAGCATGTTGCCGTGCTCCATCAGATAGGCCGCCACGATGCATCCGAATACAACTACGATCCCAATGATCGAAAACATGCATCATCCTCGCACGCGTCCAGAAACGTTCACCGCCCCTGCCGCCTTCGCCGTCCCCTTCGAGTGCGGAAGCTTCATCTCTCGCAGTAGCGATTCCAGGTCACTGCCCGCCGTCGCCACCGTGTAGCTAACCTCCGCCTCCACCAGGAAGCGATCGCCCCACCACGAAACTTCCGAATGGCTCAGCAGGTTCAACAGGATTTCAGCCGTCATGGCCACCATCACCGGACTCGCCGAGGGCAGCACCACCAGAAATTCGTTCTCTCCCCAGCATCCCAGAAAGTTTTCCGCATCCAGGCTGTTGCGCAACGTCTGCGCCGCGGTGCGCAGAAAAGGCACGACCGACTGCGGACCATGTTTGGCGTGAAACACATCCAGCCCCAGCACCCGCACCCGCAGCAACCCGAAGCCGGTATGCGATTCCTCCATGCCCGCCATGCATTCGTTCAGCACGGCTCGCGTCAGACGCCGCGAAGGAACTCCCGTGGTTGCGTCCAGACATCCGTACATCGGCGGCCCCGCCGATTCATCGCGGTANNCAGCGCTGCGACTTCCGCTGGCTGAGCGTCATCGTCACCGGACAGCGCTCGCCGCTCAAGTTGTTGCCTCGCCGGTCGCAGGCCTGCACCACATCTTCCAGCACATGCCCCACCACATCGTGCCCCAGATGCCCGGTGAGGTGCTCGGCGCCACGGTTCCAAAATCGGATCCGCCGTTCCCGATCCACAATATAAATTCCCACCGGCAAGTCTTCCGCAAGATGCCGGAATAGCTTCGGGTTATCGAGAAAGTCGGAAGACATGACTGGACGCGCCGCCTTCTGTTTTTATCGGCAGTCGACACCGGGAACTTCATGAGCCAGAGGGGCAACACGAAAGCACGCACTCTGTGTCGCAGCCATGCGTGCCGCACCATGAGTGCCGAAACATGGATCTCGTACAATGTGTGTCGCTTGCCCGCAGTTCCATCAGATATCGGCGCGGTCCGCCAGACCTTCAGGCCCGTGCCCAGACGCGCCGTGGATTCCGCCGCCCAACTTGCTGAAATTACGTGTTTTGCATTCCGGAAGTTGCCGGAACGCAGGCTCCTGCCACTCCGCGCCCCTCGTCCATAACATCCCTTCTACGGTGACCTGGCTCACAGACGGGGGCTATCGGCGCCGCTACAGTTAAAGCGGACCATCTAAAGCGGATCATTCATTTTCTAGGGAAGGGCTTCGGGCATGGCGACTATCGTTTCCCCAACCAATACGCGGGTTCTAAATTCCAGTCTGGCGAACAGGATCATGAGCGCCGAAGACGCTGCCGCTCTCATCAAGTCCGGCGACCAGATCGGCATGAGTGGCTTCACCGGGTCGGGTTATCCCAAGACCGTTCCGATACAACTGGCACGCCGCATTTCCGACGCGAACTTCCGCGGAGAAAAGTTTCAGGTCAGCGTCTTTACCGGGGCGTCCACCGGCCCCGAACTGGACGGCGCGCTCGCCATGGCGGGAGGTATCCATCTCCGCCTTCCCTATCAGTCCGATCCCGAAACCCGCAAACGCATCAACGCCGGCGAAATGGACTACATGGACATTCACCTCAGCCATGTCGCTCAGTTCGTCGAATATGGATTCCTCGGCAAACTCGATGTCGCGCTCATCGAAGTCACCGCCGTGCTCGAGGACGGACGCCTCGTGCCCAGTTCCTCGATCGGCAACAACAAGACNNACCGATTCTCCCGACCGCAATAGCGCCTTCAAAGCGCCCGATGCATCTTCCAAACGCATCGCCGGCCACATCCTCGAATTCCTCGGTTGGGAAGTAAAAAAAGGCCGCATGCCGGCTCATCTGCTTCCGCTCCAGTCCGGCGTCGGCAACATCGCCAACGCGGTTCTATTTGGACTTGAGGAAGGCCCCTTTGAAGGACTGACGTCCTACACGGAAGTCATTCAGGACGGCATGATTCGCCTGCTGAAATCGGGCAAGTTAACTACCGCCTCGGCGACCGCATTCTCCCTCGGCCCGGAGATGATGACCGAAGTAAATGCCGAAATGGCCAGCTACCGCGACCGCATCGTTTTGCGCCCGCAAGAGATCTCCAATCATCCCGAGATCATCCGCCGCCTCGGCGTCATCGCCATGAACGGCATGATCGAAGCCGACATTTACGGCAACGTCAACTCCACCCATGTCATGGGTTCGCGCATCCAGAACGGCATTGGCGGGTCCGGCGACTTCGCCCGCAACGGATATCTCTCCATCTTCATGGCCCCCTCAACCGCACA
>PMBA01000171.1:0-152 GCA_003152795.1 Acidobacteriaceae bacterium | reverse complement strand
CACGGACTCGCCGATTTGCGCGGACTCTCGCCCCGTCAGCGCGCCCACCTCATCATCGAGAAGTGCTCCAGTCCGGACTACAAACCTTTGCTGCTCGACTATCTCAACCGCGCCGAGCGCCTTTCCTACGGCAAACACACGCCCCACCTGCT
>PMBA01000414.1 GCA_003152795.1 Acidobacteriaceae bacterium | reverse complement strand
TCGAGGGATCGAATGTTCGGCCACCGTCTCGAACTGCGCGCCGCGGGCGTGCCATTCGACGAGAGTCTTATCGTCGATGGAGAATTCAGCCTCGCGTCCGGTGCCGAAGCCGCCGACCGCGTGCTTGCAATGCCGAACAGACCTACCGCGATTTTTTGCTTCAATGACGAGATGGCAATCGGGGCAATACAGCGTCTAACCCACGCTGGGTGCTCGGTGCCTCAGGAAATGTCCGTCGCGGGCTTTGACGATATTGAGTTTGCTGCCTACGCAACGCCTGCCCTGACGACAATTGCCCAGCCCGCACTCGAAATGGGAAAGACCGCGATGGAGTTGTTATACCGGCGCATAAAGGGCGAGACGAAGTCCGAGACAGTCACCTTGGCCACTGAACTCAAAATCCGCAGCACAACGGCACCGCCAAAGGCCTAAGAACCTTCATACCGTCGACACTTTTGCGCATCAGCCCGGTTGGGGAGCTGTTGAAAGAATTGCCTTTCTTGTTGAGCGCGACGATGCCATGAGGATGCCGACCGCCGCAACGTACAGCAGAGCAAGCGAGGTCAGGCCAGCCGCCATTCCAAACACACCCGCGACCTTCGCGACCATGAGCGGCGCGAGACCCGCTCCTGCGAAGCCGATTGCCGTCATCAGGCCAACCGCGGATGCGCGCGCCTCGGCCGGTACGACGTCCTGCATTGCCGCATAAATGCATCCGTCAAAGAGCCCCTTGCCTGCGCTGCCGACCAGCAAGATCAGCGCAACCATCATCCCCGATCCCGCAAAGCTCAGCGGAAGAAGAAACAGGGCGGCGATAATGAGACCGAACGCCAACACATAAATCCGGCCGAGCGGAGTGCGCATGATCAACCAGTCGCCCCAAAAGCCGCCGATGGGCACGACAAGAAACCCCGCAACATAAAGTGGAGCTGCGCCGTAGAGCGCCGATCCGGTGAGATTGAGGCCGAGCGCATCGTGCACAAAGGTCGGCGCCCACACCATGACACCTGTCGAGGCCGCATTTGCGAAGAAGAACACACCGCACAAATAAAGGGCGGGCGTTATGTGCAAGACTGCGCGGAACGGCCTGCCATTTGATGGGGTTTTCTTTGCAGCGACGGGCCCGTCACGCAGATAGGCTATGAGAGCGATCGCAAGAGGAAGACCGAGCACGCCGAATAAGAGGAACGGCGCGCGCCAACCGAACCGGTCCGCGATCGCCGCGGCGACGACTGCCCCAATTCCGGACCCCGCGAACACCGCAGTTTGATGCAGCGATAGCGCACGGCTGCGCATAGTCGGTTTGAACCAATCGCCTATGAGTGCCGTGCCCGATGGATAATAGCTGGCCTCGCACAGGCCGATCAACGCGCGCAAGGACAGAAGAATCGCGAAGCTGGACGCCAGCGGCATCAGGCCCGTCGCGATACTCCAAGCGATCAGTCCCAGGATGATCACCCGCGAGCGGCTCATTCGATCGCCCAACCATCCCGCAAAAACCGCAGCCGCGGCGTATGTCCATAAGAAGAGCGAATTGAGCAGCGCGAGCTGGGTCGCGCTCAAGCCGAATTCCGCACGGATCGCGGGCATTGTCGCGACCAGGATGGAACGGTTTGCCTGATTCAGAAAGCTCACGGACCAGAGCAAACCGAGGAGCAGCCAAGGATACCAACGAGAAGCGGACCCGACGCGCCCTTTACCGATGTTCATAGCTGCCCCTTCCCAACACCTTTCGGCGCTCCTTCGATCCGTCGCTGACCATTTCCGTCGTTTTGCAGCGCTTGGAGACGCTCAGGAGCGTTCTGCTTGTACCAAATCGGTCGTCTAGTGCAGCGTTCCCCATCACGACAAGGTCGGGTTGTTCTCCAGTCCCTTCGATAGCTCAAACATTTCCTCTCCAACCACATCTGTCGCGGAGTACTCGAGCCACATGACCTCATAGGGTGACAGACGTATCGCCTCGTCGGACCGATACCGTTGCCCGCCGAGCAGGTCGCGATAACGGCCGCGGCCAAGTTGTAGCGATCGCGGATCGACGACCTGCGCTGCGGCGGATATGTTGTGAAGCGCCACAATGGTCTGCCCGCCAAATGGTCCGCGCTGAAACGCAAATATTGTCGGGCCGACGAAGAAGACTTTTTGTGGTGAGGACGGATGAAATGCGCTCTGCTGGCGGCGCACCGTGAGCAAGTGGGTATAACCGGCAAACACCCGGGCGGCATCGCTCTCCGGATCGGCCAATTTGCGCTCCAACTCCGGAAGATTCAGTTGTTCGTGATTGAGGTCGCGTTTCCACTTTGACTTTTCATAAGCTGCGTAATCGTTATGCGACCCCAAAAGGCTATGGGCGTATATGCCCGGTACGCCGCTGAGTCCCAACAAAATCGCTTGCGAACAAAGGAAGCGATCGAGCTTTGTATCCCAACGCTCTTCCGAATCGTGGGGAGATGAAAGGGCATCGAAGAAGGTGATGTTGAATTCGTATACGCTCTCGCTGCCGTCGGGGTTGGTCTTATAAGACACTTCGCCGCCACGCTCGCACACCCGGCGGACCAGATTTGCAATTTCCTCGCCCGAAAGAATTCCGTTAGCGGGCACCACTCCGATACCGTCATGCGAAGCGAGAAAATTGAAAAATACCGTCCGGTCGGATGGAACCGCTAGCTCTGCCGCCCATTTGCTCAAGTGGTTGGAATTGCCGCGAACAAACGCATCCAATACCAGGATTGGGAGCGGAAACTGATAGACCATCTGCGCTTCGTCGTTTCCGTTCCCAAAGTAGCTGATATTGTCGCGGTGAGGCACATTGGTTTCGGTAACGATGGCGACGTCCGGGGCGACGGCATCAAGCACATCCCTCAGTAGTTTTACCACCTCATGGGCTTGGGGAAGGTTGATGCATGCTGTTCCAGGCTCCTTCCAAAGGAAACCGACCGCATCCATTCTCAGAAGATCGGCCCCTTGTTCCACGTAGCGGAGCATCACCTCGACCATTGCGAGCAGAACCTTAGGATTGCGATAATTGAGGTCCACTTGGTCGTCACTGAAGGTCGTCCAGACCCATTGCTTGCCTCGCGTGGTTTCAAAAGGCGTGAGCAGCGGGCTGTTGCGCGGGCGGGTTACTCGCGACAAATCGGTATGCGGATCCGCGGTGATGAAGAATTCGTCGTAGGGCGATTCCCCGCGCAAGAAAGCCTGAAACCACGCGCTCTGGGCCGACACATGGTTCAGCACAAAATCGAACATCAACTGAAAGTCGGAGTGAATACTGAGAATATCATCCCATGTACCGATCTCGGGATTGACGCGCAGATAGTCGACCACCGAGAACCCATAATCCGACGAATATGGAAAAAACGGCAATATGTGTATGCCGGAGACGCGGCCGGCGAGGTGGCGGGTTGCAAAGCTGTGCAACGCTGCCAAAGGCGCTCTGCGCGACGCAATAAACGTGTCGCCGTAGGTAATCAGAAACATGTCCGATTGGTCGAAACGGCCGGCCGCCGCCAGCCGCGCCAGGGCCCCGAAGCGCCGTAGCAGCCCCTCCAAGTCGAAGAACGCGCGGTCCCCGTCGGAATGCCCATAAAGGTATCGCAGACGTTGACGCATCATGATGAGAGGCTCTGGCATACCAGTCTTCCTAAAACCTCACGGGCTTTGCCGACCGTGTGTAATCGATTACATCGATAATGCCCTGTTTGGCAAGTAGCAAGCGTGTCGCGTTTAGGAGATTTCAAGGTGGCNNTCGCGCGTTTAGGAGATTTCAAGGTGGGCCCGTTTACCGCCGGGAGAATGCCGGCCTGGCGCGTGACCAAGTGAGCGGCCTGCGCACGACCTCGCGTTCCAAATGGTGGAAGGTGCGGTGCCGTGGGAAATGTCTGGAGAGATTCTGCGCCTGATCGTGGACTGCCGTTGAGGCGGGCGTTCACCCGGCTCATCGCGGCCGAGTTCAAGTCGTTGGCGCAGGCAGAGTTGCGCTTCGTGTTCGATGTCCGCCGAAGTGATCTTGCCCAGG
>PMBA01000019.1 GCA_003152795.1 Acidobacteriaceae bacterium | reverse complement strand
AAGGTTCTGCTTGACTCTCCCCCAACTGCCGACAGGATTCTCTCGGGGGATTCCTGCGGCGGGCGGTCAACAACGTGGGGCTCTGCCCCACACCCCGGAGTTTATCGCCTTGGTGCTGCCGGCAGAGCGGAAGAACACGTGGGGGCCCGCCCCGTCTGCCGGTAGCCCTAATGCGCTAGTGTAGTGTCCCTAACGCTTCTTTACATTTGGCGATTTTCGCAAGAATACGCTCAACGGGAGCACTCCAGATGAACGGCTTTGCGTCCTGGTTGTGGCCCTCGATGTACTTCATGATCGCATCTTTCAGCTGCGAAACATTCTGAAAGCTTCCTCGCCGTATTCTCTTGTCTGTGATCTCCTTGAACCAGCGTTCAACGAGGTTCACCCAGGAACTACTGGTGGGTATGAAATGAAGATGAAATCGCGGATGCCGCTTCAGCCAGCGCTTCACATTCTCGTGCTTGTGCGTGCAATAGTTGTCGACGATCAGATGCAGATCGTAGGCATCAGGGGTTTGCTCATCAACAAGTTTCATGAACTTAATGAACTCTTGATGACGATGGCGGCTCATGCAAGTCCCGATCACCTTCCCGTCCAACATGCTCAATGCGGCGAACAGCGTGGTGGTACCATGGCGGGTGTAGTCGTGTGATTGTCGAGCGGGAATGCCCGGCCTCAAGGCCAGAATCGGCTGTCGGCGCTCCAAGGCTTGTATCTGGCTCTTCTCATCCACACACAGCACCAGAGCCGTGTCGGGGGGATCCATGTAGAGCCCCACTACATCAACCAACTTTTCTACGAAGCGAGGATCTCTGCTGAGCTTGAATGTTTCCACCAAGTGCGGCTTGAGATTATTCTCAGACCATATCCGCTGCACCGCCATGCGGCTGACCCCTTGAGCCTTGGCCATGGAACGCACGCTCCACTGCGTCGCATTAGGTGGAGTAGTCTCCAACGTCGCCTTGATGATCCTTGCCATCTTCATCGCCGAGAGCTTTGGCTTACGCCCTGGCCGGGGGGCGTCCTTTTCTATCCCCTTGATGCCCCGGGCAGCGAAACGATCGCGCCAGAGTTGAATTGTTGGGCGCGAGAGGTGAAGCTTCTTGGCAATCTGTTCATTCGTTTTGCCTGCGGCCGCCAATAGCACGATTTGCGATCTTTCTGCAAGCCGCACCGGAGTGCTACGACCTCGAGCATATGCCTGAAGTCGATCGCGAATGTCAGAGGTGAGTTCTATTGTTACAGCCCTTCGCATACTGAGAGATTATCATGTGAAATCGTTTATGTCAATAGAATATCGGGACACTACACTAGGTGGAGCGCGGCTTTCGCTGTCTGAAAGACGTGCTGGAGATGAGGCCGATCTATCACAAGAGTGAAGGGCGGGTGCGGGCACACATCTTCGTGGCCGCCTTGGCGCTCCTTATGACACGAGTGTTGGAGCGTCGGTTGAAGGATGCCGGGCTTACGCTGTTCGCGGAGCAGGCTCTACAGCACTGTCCACCGTGCGGCTGGTTAGTTTCAAGGTTGGTGACAGCAGAAGAGTCCATAGAACTTCGATTCATTTTCCACTAGCCCATGTTCAGCATGACGCTCTGCATTAATTACTCTGGTGTAGTATTGTTTCGGATATGGCACGACCGATTTCGGTGTTGGAGTTGACGGCCGAAGAGCGTGCGGAGCTCGACAAGCGCGTGCGATCGAGCATGACGTCCAAGCGCGACCACCTGCGCGCCTCGATCGTGCTCAGGCGAACCCAAGGGATGAAGCAAGCTGAGGTGGCCGAGGAGCTTGGAGTCAGCGTGGCCTGCGTGAACAAGTGGTCGCAACGCTTTGAATTGCACGGTCTTGAAGGTCTGGTCGACCGGGAAGGCCGGGGCCGCAAGCCTTCGATTCCGTTGCGCAAGGTCCAGCGTGTTATCAGCGAAGCGACTCGTCCACCGGCTCCCCGGACACGGTGGACAGTACGCACGATGGCGAAACACGTCGGCATATCACCGGACAGCGTGCATCGGCTGTGGGCGGCCAACGACATCAAGCCACACCGCATCGAGCAATTCAAACTGTCGCGCGATCCGCATTTCGAGCAGAAGTTCTGGGATGTGATCGGGTTGTATCTGGACCCGCCGCAGAAGGCGCTGGTGCTTTGCTGTGACGAGAAATCCCAAGTCCAGGCTCTCGAACGCACCCAACCCGGACTACCGCTTGGCGTTGGTCATATCAGGACCAAGACCCATGACTACAGGCGCCACGGCACCATCACGCTGTTCGCCGCCCTGAACTACTTGGACGGCAAACTCATCTCCCGCACCAAGCAGAAGCACTCCAACGTGGAATGGCTTCGGTTCCTGAAGCAGATCGAGCGCGAGACTCCCAAGGACCTGGACCTACACCTCATCGTGGACAACTACGGCACGCACAAGCATCAGAACGTCAAGAAGTGGCTGGCGGCTCACAGACGCTTCCACCTTCATTTCACACCGACCGGCTCCTCCTGGATGAACCTTGTCGAGCGTTTCTTTGCCGATCTGAGCCAAGAGGTCATTCGCGACGGCAGTTTCGCCAACGTGGGTGAGCTTATCGGCGACATCGAGTCCTACATGATCCAGCGCAACCTTGAGCCCAAACCCTACAGATGGAAGGCCAAGGGTGAGGAGATCCTGCGCAAGATCGAGCGCGCAAAGAAGGCGCAGGCGGGAGTTGTTATTTAATGGCAATTGGCGTACTGAACACTAGCGAGATACCAGCGGCGGAACACGTCGTTGCAGTTGCCGCCTCGAGCTTGGGCCTGGCTCGAATGGGGTCACGTCCCCTGGGATCCTGCGATTTTGATTCGGCCCGCGGCCATGGTGGCGATCATTTTGTTCAGCCGCGCGGCTCGGCCTATTGCTGTGCGTTCCTTTACCAGACGCAGGATTATTGCGTACTTCTCGGTCTTGTTCAGTTGGGCAAAGAAACCTTCTGCTGCCATGTTCTGCGCCAGCGCCCTGACCAGATCAGGGAGCACAGCCCTTCGTTGTGAAACATAGGCGGAACGGCAAGCGGCGGACCTTGCCCAAGAGTACGTTCGGCATGGGGCCGTTCCATCGACCTACGTCGAGGATGCCCTCCATTTGGCCACCGCCGTAGTCCATGGGATGGATGCCGTACTGAGTTGGAACTTCCGCCACATAGTGCGCCGCAAGACGCGGAATGTAGTCGACCTGGTGAATGTGGAACGGAACCTCCGGAAGGTTGAAATCATGACGCCGGCGGGAGTTACTGTAGAGTGAGGAAGGGGCGCAATGAGAACCAAGGTAACGGATCGTGTTCGTCTCCAAGTGGAAGCCGAGTTCCCGGAAGACTATGCCCTTCAGCAAGCACACATCGCTCGCAAACTGCTCGCCGCTGAGGCTCGAAGGTCTGGCGGGCTTACGCGTCTCCTGGAAAAGCGAAGTAAGGCGCGCCTCTCGCAGGCCCTCACATCACCGTCAACTCGATAGGAGATCCGGGCCATGGTCGAGGGCGAATGATAGTAGCGATTATGCGGCCTGCCCGCGGGGCACGGCGGAATCCAGCTTTACGTCGATGCGGATAGTGCTCGGGCAGCAGTTCGAGGCGGTCGAGCCTGCCCTGCGAGCTGCTACAACTGGGAAGATCGGCCATGGGGCGTGGCAGTTCTGCTCTGCGATGGCCCGCTACCCCTATGCCGGGCTGCGTGCAGGACAAGGATCTGCCCCACGGAGGGCAGCGGGGAGAGGCTGGTCAGTTCAGCGAGGAGGCCTCCAGGCCAGGAGGGGCAACACCTTCATGGGGGAGCCGCAGCGACTGCAGTGAAGGGCGTCCAGGGATTGCCCGCGAATGACCGGCGCGCCTCCGCCCGGCCGCACCCGATCACCCCATCAGGTACTTGTCGATGTTCCGTGTCGCCTCGCGGCCGTCGAAGATCGCCCGCACCACCAGGGAGGCGCCCGTGTTCGCGTTTCCGGCGCGAATAAGTGATAGGCTGATCAATTTTCTGGCGGGAGGGCTCCCAGGAGGATGAGCGAGTCGGCGGGGACGTCGTGGCTGCCCACCGGGCGTGATTGAAGTACTTGGGACGGGGCTTTGCGGAGGGGCGGCCTCGCGGGTGGGGACAGGAAACGGGCATTGTAACGGGGACTCTCATTGTCTTGACGAGATAAGACCGGTCAAATAGACTGGTCATATGCTTGTGTACAGTGCATCGGAATTCAAGGCGAAGTGCCTCGCAATCCTCGATCAGGTGAGTTCCACGCGTGAAGTGGTTACCATTCTAAAGCGGGGAAAGCCCGTCGCCCAGCTCGTACCGCCGGTTCATCAGGAATCGGGCTACCCCCAGGACGACTTGCGCGGGAGCGTCCGCATTCTTGGTGACATCGAAGCGCCAGCGTTGTCCGCAGAAGCGTGGGAGTCGGAAGCGACATGAGGGCGCTGCTCGACACCCACGTCCTCGTGAAGTGGGTCGCGTCGCCCGACGAGCTGTCGCCGGCTCAGCGTCACGTTCTCGACGCCGTAAGCGGCACCGCCCCGGTGATGGTATCCGACATCAGCCTGTGGGAGGTCGCGACGCTCGTGAGCCTTGGTCGTTTGGCTCTGGACCGTCCGTTGCGAGAATGGCTCGAGCGGGCCGCCGCCCCTCCGCTGGTTCGCCGAATCGGCATCTCGCCGGCTGTTGCCGCAGCGGTCGCGGACCTGCCGGAAACGTTCCACCGCGACCCGGCCGACCGGATCATCGTGGCCTCGGCGATAATCATGGGCGCGGTCTTGCTGACAAACGACTCCAGGATCCGGGACGCGGGCATCGTCCAAACCGTGTAGCACGCACGCCAGCTCCGTGGTGTGTGAGGCGGCGGGCGACCCGTCCGCAGTCACGCTGACCGCGGGATACTGCCTCAGATTTCGCAGGGATTCAGGAGCGAAACGCCGGTNNATCGCTGCGATCCGCGCATCGGGCATCGAGATCGATCTGCCGCAGCCTTTCGCGTTGGAGCACGATGCCGGCGTATTCAACGGCAGCCAGTCGGTCGAATGGGTAGATCCTCCCGTCGAAGTCCTCATCGAACAAGCTTCG
>PMBA01000224.1:27457-46997 GCA_003152795.1 Acidobacteriaceae bacterium | reverse complement strand
GGCAAAAGCGCCGACTGGATGGAGAAGGTCAGCGACGAACAATACCAATCGAGTATCTGAGAGGACGGGCCGATCAGCTGTATTTTTTGCATAGAAGAGTCCAGGATTGGAGCTTGAATGTGTCGCCGTACATCTATCTTAGAAGCGGGGTCCAAACAGCGGCGGCCCAGAGGTGAAGAAGCGTGACAGAGAAGGAAAGTTTAAAGGCAATCTCAAAGGCAATTCAAAACATGCCGAAGGAAGACGTGCCGAAGGCTGTCTCAAGGCGCAACTTCATCAAAGGTGTCATTACCAGCGGCGTGGCCGTTTCTTCTGCGAGCTATCTTTTTCGCGCCTCGTCTATTATGCAGGGCCAGCAGTTGGCAGTCGGCGTAGGCGAGCGGCTGATCACTCTAAACGTCAACGGTCAGCAGCGACGCGTCGATGTAATGAAGCAGGAGACATTGGCCTCGACGCTGCGTTACAAGCTGGGCCTCACCGGCACGAAGCTCGGATGCGACCGCGCCGAATGCGGATCTTGCACCGTCCTTATCGACGACATTCCGTACTATTCCTGTTCCGTACTCACCCACACGGTGCGCGGCCGGAAAGTTCTGACCATCGAAGGCTTGGCCAGCGCCGACGGAACCTTGCATCCCGTCCAGCAGGGCGTCATTGACGAACAAGGATTTCAATGTGCCTTCTGCATGTCCGGATTCATTATGACCACCGTGGGATACCTGAAAACGAATCCCAATCCGACTCGCAAGGAGTTGGCAAACGGCATCTCGGGATGCCTGTGCCGCTGTCAGGACTACGACAAGATTCTCACCGCTCTGATGCGCGGCGCCGAGAATATGCGGAGGTCGAACCTTGGATAACCCATTGGACAAGACGAAGCCGGTTGAGACCACGAAAGCTAAAACTACCGAGCGCGAGTATGGCATTGGCCACAAGCTGATCGGCAAGAATTACCAGACCGCCGACCTCTATGCAAAGGTCACGGGCAACGCCAAGTACGCCGAAGATTTTCGCGCCGAAGGCATGCTGTTCTGCAAGCTGCTGCTCAGCCCAATGCCGCATGCGCGCGTGCGGCGCATCGATGCGAAAGCGGCGCTCGCCATGCCCGGAGTCAAAGCCATGCTCACCGCCGACGATCTGCCCGCTCCGGCCGATACTCTTACTGACAATGGCACGGTAATCAAGGCCAGCAAGTGGGGCGAACGCGGTCTCACCATGGAGCCGCTGTATCAGGGCGAACCGATTCTTGCAGTGGCCGCAGTCGACGAACTCACCGCCGCGGAAGCGATCGAGAAAATTCAGATCGATTTTGAACCGTTGCCCTTCGTGGTCGATCCGCTCGACACGTTGCGGCCGGGCGGCCCTAACCCCCGAACCGACGGCAATGTTTGGACCCGCCCGGTGTCGTCACAAGGTCCGGGAGCGCCCGTGGTCACAGAACTCAAGTGGACCAAGGCCGATTTCGCGGAACTGAAGCATGGCCGTCTGCCGCTGGGTAAGACTCCCGATGAATGGTCGTATGGCGATCTCGATTCCGGCTTCAAGAATGCGGCGCTCGTTCTCGACGAGACTTTCGTTACGCCCGACACCAGCCATCAGACGCTGGAGACGCGCAGCGCAATGGCCTACTGGCAGAACGGCAAGGTCTACATTCACAGTGGCACGCAGAGCACCGCGCAAACCCTGCCCGCAATCGCTCGCTGGCTGAACATCGATCCGGACAAAGTTGTGTTCATCAGCGAATACACCGGAGGCGGCTTCGGCAGCAAGATCACCGGCGGGGTGACGATGATCATCCCCGCGCTTCTGTCCAAGAAGACAAATTCTCCAGTAATGATGCGCATCAGCCGCGAGGAGGAGACCTTCATCGGACGGGCGCGTCCCAGTTTTCAGGGGCGCATGAAAGTCGGATTCTCGAAAGAAGGACGGATCGCAGCTCTTGATATGTTCGTCATTTGCGACAACGGTCCCTACGACGCGGTGGGTGATGCGCCGTCATCGGGCCGCATCGTCTCCCTGTTGTACCAGCCGCAAGCCATGCGCTGGCGTGGGGTGACGGTGATGACAAATACTCCACCTCGCAGTGCGCAGAGTTCTCCGGGCGGACTGCAAGGGATCGTGCTCATCGAGCCGGTCATCGCGAAAGCCGCGCGCAGGCTTGGAGTTGACCAGGTGGCGATCCGCCGCATCAACTGCCCGGAGGGCAAGGCGCCGTTCGGACCGGCAGTGCAGGGGAAACGGCAATACGCCACCAGCGCATTCGTCAAAGAAGCACTCGACCGCGGCGCTGAGCAGTTCAAATGGAGCGAGCGGGTCGCACGCACTCCGAAAAGAATAGGCGCGAAAGTTCGCGGGGTCGGCGTGTCGCTGAGCTGTTACGTTGGGGGCACCATCGGATTCGACGGGCTTCTCGTCATCAAGCCCGATGGTCGGATCACCTTCCAGTCCGGAATCGGCAACCTGGGAACCGAGTCGGTGATCGACGTTCATCGCGCGGGCGCGGAAGTTCTCGGTGTGCCGTGGGAGAAATGCGACGTGGTGTGGGGTAACACCCAAAAGAACCTTCCATTCACGTGCGTGTCCGGCGGCAGTCAGACAACGCACGCGATGACGCGGGCAGCGCACGCGACCGCGATGGACGCCAAGAAGAAACTTCAGGAAATCGCAGCCAGAAAACTCGGCGGCAAACCAGAGCAATACGAGGTCGCCAACGAGCGTGTCTTCCGCAAGGGCGGTGGCGCCGGGATGACTTTGGCGCAGGCGGCGAAACATGCGATTGAATTGGGTGGCGTCTACGATGGCCACGAGGCGCCCGCCGATGTCCACAAATTGACGAAGGCATCGGTCGCGGCATTGGCGGGCCAGGGCCTGGTGGCGGCAGCCAAGGACAACTACCCGCGCGACGGCTCGACGTTTTCCTACGTTGCCAGCTTCGCCGAAGTTGAAGTCGATGTCGAAACCGGCAAGTACTACATCCTGGATTTCCTCGCCTCCGGCGATGTCGGGACGGTGATTCATCCCCGCGCACTGGGTGGCCAAATGCTCGGCCGTTCGACGCTCGGCATCGGCCATGCGATCGGTCAGAAATGGGTCTTCGATCCGCATTACGGCGAGATGCTTTCCAAACGCTTCCACCACAGCAAGCCGCCGACGATTCTCGATGTGCCCGTCGACATGCAATGGACGGCGTTGGATATTCCAGACCCGGAGACGCCGGTGGGCGCTCGCGGGGTCGGCGAGCCTCCAGTTGCAGGCGGATGTGGCTCCGTCTTGAACGCGCTCTCGGATGCGCTCGGAGACGAAATTTTCCAGCGCGCNNTGACGTCGCTCGAAGCGGGCCGACCCATGCAGCATCCTCTGATGGCGCACATTTGATTGATGAAGGTTTGAAGGAGAGTTATGGCTGTTATACGAGACGTAATGGCCGCGTTCGAGCTGTATCAGCCGACTTCCGTAGCCGATGCGCAGAAGCTTCTCGAACAACACGGACCGGATGCCTGGGTGCTGGCGGGAGGCCTCGACAGCTTCGACTGGCTCAAAGATCGAATCAGGAAGCCTAAGGTTGTTGTCGATCTGAGCGGAATCGAGGAGCTGCGCGGAGTTCGCGCAGCCACGGATGGCATCGAGATCGGCGCCATGACCACGCTCACCGGAGTTGTAAATCATCCCATCGTCAAGCAGAAGTATGGCCTGCTGGCGCAGAGCGCGGAAGTCGTGGCGTCGCCGCAAATCCGCAATCAGGGAACCATCGGCGGAAATGTTTCGCAGGACACGCGCTGCTGGTATTACCGCGGAGGTTGGCCGTGCTACCGCGCCGGCGGCAACATCTGCTACGCCGATACGCCGGAGGGCCGCAACCGCGAGCATGCGATTCTGCACGCCGAGCGCTGCGTAGCAGTGAATCCCTCCGACTCAGCGCCGGCCCTGATTGCGTTGGACGCCAAGTTCGTCATCCGCACGCCCAAAGGTGAGCGCGTGGTGGATGCGGAGGATTACTTCATCGGTCCTGAAATTGACATCACGCGACTGCACATCCTGCAGCCCGGAGACCTGCTGACGGCCATTCGTATTCCGTCCACATGGGCGGGTGCGCAGTTCTATTTTGAAAAGGTACGCGACCGGAATGTCTGGGATTTCCCGCTCCTGAATGTAGCCTCAGCCATGGTGACATCGGGCGACGCCATTGAGCGCATCCGAATCGCCGTGAATGGCGCCGCCGCGCGCCCATTGCGCCTGAAAGCAGTCGAAGATGCGGTGCGCGGCAAGCCAAGGAACGCGGCAACGGGTGAGATGGCGGGAAAACTGGCCGTGCAAGGCGCGGTCCCGTTGCAGTTCAATGCCTACAAGATCCCGCTGATGCGGAATCTGGTGAAGCGCGCGATCGTTGGAATACGAGTCGAGGAGGCGACATGGGCTTCGTAACCTGGGCCACGAATCCGTGGGGGCAGAGTGTCCCGATCCATATTGCCTGGTTCTTGATCTGGGTATCGGCGATCGCGGGGCTGCTTTTTCTGATTGCCCACGCCACTTGGCTGAGGTATTTCGCCAAGGAGAAAGAATTTGCGGGCGATGCTTCCCCGGAAGTCATTGCGAGAATACCCAAGCACATTCCCCGGCATTCGCTGGTGGCGCGGATGTTTCACTGGATCATGGCCGCCTCCATGTTGACGCTGTTATTCACTGCCTTCCTGCCCAAGGTCGGAACCCAGTTCAACTGGGTCACCTATCATTGGATCGCCGGCGCCGTCCTAACTATTTCAATTCTTTTCCACGTCATTCACGCTTCCTTCTGGCTGGATTTTTGGTCGATCTGGCCTGACGGAACGGATGTGGAAGATGCGCGCAGAAGGGTTCTCCGATTCTTTGGAAGGTCCGCGCCACCGCCGCGGAAGTTTGCCAAATACCCGTTGGAGAACAAGCTTTTCCACGGCGTCATCATCCTGTGCGGCCTGTCGGTGATCGTTACCGGCGTCTTCATGATGTTTCGCGTTCGCACCATCTTCTTCCCCCGGAATCCTTATCTATTCGGCGACATGACCTGGGGCCTGATGTACGTACTGCACGGATTGGCGGGAGTGGGACTGATTGCGCTGGTAATGATGCACGTCTATTTTGGACTCCGTCCGGAGAAACTCCCGATTACGAAATCGATGATCTTCGGTTGGATGGATCGCGACTTCTATCTGCAAGAGCATGATCCCCGGCGATGGGCCGTCGAGACACCTTCTTCGTCGACGTCCAACTCGCCTTCTTCGTCAATACCCCACAGGATCGAAGGCCGAGGGTTGACCGATGCTGGCTGAGATTTCGAATCGCTGCAACGCTGTCGAAGAGTGCTACGAGTTTATGCTGGCCTACGCCGCCCAGGGTCTCCCTAGCGATAAGGGCAGCAAATCGGGTGGACAAGTCCGTGAATTCCTGCAGCGCGCCGTGAAAGCCTTAACGGATCTTGCCGAGACCTGTGCGCTGGCAGTCAAAGAGGAAGGCCTTGAGCCCGCCGAAAAATACTTGGCCTTCTTTGCGGTGCTCGACCGCGACGCTCGCGATTCTCTAGCCGCCATTGAATTGGTTCTGGCCCAGCCCACCATCAGTTCCCAGTTGATCGATAATCTGAACGCTTCCATTCATCTCCGGGCCCTCCTGACCGACTTGTTTCTGGTGGATGAAATTCTGAAGAAGCATGACAAGCAGGCGGAGTAGATCGTCACGAACAAAGGCGACTGAGCAATTGGAACGACGCCTCCTTGCTCGCGTTTCTAACCGTTTCTAACAGGGCATTGCAGAGCGACCGCCTTGTGCTTACTTCGTGCTCTAGTTAGGATGGCGCGCCCTTTCGCGAACGACGCGTTCCTCAAGGCTCCCGATGGTGGTACGATCTGGCGGTTGAACAATGCCAGAGGCCCTCGTATGTCAACTCCTGGAGTTCGAAGGATCCGTCCAACCGGCCAGCATCGCGCCACTGAGGATTTAGCGGGGAACGAGTGTGGGCGAATTTCGCGTCGCCGGTTTATCGCCGGGATCGGAGGCGCGGCAGCCAGCATGTGCGCCTTCCGAGGGTTGGTTCGGACTGCGATTGCCGCAGTTTCTCCGCAGACGATCCTGTCCGAATCAGAAGGAGACGGGCCGGAGGCCCGCCCGTCCGAAGTTCCAACTGACCTCATCTCTTCGACATTCCGAGTGGGCGTGATCAGTGACGAGATCGCGCAGGATTTTGGCCGCGCTTGCGAAGTAGCCGCGCGTGAATTCGGGATGGAGTGGGTGGAGCTGCGGGACTTGTGGAATAAGAATGTCTTGAGCCTTGATTCGAATGAACTCGCGGAAGCGCGACTAATTCTGCAAAAGTACAGATTGCGGGTAACGGACATTGCCAGCCCGCTGTTCAAGGTAGATTGGCCGGGCGCCCCCCAATCGAAATACAGTCAGCGCGACGAGTTCAAAGCGGGCTTCACTTACGGGCAGCAGGACGAGGTATGGGAGCGCGCCCTGCACGCGGCAGCAGTGTTTGAGACCGATCGTGTGCGATGCTTCGATTTCTGGCGGCTTCAGGATCAAAAGCCTTATCGTGCCGCGATCAACGACCGGCTGCGGGAAGCAGCGGAAAAGGCCGGGAAGAAAGGCATCACGCTGCTGCTGGAGAATGAAGAGTCGTGCAATACATCAACCGGAGCGGAAGCGGCGAAGGTGTTGGAGGCAGTGCAGTCGGCGCATTTGATGTTGAACTGGGATCCGGCGAACGCAGCGGCTTGCGGCGAGAAGCCCTATCCCAACGGATATGAGGTGCTGCCCAAGGATCGGATCGGCCACTGCCATTGCAAGGACACGGTCAAGCGCGGCAAAGAATATGAATGGGAAGCGATGGGCCGCGGAATCGTCGACTGGGTGGGACAGTTCAAGGCGCTCAAACGCGATGGCTACCACCGCGCGGTGAGTCTGGAGACGCACTGGGATGGGGGTGGCACTCCGGAACGGTCATCGCGGCAAAGCTGGTCGGGGATGAAGAAGATATTGCAAGAAGCTGGGGCGCTGAAGGGCGTGAACCAAGATTGAACTCGAGGAAGAATATGAGCGGGAAAACGAGGCGGGATTTTCTGGAGCAGGCGGGATTGGGAGCGGCTGCGTTTCTGATGTATCCGCCCGCGACGGTGCTGGGCTCCAATGACCGAGTCCGGGTCGGGATGATCGGTGTGGGGAATCGCGGGCAAGATCTTTTGCAGGAAGTGGTGGCGGTCCGCGGAGTGCAACTGGTAGCGATCGCGGACATCTACAGCCGACGAAGAGACGAAGCGAGAAAACTGGCGCCCGGTATCGAGACTTTTGACGATCACCGCCGGTTGCTCGACAGAAAGGACATCGAGGCAGTGATTGTGGCCAGCCCATTGCACTCCCATGCCCGGCATTTTCTGGATGCGTTGTCGGCCGGCAAAGATCTTTATGCAGAGAAGACCATGACCTGGTCGATACCTGAGGCGGAGCAGTGTCTGGCGGCGGCGAAGGACTCCGGCCGGGTGGTCCAGATCGGATTGCAGTTTCAAAGTTCAGGAGCGCTCGCCGATGCGAGGACCTGGATTCGGGACGGGATGGTGGGAAAAGTCAGCCAAGTGGAATCGTGGATGAGCCGCAATACGCGGCATGGACGAGGGCAATGGGTGCGCCCGGTCCCTGCGGACTGTACTCCGCAGAATGTCAACTGGAACGCGTTCCTCAACGGCCGTCCCGATCGCCCCTTCGATCCTTACCGGGTGATTAACTGGCGGTTGTTCTGGGAGTTTTCTGGCGGGAACGTTACCGAGAACATGGTTCACCAGATGGCATGGATCATGACGGCGCTCAACTTGCCGGTGCCGGCAGCGGCGTACATGTCGGGCGGGGTCTTCTCGGAGAAGGACGGGCGGGAGGTCCCGGACACGATTGCTGTGACGCTCGATTTTCCCAACGACATGGTCGTGACGTGGCAGTCCACGTTCAGCAACAGCCATTATGGGTTGGGCGAGCGGATCCTGGGCAGTGACGGCACCATTGAACATGGGTGGGCGAAATCCGACATGGTGAACGGCGAAGAAGGAGAGTTTGTGCGCTACGCTCCGGAGCGAGCCAACCGGCCGAGCGCAGCGGCGCTCACCGGAAAGACAAAGGACCAGGATCACATGTCGAATTGGATCGAGTGCATACGAACGCGCAAGACCCCGAATGCGCCGGCCGAGATTGGATATCGCTCGGCGATCGCGGCGCACATGGCCAACCTGTCATATCGCCGAGGGCAAAGGATCACGCTGGAGGAAGCGAAGGCAATCGTGCCGCAGTTCTAGCCTGCGGTTCAAGTTCTAGCGAGTACGCGTCAGTAGCAGGTCGACACTGCCCAACCCGCGACTTCGGGGCGGAGCGGTAGAGTGGCGAACTACCAGGTCAGTTTCCAGNNAAAAGCGAACGAGATGTCGTCGATGCCGATGACCGAGACGTCCTCGGGAATGCGTACTCCGGCCTCTTCGAGAGCGTTCATCGCTCCCATGGCGATCAGGTCGCTGCCACAAAAAATAACGGTGGGCAATTCGGGTGCGGTGACCAGAGCACGCACGGCGGAGGCGCCGGCATCGACGCGGTAGTTGCTGTTGACGACTGCGGAGAGATTAAGTTTGCGCTGGTGGAGTCCGGCGACCAGCGCCTGCTTGATAATGACCGCGGTGCGATTGTCCTCGGGGCCGGCGATGACGGCGGCATGGCGGTGGCCGAGTTGCACAACATGCTCAATGGCCTGAGCGATGCCCCGCTGGTAGTCGATGGAGATATTGCCGACCAGCTTTTCGGCGGGGCCGAGGTTGCAAAAGACGACTCCAATTCCGGCCGCGGTCAATTCGGCGGTCGCGCTCTTGTCGAGGGACGAAGTCATGATCGCCACGCCGCGGACATCGCTCTCGATGAGCTTTTGAATGACGGAAGAGCTACGCTGCGAATTGTATTCGGTGTTGCACAGCACGACGTCGAAGCCGCGATCCCAGGCCTCCGCCTGAAAGCCGCGAATGATCTCCGGGAAGTAAGGATTGATGATCTCGGAAATGACGAGGCCAAACAAATCACTGCGTCCGGTGGCCAGCCGGCGGGCATGAACATTCTTGTGATACTTCAGTTGGCGAACGACTTCGAGGACGCGGCGCTCGGTTTCCGGGGCGATGGTGTGAGTGCGGTTAAGGACGCGCGAGACGGTGGCCTTGGAAACACCGGCGCGGAGGGCGACTTCGCTCATGGTGTGGCTCATGGCAAGCGCCCCCTCGAGGAGCGGGAAAGAGTTTTGCTGCGAAAGAACGCAGAAGGACGGCGGTTGGTGGAATCGGCTGACGAATGGGGCTGGGCTTGAGCCATGGGATGAAAGCGGTTTCTGAAACCGATTACATCACCCCTGAAACTATCACGGATTCGCGGCCAAGGCCACCGTGCGCTTATCCCGCAGTCTTTGCGACAAAAGGCGGGTAGAAAAGCACTTGACAGGGCGAAGGGGCGAGTATACAAGGTGGTGGAAACCGGTTTCAGTAACCGGTTTCATCGCGAGAAAATTATGAGTCCGAGACGACTGCTAACCCTGCTCTGCGCGCTCCTCTTTGTCCTTGTCTTTGTCACCCTCCGGGGCTCAGCTTCCGGCACTTTCGGGGGCGCGCCTCGGGCGTTCGGCCCGCCAGCTCCCGATGCAACTGGCGCCAAACCCTTTCTCGGTCGTTGGGACCTGACCCTGAAGGGTCAGGACCGGGAATATCCCTCGTGGCTGGAGATTCGGTTGGAGGAGGGGAAACTGGCGGCGCAGATGGTGGGCCGTTGGGGAAATGCCCGGCCTCTTCCCAAGATTGAAATTTCGAATGGCGAAGTCTCGTTCGTTTCACCGAAGGAAGAGGAAGATTCGCCGTCCGACTGGATTTTTGTCGGAAAGGTGAATGGACAGAGTCTCTCCGGATCGGTGACCGGACCAAAGGGAGGCCCGTGGACGTGGTCCGGCGTGCCCGCGCCGCTTCTCGACAAGAAGGGCACACCCAAGTGGGGGAAGCCGGTAGCGCTGTTCAACGGAAAGGATTTGACGGGTTGGAAAATGAGCGACCCGAATTCCACGGCAGTCTGGAAGGTGGAGAGCGGAACGCTGGTCAGCCCCGGGCACGGGCCGGAGCTCATCAACGAGCAAAAGTTCCAGGACTTCAAGTTGCATGTCGAATTCAACTGCGGAGCCAACGCCAACAGCGGCGTGTATGTGCGCGGGCGCTATGAAGTGCAAATCGAAGACAATTCCATTCAGGAACCGCCCAGTCACCATACCGGAGGGGTGTACGGATTCATCGCGCCCTCGCCGGAGTTGCCGCGCAAGCCGGGAGAATGGCAAACCTTCGATATCACGCTAATCGGACGAATGATCACGGTTGTACAGAATGGGAAGACGATTATCGATAACCAGGAGATCCCGGGCATTACGGGTGGGGCGCTCGACAGCCACGAAGAATCGCCGGGGCCGATCTATCTGCAGGGCAGCGAAGACAACCACGTCGCTTACCGGAACATTGTGATTACGCCGGCAAAAGAGTAGCAGATTATGGCGTCGGAACTGGGAAGCACGGGACGCATTCAAGCGCCGGCCTTTCGAAAGTAATGAATGACACACTTTCTTCAAGACATACTCCGGCAGCCGCAAGAGTTGGAGCGCGTCCTTGGCTATTTATGCGGCGCGGGACGACAGAGTTTGCAGACTGCGGCCGAGGCGATTCGGAAAGCCCGTCATGTGTACCTGACCGGGATCGGCAGCAGTTGGCATGCAGCATTCGGAGCGGGGGCGATCTTTTCCGGCGCCGGCCAGCCGGTATATATGCAAGACGCCGGGGAACTGGTGCAGTTTGCAACGTTGCCGGCGGATTCGGTGATTATCACGATCTCCCGCAGCGGCCGGAGCGTGGAAATTGTGAACCTGCTGGCCAAGGCCCGGGCAAGCGGGGCGACGGTGATTGGCATCACCAATTCAGCGGACGGCGCGCTGGCGCAAGAAGCGCAAATCTCGATCATGGTTCCGGTTTTGCGAGATCACGCGATCTCGGTGAATACTTATTCCACTCTGGCGGTTGGGGCGGCAGCTCTGGCGCGAGCGGCGATCGATTCGTTTGACGGCGAGCTTGCCGCCAGGCTCGGCGATGCGGTCAGCGAGACAGAGCGCAGGGTTCCGGGGTGGCAGGAACAGATTGCCGGAAACGACTGGTTTGCGCCGGGCAAGACCGTCCATTTCCTGGCGCGCGGGGGTAGTCTGGGGAGTTGTCACGAAGCCAGGCTTTTGTGGGAGGAAGGCGCCAAGTCTGAAGCGACCGCGTTGGGGACAGGCAGTTTCCGGCACGGTCCGCAAGAGGCGGTTGTCGAGGGATCGCGCTTCGCAATGTGGATCGACGGGCAACGGAGCCGGGAGCCAGACTTGTCCATAGCGCGCGACCTGAGACAACTGGGAGGCTCGGCCATGTTGATCGGCGAGAATGTTCCGCCCGAGGCCGGCGATCTGGTTTTTCAACTTCCTGATGTGCCCGCAGAATGGCAGTTCATGATCGATATCCTGCCCGCACAACTGGCTGCGGAATATCTGGCGCGACTTTCGGGAGTGGATTGCGATTCGTTCCGCATATGTTCGTACATTGTCGAAGACGAGTACGGACTGATCGGAGCGGAGGTTGCAGCCCGGAAGGACGTTGAGTAGCGGCGTTGTTTCGCGACGCTCGACGGACAAATGCAATCGGTAGCTGTCTGAACAATTAGGCATCCCAGGAGGATTTTCATGAAGAAGAATTATTTTTCGCGCCGTGAGTTTCTTGGCATTGGCGCGGCGGCGGCGGGCGCTTCGCTGGCAGCGAAAACGATCTTGCTTGCTCCAGAGCCCCTTTTCGCATCGGCGCTTCCAGTATCGCCGAGCGATCGTCTTCGTTTCGGAATCATCGGGATCGGCATGCAGGGGAATTGGCTGCTGAGCAGCGCCATCGAGTTGCCGGGCGTGGAGTGTGTGAAGGCTTGCGATCTTTACGACGGACGCCACACGCTGGCGCGGGAGATCACCGACAAACCGAACTTGCCGGTGACGCGTCGTTATGAGGAACTGCTCGCGGACAAGGACATCGATTGCCTGATCGCGGCGGTGCCCGATCACTGGCACAAGCAGATTGTGGTGGATGCGGTCTCGGCGGGCAAGGACATCTACTGCGAAAAGCCGATGTCGCACACGGCGGCGGAAGGGGTGGAGATGTCGGACGCACAGAAGCGCACCGGCCGCATCATCCAGATTGGTTCGCAGCGCGTGAGTTCGCTGATCTGCAAGAAAGCGAAAGAAATGGTCGACCAGGGGATGCTTGGGGATCTCATGCTGGTGGAGGGGTGGCTGGGCCGCAACGATCCGACGGGGGCGTGGGAGTATCCACCGCCGTTCGATCTTTCGCCCGAGAACCTTGACTGGGACAAGTGGCAGGGCACAGTGCCGAAGCGGCCGTTCAATCCTGAGATCTTTGCGCGCTGGCGGTGCTGGAAGGAATACGGCACGGGTGTTGCTGGCGATCTGCTGGTACATCTGGTCAGCGGCATGATGTTCGTTCTGGGGTGGAACGAGGCTCCCAGGCGCGCGATGGCGATGGGAGGGATTTTGCGCTGGAAAGATGGACGCAACATGCCGGACGTTCACGCGTCGCTGTTTCAATACGGCGATATCCCCGTCTACATGCGGCTGAACCTCGGAACCGAGATGCCGGAGACCTATCGTTTCCAGGGGTCGAAGGGCATGCTGGAAATGACCGAGTTCGGGCTGAGCTATACGCCGCAAACCGGTAAAGATTCAAGCCCCAGCTACTACGACGGGAGTTTTCCGCACGCCATGCGCGAGGCCTACGAGAAGAAATGGCACGAGGAAAACAATCCGAAGCTCGGACAGGAGCCGATGCCGGAAACAGTTACGTTCAAGGGACCGGACTACGACGACGTGAAGCCACATCTATGGGCGTTCTTCGAAGCGGTGCGCTCGCGGAAGCCGGTGGTGGAGGATGCGGTATTCGGCCATCACGCCGCATTGGCCTGCCACATGGCGAATGAATCGTATTTCCGTCAACAAGCCGTGCATTGGGACGCGGCCAGCAAAACGATCAAGAGTTGATCGCGAGTGGAGAGGGGCGGCGCCCGCCGTGGGAAGCGCCTGACGCCGCCGGTTTCCAACATTTCCGTTTTTTCGTGTTTCTGTACTGGGGAAATGCCATGACGCGTTACCTGGGAATTCCGGTTGTGCTGGTATTGATTCTGTTTCTGGGGCAACTGGGGGTGGCACAAGATACCGCAACTCTTACAGGAACAGTGCGGGACGCGACCGGAGCGGTGTTGCCGAAGGCGAGTGTCGTTATAAGAAATATCGCTCAGGGAACAAGTCGGAACCTCGTCACCAACTCCGACGGCGACTATCTGGCTGCCGCGCTGGTTCCGGGAGAGTACAACATCACGGTGACGGCCCCGGGATTCCGGAGATATCAAGCGCTCGGGGTCACGCTTCGCGTGGCGCAGGAGGCCCGGGTCGACGTTGCGCTGCAAGTGGGCAACGTCGAGGAAGAAGTGACGGTGAGAGGCGAAGGCCTGGCCCAGGTGAACACCGAATCGTCCGAGATGGGCGGAACGATCACCGGTAAAGAGATCACGCAGTTGCAATTGAATGGGCGGAACTTTACCCAACTGGTAACGCTTGTGCCGGGAGTGAGCAACCAGACAGGACAGGATGAAGGAGTGGTGGGAGCGCAGGGAAACGTCAACTACAGCATCAACGGCGGCCGCGTTGAAAACAACAACTGGGAGATCGATGGCGGGGACACGATGGATAACGGGAGCAACGATACCCTGAATGTTTACCCCAGTATCGATGCGCTCGCCGAAGTTCGGGTGCTGACGTCCAACTACGGGGCGCAATACGGCCGTAACGCCTCGGGCACGATTGAAGCGGAAACCAAGTCAGGCACAAACCGTTTTCACGGCGACGCCTACGAATTCTTCCGCAACGAGTGGCTCAACGCGCAGAACTACTTCACGGCTCCTGGAGCCGCCAAGCCGAAATACAGAAAAAACGACTTTGGCTATACACTGGGCGGTCCGATCTGGAAGAACCATACTTTCTTTTTCTGGTCGCAGGAGTGGCGTCGCGAAAACGTCCCCACCAATTTCTATAATTTTGTTCCCTCGATTGCGGATCGGCAGGGTAACTTCAGCGATTTTTGTCCTGCCACGAACACGCAATTTCAGCGGGATGATTCCAGCACGGCGAGCACTTACTTTCCGGAGTGCCCGGGAACCCCCGGCCAGGTGGTGAACGACGAGCAATTCTATGCTCCCTACGTGACCAACGGAGTTCTGAACCAGATCCCAGTGGATCCCAACGGGCAAGCTTTCCTGGGGATGATTCCTGAACCGACAACGGGTTCGGGCGCAGAGTCTCTTTTTCTTGCGTCGGCGCCCCAGCCCATGCATTGGCGGGAAGAGTTGCTGCGTGTCGATCACGACATCAATTCCAGGCTGCGAGCCACTTTTCGCTACATCCATGATTCCTGGGATATCACAAATTCCACGGTTACGTGGGCGGGTGAAAGCTTCCCAACCATAGGCACGCACTTTATCGGACCAGGCGTCAGCATAGTTGCCAAATTGACGGCGACCGTCTCTCCGACGCTGCTCAACGAATTCGTTTCCAGTTATACGACAGACCACATTCAGCAGATCAATACCAATCCTCAAGTGTGGCAGCGTCCCAAGACGTTTACCATGCCCGGGTTGTTTCCCAACAACAACGGCGAGTTACCCGACATATGCATATCCACGTCAGGATCTTACGGGGGGTATTTCTGCGAGGGCCCGTCCGCCTTCCCGTGGAACAACTCGAATCCGACTTACACGATTCGGGACAACGTCACCAAGAGCTGGGGCAAACACAATCTGCAGTTTGGCGGCTACTATGTGACAGCTCAGAAGAATGAGCGAGCGTATACGGATGTGGAAGGCGATATGAGTTTTGACAGCACGTCTCCGAACTCGAGCGGCAACGGTTTTGCCGATCTCCTGATGGGGAACATCGCGTCCTATTCCCAGGACAGTGCGGAGCCGAAATATCACATCCACTACCGTATGTTTGAACCCTACATACAGGACGATTACCACATTTCGAAAAATCTGACCTTAAATCTGGGGCTGCGCCTGAGTTTCTTCGGCACCTTCTACGAGCAGCACCAGCAGGTCTACAACTGGGAAGCCTCGGCATTCGATCCGGGCCAGATTCCGAAGATCGATCTGACCGGCAACAAAACCGGACAGGAAGGAGCTCTGATCCCAGGAACGGGGAATCCGTTCAATGGCATGGTGCAGTGCGGCGCGTCCGGCGTACCACGAGGTTGTGAATTGGGCAAAGTGTTCAACCCCGCCCCTCGAATCGGCTTTGCTTGGGATCCTTTTAGCAAAGGAACCACGGCGATTCGCGGAGGCTATGGGATCTTCTTCGACCACACCAACGGGGAAGAAGCGAACGCCGAAAACCTGGAGGGCTCCCCGCCGCTGGTGCAAGAGCCAACGCAGTTCAATATTGTTGGTTACAACAATGTCGGCGGATTAGGATTGCTTTTCCCCTTGTCGACCGTCTCTATCCCCACCCAGGTGATCTGGCCCTACGTGCAGCAGTGGCACCTGGATATTCAGCGCGATCTGTTCAAGAACACGGTTGCCACAATTTCTTACGTAGGCAGCAAGGGAACGCACCTGACATTGATCCACGAACTCAACCAGTTGGCTCCGATTGCGGCCTCCGACAATCCTTTTCAGCCCGGGCAGCCCATTACCGACTCTATCTGCAGCACGCAGCACGGTTCGGTTCAAAAGCCTATTTTCAAAGTGAATGGACAAAAGGTGACCGGCCAACCGGCAATCAACCTGGCAGTTGCGTGCGGCAACGATCCTAACCCGTATCGTCCGTATTATGGTCTGGATTCTACGGAGGGTGTGTCGCCTGAAGCCAACTCCAACTATAACGCGCTGCAGTTCTCGCTGCGCAGGACGAGCGGGCCGCTTACGCTGAACGTGGCATATACCTATAGTCACTCGCTGGATAACTCATCCGATAAATTTGACAGCAACTTTGTGAATTCGTTTAATGTAAAAGGGAGTTACGCGAGCTCTAACTTCGATCAACGCCATATCCTGACGGTAGCGTGGATCTACGATCTGCCGTTCTTCCGAACCGCGGGTCTGGCTCACAGCCTTCTGGGTGGATGGCAGTATGCCGGCATCATGAGCGCGCAAAGCGGGGAGCCATTTTCGGTGCTCGACGGCGTGTACGGGGACAGCGCGGGCGTTGCCAACGGCGTGGGGACGGGATCGTACGCGGACATAGTCGGCGATCCACATGCCCTGCCTCCCCACCAGGCTCCTCCGGATCCCACCATTAAAGGGCCGCTTCTATTCAATCCGAATGCTTATGTGCAGACCGAGGGCCTGACGTTTGGCAACTCAGGCCGTAACAGCCTGAACATACCGTTTCGGACGAATTTCGATATGTCGGTCTACAAGGTCTTTAAACCCACGGAGAAATTGGACGCACAGTTCCGCCTGGAGGGGTTCAATGTGTTCAACCACACACAATGGACAGGGGTGAACAGCTATATAGGTTCGGACAACTTCCTCTTCCCGAACGGCGCGCACACGGCGCGAGTGCTGCAGCTGGGTTTGAAGCTGATATTCTGACGAAGTTCTGGCCGGAGAGGAAAGAACCATGATTGGAGCGGTTGACATCGGCGGAACAAAAATAGCGGTAGGCATGGTGACGGATGGCGGCCGGGTATTGTCGCGGAAGGAGTCGCCTAGCGATGCGAATAGCTATGCGAATGGCTTGGCCGCGATTGCCAGCATGCTGCGCGAGACGGCAACAATTGCGGGGGTTGAAATCACCGGCATAGGAATTGGGTCGACGGGTCCAGTAGATCCATTTACGGGCAAGTTTGGCGAAGTTGACTTTCTTCAGGATTGGCGCGGGCAGAATCCTGTGGAAGACCTGGCGCGCATGTTCAATGTACGGGCGGCACTGGAAAACGACGCCGATGCGGGCGCGTTGGCGGAGGCCGCGTGGGGGGCGGGGCGGGATAAGTCGAGGCTGATTTACATCACCGTGGGCACGGGCATTGGCGGCGGCATCATTTTGGATGGACGACTCTATCGCGGCGTCGATGGAGCTCATCCCGAGCTTGGTCATCAGGTGATCGACCCCTCCGGGCCGCTCTGCTCCTGCGGCTATCGCGGATGTTGGGAGTCGCTGGCCGCCGGGCCGGCCATGGAAGCGTGGGCGCAGAGCCAGGGGGCGACGGATTCGTATCGTACGGCTGGACAAATCTGCGGACGGGCCTGGCAAGGAGACGAACTGGCGCACAAGGTGGTGGAGCGCGAGGCCTATTACCTTGGCATGGGGATCGCCAACCTGATCAACCTCTTTACTCCCGAGAGCATTGTTCTGGGCGGCAGCGTGATGCGGAGCGCGCTGCTTTTTCTGGAAGGCATTCGCAAAGCAATCACCCGGGGCTGCCGGTTCGTCCCGTATGAGAAAACGGAACTCGCTTTGGCTTCGCTGGGAGAGGACGCCAATCTGATCGGCGCAGCCAGAGTCTGGTATCACCGCTTCGGCCCCGACGTCCAGCCCGCGCTAAAGTGCGCTGGCTGAAACCCGCCTCGCGCGCGTGTGCATTGGACTCAGCGCTCTTTCGACCAGACCCACGTGGTTAAGGAATTGTTGCCCAGGGTAATCTCCGCCTGCATCGATCCCAACTGCACCGTGGCGGTCTGGGCGGGGCCGGAGTTGGTGACCACCAGCACCCGTGTTCCATCCTGATTTGCGAAGGCGGCATGGCTGATTCCGATGAGTGTGCTCTGGGAATCGAAGCGGCGCGCACCACGGCGAATCGCCCGGGAAAAATGCGCGAAGGCCCAGTACTGGCCGCTGCGCGTGATTTCTCCGGTCTGGGAATGAATCGTCACTAAACCTCCACAAGGAAACGGGCCGATGTTGGGACGGCCGAGTTCGTCCAACGCGAGGTTCCATGCGGTCAACGACCCGCACCAGTTACGCAGGGCGGCGGTGAACGTCTCTCCCCACTTGGCCCAATCGGTCAGGTAGTCGGGGCTGGTGTAGTCCGGTCCTCCTTCGGTCCAATGCATTTCGGCGTCGGGATGAGCCTCATGAGCTTTGGACACCATTTCCGGTGTTCCAAAATAGCCATGCCAGGCAATCGCATTGCAGTATTTTCGAAGGGTGGGGTCATCGAGTTCGGCAACCGCGCGGCCCCACAAGTTGTAGTTATGATCGAGAATCCAAATCCTGGTCGAGAGGCTCTGTTTTTCAAGCAACGGGCCCAGATGCTTGCCGACGAATTCGATTTCGGACTCTTGCGGCCAAATGCATGCCGGCATACGTCCGTCCTGGTCGGTGTCCACTTCGTTTTGTGGTGTGACGGCCTGAATCGCGACCCCCGCGTCGGCATAGGCTTGAAGGAATTTCAGGAAGTAATGGGCGTAGGCCTCCAAGTAGCGGTGACGCATCGAACCGCCCAGCATCGAGCCTCCAGATTTCATCCAGCCCGGCGGACTCCAGGGCGACGAAAAAAGAAAGAGTTCCGGATTCACCTTTCGAGCGGCACGCAACATCGGCAGAATATACAGGCGGTCCTGCTCAATCGAGAACCGTTGTAATTCTGGATCGGCTTCTCCTTCGTCATAGGAGTAGGCCTTGGTCGAATAGTCGCTCGATCCCATGCAGGTGCGGCAAACGTTGAGCCCCAATTCCGCTGGATGAAACAACTCGTGAAACAAATGATCGCGTACGGAGGGCAGAAGCCGGTTGAAGGTGTAGCAGGCGGCCTCGGTAAATGCCGCGCCGAAACCAAGAATCGTCTGGAACTCTTTTTGCGGGTCGAGAACGATGGTTGGCTGGGAGGAGTGAGCGGCTGCGGTCCGCCAGCGCATCGGACTCAAGCGGGTAAAGCGGTTCTTCTCGCCCGTAACCCAAGCCATGATTTCTCCACTCTGCCCTGGGCTGTCCATTGCGAACGTGGGCAACGCCCGGGCTGTTGCTGTGGCTGCCAAGCCCACCGCCGAGGATCTCAGAAATTCCCGCCTGGTTTTCACCATCGACATCGCCTTCTCCTCATTTCTTTGGAATAATATGCCAACTCACAGTTCATGAACGCGGCGTTGCGCCGCGTCCGTAGAGGGAGTCCGCTATGCCATCCGGACGGAGGCGGTTTTTCTTGCTGCACGTCTTCATCATTGTTACAGGCCTGGCTATAGCCAGCGGTTCCCAAACCGCGCCGGCTCCCACAAAGGGCGCGGACTGGGTGCTGGTGTGGAGCGACGAATTCGACGGCCCCAATGGATCCTCGATCGATAGCTCCAAGTGGGCTGTTGAAACCGGGGGCAAGGGCTGGGGTAACAAGGAGCTCCAGTACTACACCGATCGCAGGGCGAACGTCTCGGTTCACGATGGCAATCTGGCGATCAAAGC
>PMBA01000224.1:26166-27367 GCA_003152795.1 Acidobacteriaceae bacterium | reverse complement strand
CGGCTGGCCCGCCTGCGGTGAAATTGACATCATGGAAAACATCGGCAAGGAGCCTGCCATCGTTCATGGTTCGATTCACGGACCGGGATACATTGGCGAGACCGGAATCGAGGCGCCTTACGAACTCCCCACACCGCAGCGTTTCGCCGACGCCTTCCACATTTTTGCCGTCGAGTGGGATCCGGACTCGGTCAGTTTCTACGTCGACCACGATCTTTACGTACGCCGCACCCGCGCCGATCTTCAGGCGGGATGGAAATGGGTCTTCGACAAACCGTTTTTTCTGATTCTCAACCTGGCGGTGGGTGGAGACTGGCCTGGGAACCCGGACGCCACCACGGTGTTTCCTCAAACCATGCTGGTGGATTATGTGCGCGTCTACCAGCGGCCGGAGCCGGCAAGAAAAGAATCGGCAAAGCCCTGAACTTGTCTGACCACGGCCCACGGTTCGCTCCGTCGTCTTACTCAGGATTCACGCGGCGTCTACAAGACGCGAGGCGGCGGCAAAACATCGTGGGACATGCCGGCGATGAATGTCAAGTCCTTAGCGGGGCGGTAGTGGCTGGGTTCAGGGAAATTCCGATTAAGACTGCGGAAAGGCAGAAACTAAGGGGTCCACAGGGTCTCACGGAGGAAATCGGAGACTCAGTCAGAGCAAACAGAGCCACCACGATCCATCGTCGCATGTGTTTGGGCCGGCGTGTGTCTGGGCCGGCGTGGGGCTCCCTGCCGGGGGTGCAGGGCGGGTGCACCGCGGTAATCTTGACCGAATGCGTGCCGCTTGCCATGCTGAGATCGTGAAGAAGTCCCAGAAATTGCGTAAAACTCCGCGCCCCCCGCGCATCCGCGTCCCCAATAACGAGCGCGCGCTATTTACCATTGACGGGGTCCGCTTTGTGGGCGTCCTGCAGCGCCTCTCGCTCACGGGGGGCTCCGCCGTCCTATCGAAAGGCCCGATTGCCCATGGGGCGACGGGCGATATCGATATGAAGACGGTCTTCGGAAAAGTGAGCGCTCAGATCGAATTCCTTCAGACCGGCGCCGATGGCATCCCGCTCGCCCAGGCCTTCCGCTTCCTCGAGATGGAAGGAACCAGCGCCAAGCGCTTCGCGGCCGCCGCAAAACAGATGGAAAAAGAGGGTTACAGCGACGTTCCGCAAACCGAGCCGATTTCTCTTAACTCCCCGGCCTCGGAAGCAAT
>PMBA01000224.1:25765-26153 GCA_003152795.1 Acidobacteriaceae bacterium | reverse complement strand
CCGGTAATCTCAAAGCGTTTGCGGCAGCGCATGTTCTTGCACATCAACATGTCGTCTCGCCGGAGCATGTAAGACTGGGCCTTGGCAAACCTCGCGCGATCGCGATCGTCCGCCCGCGGCGGGAGACTCTTCTTCTTCATCCGCACCAGCCATTGGATCTCATACTCCGCCGACTGCTGGCAATGGGGACAACTTAGATTTGCCGGTTTCTTATCGGACTTTTCGTCAAAAAACTCGCGCTCATCCATAAATCAGGCCCTCGGCTTTGAGATTCTGCGGACTTAAGCCAACCTCAGATTATTGCACTTTTGGCGAGAGGAATGTGCGAACATGCGAGCGGTGGGTGGTGTCTCAGTGTAAAAGAAACCTTAACCACGAAGGGCACGAA
>PMBA01000224.1:0-25759 GCA_003152795.1 Acidobacteriaceae bacterium | reverse complement strand
TCACGGAGGAAATCGGAGACTTAATCCGAGCAAACCTGAGCCAGCACCGAGCATGACGACTATGCCGCGCAAGCGTAAGAAAAAAGTCTTCTCCGCCGCTAAGGTGGTTCGCGAAATGGCCCGCGAACGCGTTGGCAGCCCCAAACCCTCCCAGCTCGTCCGCGCGAAAAAGGCCAAGCCGGAGAGACACAAGCCTACGCTGGGCAAGCTGCTCGCGGATGAGTAGGCAACTCAGCGTTCCGGTTTTTCCTGAACGCTAGCCCTGGGGTCTCAGGGGCAATGCTTCAACGCTTCAATTCCGGCGGGTCAACATCTACGGTGAGGTAAACTTGGCGGTCACGTTCACGACGCCACCGCCGGGTATCGTTACCGAACACTGGTTCGGGTTCGAAGCGACCGTGCATCCCGTCCAGGCAGAAAACGTTGAACCCGAGCCCGCCGATGCGGTCAAAGTGATCAGGTCTCCCGCTGGAAACTGGGCGCCACAAGCCGTCCCCGGACAACTGATTCCACCGGGCTCGCTTGAAACCGTCCCAACTCCGGTCCCCGTCGGGGTTACGACCAACTCACCGTTTGTCGCACTGCCGCCGGGGCAGATCGGATTGGTGGGATCATTCACGGTTACTGATCCATAACCAACTACGATGTTCGAGGACCCGCCGGTACCCTCTGGCGCTGTAGCGGAGACGTCCGAAATGCCGCAAGTACCCTGGACAGTCACTGTCCCACCGGCAGTAGGCCCGCTGGCAATCGTGAGCCAATTGACGTCTACACCCCACGTGACTTGGGTTGTGATGTCCTTCGTTGCCGGCGGATGAATATAGGTACCATAAGCCGTGAAATTCGTGGTTTCCCCCTGAACATTTTCCAGGAAGGTATAGCTCGATGGCGAAACCGCGATGCTCACCAGCTTTTGGTCGTGCCCGCAACTGGGCAGACTCAACACCGCTCCTACCGCTACCAGCGCGCCTAAGGCGAGCCCAATATAACTTCGCTTCATACCTACTACTCCTGGAGGCAGGTTTCCGGCCTCGCCCGCTCGTCAAATCGAGGAAAATTGAAATCTAGCGGAAGAACCCTCAAAAAGCAAGAAAGGGGGCGCCGCGCAGCCCCTAAAGGCGTCTGATTTTGAACGTCGGACGGCGCGGCTGAAGCCGCGCCCCTTCAAGGCAAGGTCAAAACCTGAGCTTTTCTGCATCCTGCTAATCGACGTGCTCGCCTTCTTCGACAAATTCCAGTTCTGACGGGGGGAGCTTGTCGCCGGGGCCGGCCCAGAAGACGTAAAGCGTGGGCAGCATGACCAGGCTGACGATGAGTTCGACGATCAGGCCTCCGACAATGACGATGGCGAAGGGGCGCTGCGAGTCGGAGCCGATGTCATGCGACATGGCGGCAGGCAGCAGGCCGAGGGTCGCAACCAGCATGGTCATCATGATGGGGCGGAGGCGAAGNNAGGAAACCGAGGCCGGAGGATACGGAGAAGTGTGTGCCGGTGGCGAGCAACGAGAGCACGCCGCCCAAGGGCGAGAGCGCGACTACGGCGAAGATGAGGCCGACCCATTTCCAGGAGTCGAACATGGAGTACAGGATGAAAGCCATAAGCAGCAGCGTGACGGGCACGATGATCGCGAGTCTCTTGTTAGCGCGCTGCTGGCTTTCGTATTCGCCGGTCCAGTCGAGATGGTAACCCTCGGGAAGCTTGACTTTTTCGCGGACCTGTTCGATGGCATCGCGAACCGTGCTGCCGAGGTCGCGGCCGCGAACGCTGTATTTGATGGCGATGTAGCGGGAGTTGCCTTCGCGATAGATGGAGGAAGCGCCGTCTTCGAGCTTGACGTCGCAGAGTTGGCCGAGTGAAACGCGTTCGCCAGAGGGCGCCAGGATGCGGATGTTCTCGATGTCTTCGACGGTCTTGCGGTACGGTTCCTGATAGCGAACGGTGAGATCGTAACGCTGCTCGCCAATCAGAATCTGGCTGACGGCCTTGCCGCCGACGGCGGTTTCGACCGCGTCCTGCACATCGCTGACGTTAATGCCAAAACGATCGGCAGTGGCGCGGTTCACGACCAGATTCACGTTGGGCTGTCCCCGGACCTGGAAGGTGCCGAGATCGGCGACGCCGGGAATTTTGCTCATGACGTCCTGCATTTCGTCGGCTTTCTGTTCCAGCGTTTTAAGATCGCGGCCAAAAAGTTTGACGGCAAGTTCGCCTTTGACGCCGCTGACGGCTTCTTCGACGTTGTCGGAAATGGGCTGCGAGAAGTTCCAGTCCACGCCGGGAATCTGACTGAGAGACTTGTCCATGGCGTCGATGAGCTGCTCTTTCGTCTTGTACTCGGCGCGCCATTCGGAGCGGGGCAGAAGGTCGACAAAGAATTCGGTGTTGTAGAAACCGCTGGCGTCGCTGCCGTCGTCGGGCCGGCCAACCTGGCTGACGATCTGTTTCACTTCGGGGAATTGCGCAAGGATGGAGCGGCCGCGCCTGGTGACGGCGATTCCCGTAGTGGGGCCGGCACTGGGCGCGAGAGTGCCGCGAACCCAGATCGCGCCCTCATCGAGATGCGGAAGAAACTCGGAGCCGACAATGCCGCTGAAGAAAAGGAACAGCATGAACGCCAGGGCGGCAACGCCAACACCGAGGGTGAACTTCAGGTGGTCAAAACACCAGTCGAGTTGGCGGCGGTAGGCGCTCTGCATGATGCGCATCAGCGGGTTCTGCCATTCCTTGATTTTGCCGTCGCGGAAGACGAGGTGGCAGAGAACGGGCGCGATCAGCAGCGCGAACAGCAGCGCGCCGAGGAGGGCGAAGGCTACGGTCCAGGCCATGGGGCGGAACAGGCGGCCTTCGACACGCTGCAGGGTGAAGATGGGCAGGTACGAAACGATGATGATGATGCGGGCAAAGAAGACCGGCTTCTGCACTTCGTGGGCGGCGGAAGCGATCAATTCGAGAAAAGTCTTCTTTCCTTGAGAAAACTCGACGTGGCGCATGATGTTTTCCACCATGACCACAGAGCCATCCACGACCATGCCGAAATCGAGCGCGCCAAGCGAAAGCAGATTCGCCGGGATGTGGCTGAGATCGAGCAGGATGGCGGCGAACAGCAGGGCGAACGGAATGGTGACGGTGACGATCAGCGCGCTGCGAACGTTCCCCAAGAAAATAAAAAGGACCAGCGTAACCAGGATTACGCCGTCGGTTAGATTTCGCAAAACGGTATGGGTGGTGTAATGCACCAGGTCGCTGCGGTCAAGATGGGGAACGAATTTTACGCCCTGCGGCAGCAGTTGGGTGTTCAGTTCGTTGATTTTGGCGTGAAGCGCATCGAGGGTGGCGTCGGCCTCGGCGCCCTTGCGGAGCAGGACGATGCCTTCGACCACATCTTCATCGTCGACCACGGTGCCGTCTTCGCGGCGAATGGTTTGCCCGAGCTGTCCGAGACGAATCTTGGGCGCTTGCACGACGATGGCGATGTCGCGGACGCGGACGGGCGTTCCATTCACGCTCTTGACGACGGTGGCGGCAATGTCGTCGGTGGTCTGCATGAGGCCGACGGCGCGCACGTTGAGCGCCTGCTGGCCGCGTTCGATGAATCCGCCGCCGGCGTTGGTGTTGTTATTGGCGAGCGCCTGCTCGACCTGGGCCAGCGACAATCCGTAGGAGACCAGTTTGCCGGGATCGATCTGCACCTGATATTCGCGGGTCGGGCCGCCGAAGATGTTGACGTCGACTACGTTGGGCACAGATTTCAGCTGGTTCAGCACGAACCAGTCGGCGAGAGTCTTGAGCTCCATCGCGTCATAGCGCGGATTCGCGCTCTTGAGGGTGAAGAACATGATCTGGCCGGTCGGGCTGTAATCGGGGCCGAGATTGGCGTTCACGGCGGGCGGGAGGGTCACTAGCTGAAGGCGGTCGAGTACTTCCTGGCGCGCGTTGAAGGTGGAGATTTCGTCGTCGTAAATAATGGTGACGACGGAGAGGCCGGCGAGCGAGACCGAGCGCAGGTGGGTCTTGTGGGGAACACCGTTGAGTACGACTTCAAGCGGCACGGTGATCTGCTGCTCGACTTCTTCGGCGGCATGGCCGGGCCATTGCGTGATGATCTGCGTGTAAGTGTCGGCGACGTCGGGATAGGCTTCGATGGGCAGATTGCGAAACGAGATGATGCCCCAGACGAACAAAACCAGGGCCACGCTGAGGATCAGGATGCGGTTGCGCAGCGCGAAATCGATGAGAAAACGAATCATTTGCCCTGCTCCGAAGCTGCCGTGGAGAACACGAGCGCGTTGGCGACGATTTCGTCTCCCGCCTTCGCCCCCTGCTGGATTTGCTGCAGCCCGCCGGGGAGTCCGGAGGTTTGCACTTCGAGGCGGCGGAAGGAATTCGCAGTCTCCTTACGGAAGATCCAGTCTTTATCCTGCAGCCGCATGATCGCGGTCGCCGGCACGACCAGATGCGGCTTCTGCCGGCGCGAGTGAAATGTGGCCGCGGCATACATGCCCGGCCGGAATGCGCCATCACGATTGGCGAGCACGATACGCACCTTGGCCGAGCGGGTATTGGGATCGAGCACGCGCGCGACGTCGCTCACATTGCCTTTGAAAACGCGGTCGGGGAGAGCATTGAGGCGAACCTCGGCAGGATCGCCGACGTGAACTTCGCCAAGATCGTTTTCGTAGACATCGCAGACNNCTCTTGATGCCCTCGAACCCGGCAACATTCTGCTCGACGATGGTGCCGGCAACTGGGGCGCGCAACTCGATCATGGTGCTGGGGTGGGCGGGATCGCCGCCCAAGACCCGCAGGCGGTTTTCGGCGGTCTGCTGATCGGATTTCGCTTTCGCGTCGGCGTTCTCGGCGACTTCCAAATCCTTCTGCGCGAACGCGCCCTTCGAGTAGAGCAGTTGGGCGCGTTCCAGGGCTTTCGTGGCGAGCGCTTCGTCGGCCGACGCCTTGCGATAGTCCCCCATCGCTCCCGCGAGATCGGGACTGGAGATCACGAGCAGTACCTGGCCTTTCTTCACGTAGTCGCCAAGGCGAGCTTTCAGATCGACAACGCGGCCCGAACCAAGCGAGGTGACGTGGATGGTTTTATTCACGTCGGGCTGGACGGTTCCGTTGGCGCGCAGTTCGGTCGGCAGGTCGCGGGTCTCGACCTTCACGGTCTGGAACAGCTCCGGGTGGTCGATGGTCAGGAGGTTCGGGTCGACCGTGATTTCCTGTTTGGTGGGCACGCCCTTGGTATCGCTGGAACAGGCCAGCGAAACCGCCAGCAGCGCCAGGCACAGCACCAACGCGGCGTTCGCGCCGCAAGCGTCCGCCCACAGCGCAGCTTTGACGGCTTTCGAACGGAAGAAGTGTTTCGCTTGCCAGGTCATGGGATTACCTCGCGGCCCACAGCCAGATTTAATTGGCTGGAGGCAGACAGATAGGAGCCGACCAGATTGACGTAAGCCAGTTGCACAGTGCGATACTCACCCTGGGCGCTCAGGAAGTCCAGCAGTGAAGCTCCGCCGTGCTGATAGGAAAAGGCAATGGTGTCGCGGACGCGGACCGCCTGCTCCAGATATTTTTCTTTATACGGATGAAGCAACGCCAGGTTGCTGCTTAGCGTGGCGTAAGCGGAATCAACGTCGTTGAAAACCTGGGCCTGGGCGGCGGCGAGCAGATGGGTGTTGCGCTCCACATCGAGTTGGGTGCGCAGTTTCTCGCCCTGATTGCGATCGAAAAGGCGGAGCGGAAAGGTCACACCGAAGCCGATGTAGTGATCGATGGGAGGATTGAGCCCGCCATCAACACTGAAAGTTGGATCCGTGGAACCATTGGCAACGGCCAGTTTGTGATCGGCCCTGGCTTTTTCGACCGACTGGCTGGCCGCTTTTAGATCGGGGCGAGTATCGAGGGCGATCTGGCGGAGATCGTCGAGGGGTTGGAGTTGCTCGGAAAATTCGTAAGGGCCGGCGACGTCGAACTGTTCGATCGGCGTGCGCTGGTTGAGGAGCGCGAGCATCTGAATCTTGGCCGTGCGCAGGCTGACTTGGGCCGCCTGAAGATCGGACTCGTACTGCACGCGCTGCAGTTCGAGGCGGTCGAGATCGACTTGGGCTATGTCTCCAGCGTGGAAGCGGTCGCGGCTGACTTCGAGAACTTTATCGTAGTACGCCAGATTATCGCGAGTTACTTCGAGCACGGCTTTGGCTTGCAGCGTCTGAATGAATGCGGCTCGCAGCGTGAAAAGCAGGGTGCGCTCAAGGTCGGCCTGGGTGGAGGAAGCAACGGCGGTCGAGTCTTTGGCGCTTTCGAGCCGTAGTTCGCGCTTGTGCTGGCGTTCATGCAGATAACTGAGCGCCGCGGTGGCCTGAGCGGGAGAGAACGGCTGAAACGGATTGCTGGAGAACACATTGATCTGGTCCAGCAGCAGGCTCATGTCGGGGTTCGGCCGCAGGTAGGCGGTGGTTTCGCCGGCCTTTGACTCTTCAAGGTTCAGCTTCCCCGCCAGCAGGGTGGGGTTGTTCTGTTCAAAACGCAGGCGGACCTGTTCCCAGGTGAGCGCCTGCTGCGCCGAGGCGCTGAATGCCGCTCCGGCGAATAGCCAAAGCCATGCCACCAGACCTAACTTTTGCAACTTGAACATCGCGTGCTCCGTGCGCAAGGGAAAGCGGATTGCCCAATGCGCGTGAACTGCAAACGGGCTTCGGGGTTTTCCCGGCTATGAAATCAAGACTGACTTCCGACTTAGAGTGAAGTCGAGAGATCGGAAGGGGGTGCGCGCCCGGTTGGCACATACCCGGAGATTGCTGGGAGCATTTCCGGCGTAAACGGGAAAACGTTGCCGATCTGCTCGAACACCGGCGTCAGCGCACCGGAACTCGGCAGAAGGGGCGGCGCGGAATGAGTAAGCGCATGAATTGTGCAGCCGCAATGCCCGGCATGGCGCAAGGCGCGTTCCGACTCTTCCATCTCCGGGCTCATGGCGTGCAGGTCGTCGCTCGCCGAAATCACAGGGAACAGAAGCACGAGGGAGCAGCCGAGTACGCACAGAAACAGGAGCGGACGGGCGGCAGGGCGATTCGAACCGGTCGCGGAACTCCGTTGCCGCCGCCACAGCAGACAGGCGGGCAGCAGCAAGGAAAGCCAGCAGAGGTTAAGAAAAAGCTCCATACAAAATGCCGAGGTCTTTTGCCAGAAAACGCGACCACCCCGACCCGCGCAATTGAATCAAGATAGTCAGGATAGCACAGAGACAGCAAGTGACTTGCGTACCTGTCTGGGCGGGTAAAAGCCGCTATGGACCCTGTATAACCTGCAAAGCCTGAGGGGTTTGGAGTCTCTGGCGAAGAATGGCCTTGCGGGCGGGGATTTCGGCAATGGCATCGGCATGGATCACGTAAGTGCCATGCGGCAAGGTGTTGCCAAACGGAATCTGAAGATTGGTATCGCCGGCTTTCAGCGGGAAATGCTCGTAGCCGATGGCCGTCGCTCGCCCGTTATCGGCGACCGCAACGATGATCACGGTGAGATCGAAGGCTTCGGTGGAACCATTGGAGACCTGGACAACGCCATCAATGCGATTGTCGCGGACCTTGGGAAGCTGAAGCCATTCCAGCAGCAGAGACGCAATGACCACAGCCTTGAAGTCCTTGTTAATGCTGTGCGCCGGGCGGCCGGAGTCTTCCACTGACAGGCTGAACGCGAAAGTCCCGGCCTTGGCGGGGCGTCCAGCCAGCAGCCCTTCCGGGGTGAGTGTGACGCCTTCGGGAAGATCGCCGCCGGCCACGCTCCAGACATAGGGTGGAACGCCCCCGCTGGCATGCAGAAGAATGTGGAATTCCACGCCGGCATCCATCGCGGGCAGAGCCTCGTCCACAGCCGCGAGTGGAGGGGCCTGCGCCGCCAGCAGACGGCTGAAACAAATCGCGATCGCAATGAGTCGAATGATCTTGATGTTATTTACCCCGGTTGGTTTGATTTTACGCTGGGCACGGCGTAAAAGAACTGCAATATGTCCAATCGTATCTCGCGCCTTGCTGTTGCGTGCTCCCTGCTCTGCTGGATCGTATGTTCCATGACTGCGAACGCTGGGGCGCAGGCCTCCTCTTCGTCTTCATCCAAACCGAAAACGAGCAACGCCGAAGAGGCCGCGGTCTTCGAACGGATCTTGAATCGTGCGCGCTTTGAAAACGACGGAACCGAAATGAGCGAGACCGAGGCCGTGGTTCGGATTCAGAGCCAGGCGGGCGTCGAAGAATTCGGCCAACTGGTTTTTGGATATTCGTCAGCGATCGAGAAATTGGAAGTCGAATATGTCCGGGTGCGTAAGCCCGACGGCACGGTGGTGGTGACGCCAGAATCGACGGCCCAGGATTTCGCTCCCGATGTGCTGAAGGAAGCACCGATGTACAGCGACTACCGCCAGCGGCATATTTCCGTCGCCGCGCTTCAGCCCGGGGACACGCTGGAATACCGCACGGTGACTCGTGTTCTCACGCCGCTGGCGGCAGGGAACTTCTGGTACGAACACACATTTCCAAAAGGCATGGCGGTGAATGAAGATCGGCTGGAGATTGACGTCCCGAAATCGCGCGAAGTCAAACTCAAGACGCCAACCCGGCAGCCGGAGATTCAAGACAAGGGAGACCGTCGCGTTTACACCTGGGTGGTGAAGGACATCCAGCCCGAACGCGACAAGGATCGAGACAAAGAAGCGGACGAGGAAACCGGTCCCGATGTGCAGTTGACGACGTTCACCGACTGGAAACAGGTCGCGCAGTGGTATGCCAGGCTCCAGGGCGAGCGCATGACGGTTGACGACAGCGTGCGCAAGAAAGCTGACGAGCTTGCCAAGGGAGCGGCCACTCCCACCGAGAAGGCGCGGCGGCTGTACGATTTCGTGGCGCGCAATGTGCGTTACGTCAGCATCTCGCTCGGAATCGGACGCTACCAGCCGCATTCGGCCTCGGACGTTCTTCAGAATGGCTACGGCGACTGCAAGGACAAACACACTCTGTTTGCGGCGCTGCTGCGGGCGGAGGGNNAGTTATCCGGTGCTGATCGGGAGCGCGCGCAAACTGGATGCGGACGTTCCATCGCCGGCGCAGTTCGATCACGTGATCACAGCGGCTCGATTGGGGACAGGAACGGAGCTGACCTGGCTCGATACGACACCCGAGGTAACGCCCTTTGGGCTGATCCTCTACCAGTTGCGAAACAAACAAGCCGTGGTGGCTTCGGAAGACAGCGAGGGCGGCTTGCAGCGAACGCCGGCGGATTCGCCGATCAAGACCTTCATGCGTTTCACGCTGGACGGCAAGTTCAGTGAGTTCGGCGCGCTCGATGCGACGCTCGAAGTCACGGCCCAGGGAGACCGCGATTGGCCGATGCGCGCGAGTTTCCGGCGATTCTCGCGGGCACAGTGGAAGGACTTCGCGAAAGTTCTCTCCGCCAGTTGGGGCCTGCCGGGCGATGTCGATGAGGTTCAGCTCGATCCCATCGAGGACACGAGCAAGCCNNCCGCCGCTGGGAGTGCCTGCGATTCGAGCGTCGGAAAAGAGCACGGAGCCCCTGAACATCGGTCCCGCCGGTGAAATGGATTACCGGGTCCGCCTGCAGTTCCCGTCCAACTACACCGTGCACACCCCGACCGCGGTGAAAATGTCGCGGGATTATGGCGACTATTCATCGAGCTACTCACTGAACAAGGGAATCCTGGAAGGCGAGCGCAAGCTGAACGTGAAGTTGAATGAACTGGCGGCGGCGCGGCGCGCCGACTACGAATCGTTTCGCAATGCCACGCAAAGCGATCAGGACCAGTTGTTATCGTGCACGATCCTGACGCCGCCGGAGCGCGGGGCGGAGACCGCTTCGAAAATGGAAGGAACTCCTGCGGAACTGCATAAAGCGGGAGTGAAAGCGCTCCAGAGCAAGGACTATCGCGGGGCGATTGACCTGCTGAAACGCGCGGTGGACGGGGACTCCAGCTTGAAAGACGGCTGGTATGACCTGGGACTGGCAAACGCCGCCGCAAACCGTCATGCCGACGCTATCGCCGCGTTCCGCAAGCAGATCGAACTCGATCCCAACCACAAACACGCGAATGGCGACCTGGCAATGGAGCTGCAGCAATCCGGAAAGACCGACGAGGCGATCGCGGCATATCGCAAGCAACTGGAGACGGCTCCGTACGAAAAAACGACGCTCAAGAATCTCGGCTTGTTGCTGGCGCAGTTGGGACGGGACGCCGACGCACGGGTGGAACTGGAGGCGGCCGCCGCCCTTCCTCCCGATGATCCGGAAACCAAGATGGCGCTGGCGCAGGTGTATGGGCGACTGGGAGAGAAAGCGCTGGCGCAAGAACTAATGAAAGGGCTAACCGGCAGCGCGGGCGGGGATGCGGGGCAGGATATTTATGCGTCGGCGTTGAAGAACGATATTGATCCGGCGCAGACCGAGACCGACGCGCAGCAGGTTCTCTACGACATTGGAGGGCAATTCGACTCGGGCGAGTTGGACCGGTTGGGTCCGTCGGCGTTTTCCTCAATGCGCTTGGTGGCGCTGGCGTGGGCGCGGATGGGATGGGCGAAATTTCAGCGCGGGGAAAATCTGGCGGCGATGCAGTTTCTCCAGTCGGCGTGGCTTTTGAGCCAATCCGGAACGGTCGCCAACCGGCTGGGACAGGTGCTCGAAAAGCAAGGCCAGGCGGAGAAGGCGCGTCATATGTACGCGCTGGCCGTGGCGGCGGGTGGAAGTGACGTGCAGGATTCGCGGGCGCGGTCGGCGAAGCTGGCAGGCGATGCTGCCACCGCCGAAAAAGAAATTGCGCAGGCGCCGGCAGAGTTAGTGCTGGCGCGCACGGTAAAGCTCGGGCCGCTGGTAGCTGGCAGCAAGGCTGTTTCGGCGCGGTTCAACCTTGTGTTCGACAGCTCGCCGCGTCCGGAGCGTGCCGAGTTTGTGGATGGCGACGATGGTCTTCGCTCGGCTGCCGGGCAACTGCGGGAGAGAGACTTCCCCGTCAGATTTCCGGATGTGTCGTCGGTGAAAATCGTTCGGCGAGGGCTGCTGAGCTGCGGTGCATCGGGGTGCAGTATCGAGTTGCTGCCCATCGATTAGGAATCGTCGCCCTGAACGCTTCCCCTGGAAACGCGGCCACCGCGCTTTCCTTCCCGAACGGAAACTCTGACTAAGGGGCTGCGGCAAGGCGCAAACCACGGGCTCCACAGGGTCACACGGAGGAAGTCGGAGACTTAATCGGGGCAAACTGAGCCACCACCAAGAACCCCTTCCCCTCGACGCATCCGCATCGACTCCGATAATCTAGTGAGTCTTGTAAGGGAGGTTTTGCCCATGCGGGAGGCGGTCGAACGACTGTGGCCGGAAATTCAGTGGATCAGTGATGCCAAGCTTCGGGAGCAGGTGACGCAAGCCTGGATCAAGGCGCTCGAGCGCAGTCCGCTGAAGCCNNCGAGCGCTGCCGATCGACGTGGACGTGGTGATTGCGGGCGCGATCCTGGCGGATGTGGGCAAGTTGCTGGAGTATGAGATCGGTCCGGACGGGAAGAGCCGGCAAAGCGAGCGCGGAGAAGCATTGCGACATCCGTTTACTGGAGTCGCGCTGGCGATGGAGTGCGGCGTGCCGGACGCAGTGTGCCACATCATCGCGGCGCACGCGGCCGAAGGCGACCTGGTGAAGCGCACGACCGAAGCGTTCATTGTGCATCACGCCGATTTCATGGCGTTTCTGCCGTTCAAGAACCCGAAGAATGTGAAAGTAAAGTGAAGAACAGAAGTCTTAAATTGTTTGTCGTCCTGAGCGAAGCGAAGGACCTGTTTTTCTGGCGAACTGAGTAGAAGCAGGTCCTTCGCTTCGCTCAGGATGACAAATCACTTGCTTGGTTGAGGAGAAAAAGTGTCTACGAGCATGCACGGCAGTACCAAAGAAACCATCACCGCGACCATGTCCCGCTGGGCGGCGGGGCTGCAATACAAGCAACTTTCGCAGGACGCGGTGTACCAGGCCAAGCGCTTTCTCCTTGATTCCGTGGGCTGCGCACTCGGCGGATATCAGCAGCATGACGTCGTCATTGCGCTCGAAGTGCTGAAAGAGATTGCCGGGCGCGGCCGGGCAACCGTGATCGGCACGGGCGAGAAGATGGATGCCGTTTCGGCGTCACTCGCCAATGCTCTGATGATCCGATGCATGGATTACAACGACATTTACTGGAAGCAGGATCCGTCGCATCCCTCCGATATTTTTCCGGCCGCAATAGCATGTTGCGAGCGCGCCAGAAGCGATGGCAAGGAATTGATCGTTGGATTTGTGCTGGGCCACGAGTTCGAAATGCGCTTGTGCGAGGCGGCTTTCCCGGGAATCCGCGAGCGCGGCTGGCATCATGCGACGCTGACGGCGTTTGTCTCGCCGATCGTGGCGGGGCGTGCGCTGCATTTGAGTTGGGAACAGATTCAGCATGCGATTGGAATTTCGGCTTCGCGGCATTGCACGCTGGGCGCGGCGGTATCGGGCAAGCTGACGATGATGAAGAATACCGTCGATCCGCTGGCCACGCAGAGCGGCGTGCTGGCGGCGCTGCTGGCCGAAAAAGGCTACACAGGGCCGGAGCATGTGATCGACGGCAAGGAAGGGTTGGTGCATTGCCTCGGTCCGGAGTGGAAACAGAACCTGTTGACGGACGGACTCGGCGAGTCGTGGCGTATCACGCAGTGCGGGATGAAATTTTTCCCGACGGAGGCGCTGACGCACGCTCCGATTTCGGCAGTGCTTGACCTGGTCAAGAGCAATGACCTGCATCCGGATCAGGTGGAGAAGATTCAGATTCGATCCTTGGCGCGCGCAGCCGACATTCTTTCCGACCCGAGCAAGTACGATCCGCATACGAAGGAGACCGCGGACCATTCGCTGCCTTATGTGATTGCAGCGGCGCTGGTGGACCGGCAAGTGACGCCTGCGCAGTTCGAGATGAAGAAGATCATGGACCCGACGATTCGCGCGCAGTTGAAAAAAGTGGAAGTCGTGGCCGATCCCGAAATCGAAAAGGTCTTTCCGGCGCTGCAGCGGGTGATTGTGAACATCACGACCACCGACGGAAGGAAACTCTCGAAGCAGCTTGACTATCCGAAGGGTGACCCGCGAAATCCGCTGAGTGATGGGGAAATCGAAGAGAAGTTCCGGGCGCTGGCAGAGGGCGTGCTTTCGGCGAAGGCGCAGGACAAGCTCATTGCCGCGATTTGGAATCTGGAGAAGTGCGCGTCGGTAGCGAAACTGGTGGCGCTGATGAAGGCGGATGTGAAGAAGAAGACGGTGCATGGGAAGGCGAAGCCCAAGACCAAAGCCCCGAAGAAGCGACGTTAGGAATCTGCGAAGGGGTAACTTATGGCGGACTTGGAACAGACGATTGCATCGGACCTTATTGCGCGTTACAAGAAACTCGCGGGCTGGCTTCACGAGATGGCTGCGCCGCTGAGCGAAGAGCAGTTCTGGGTCAAGCCTTTTCCCTTCGGCAACAGCTTTGGCCATCTGGTGCTGCATCTCACGGGCAATTTGAATTACTACATCGGAGCGCAGATTGCGGGGACGGGCTATGTGCGGGACCGCCCGTTGGAGTTCTCCGACGCAACGCGGCAACCGAAGGCCGAGGTGTTGAAGAAATTCGATCAGGCGATTGAGGTGGTGAGTAGCGCGATCAACAGCCAGACGGCGGATGACTGGTCGAAGGAATACTCGGCGGTGGGTGCCGAGGCCCGCGACCGGTTCGAAATCGTGCTGCAATGCGCGACGCATCTTCATCACCACATGGGGCAGATGTTGTATCTGGGGTTTGAGTTGAAGCGAAGAGCTGAGATCGGGAGTTAGGGAGTGCATTATGGGTCAGACCATCGTTGAAAAAATCGCGCGGAAGCACATGACCGAAGGGCCGGCGCGGCCGCTCCGGACGGGAGATTTCCTGTCAATTCGTCCGCACCGCTGCATGACGCACGACAACACGTCGGCGGTGATGAGCAAGTTCAAGGGCATCGGCGCGAAGAAGGTGAAAGATTCGCAGCAGCTCACGTTCGCGCTTGACCATGACATCCAGAATCAGGATGAAGCGAACCAGAAGAAGTACCGCGCGATTGAAGCGTTTGCGAAAGAGCAGGGCGTGGACTTCTATCCTGCCGGATCGGGCATCGGGCACCAGATCATGGTGGAGCGCGGGTATGTGGTTCCCGGTTCGTTTGTGGTGGCATCAGATTCGCATTCCAATATGTATGGCGCGCTGGGCGCGATTGGGACGCCGATTGTTCGCACGGATGCAGCGGCGGTGTGGGCGACGGGCGAATTCTGGTGGCAGATTCCGCGGTCGATTCAGGTCGTGCTCGAAGGCAAGTTGCCGGACGGCGTGACGGGTAAGGACGTCATCATCACTTTATGCGGACTCTATAACCACGATGAATGCTTGAATGCGGCGGTCGAGTTTACAGGGCCGGGGGTGGCGTCGCTCTCGATGGACGCGCGGCTTTCGATTTCGAATATGACAACCGAGTGGGGCCCGCTGGTCGGCTGGTTTCCGGTAGACGCGGTTACGATCCGGTATTTGCGCGGCGTCCACCAGCGCCTCAAAGCGATGGGAGTGGAGCGGTTCACGGAAAGCGACATTGCGAGTTGGGAGAAGAATCCTGCGGCGCCGGATGCGGATGCGGTCTATGCGGCNNGTTGCGATCCAGAAGGCGTATCTGATTTCGTGCGTGAATTCGCGGCTGGAAGATCTGGCGGCGGCGGCCGCGGTGCTCAAGGGTCAGAAGATTGCGCCGGGCGTGAAGTTCTATTTGAGCGCGGCGAGCAAGTGGGTGCAGGAAGAAGCGGAGAAGCGCGGCATCTGGCGGACCCTGCTGGATGCGGGCGCGCAGCCGCTGCCGTCGGGTTGCGGGCCGTGCATCGGGCTGGGCGTGGGATTGCTTGAGGCGGGCGAGGTCGGGATCTCGGCGACCAATCGAAACTTCAAGGGGCGCATGGGATCGCGCGACGCGAAGTGCTACCTGGCAAGTCCAGAAGTTGTGGCGGCATCTGCGGTCGCGGGTTACATTCGCGGGCCGCATGAGTTCGCGGATCGCCCGTCGCAGCGGGTCTACACCGAGTTGGCGGCAGCGTCGGGCGGAGCGGAGAAAGTTGAAATCCTGGCGGGCTTTCCGCAGCGCGTGCAGGGACGGCTGGTCTTCATGCCGCAGGATAACGTCAACACCGATGCGATTTATGGCAAGGACTACACTTATCGCGACGACATGACTCCGGAGATGATGGCGAAGGTGGTGATGGAGAATTACGATCCGCAGTTTGCGGCGCGCGCGAAGGCGGGCGACGTGATCGTCAGCCAGTTCAACTTTGGCACGGGGTCGAGCCGCGAGCAGGCGGTTACGTGTCTGAAAGCGAAAGGCATTCCGCTGGTGATCGCGGCCAGCTTCTCGCAGACTTATCTGCGGAACGCGTTTAACAACGGCTTTTTGTGTATTGAAGTGCCGGAATTTGTGGCGCGGGTGCGCGAGCAATTTGCGAACGAGATCGGGTTGAAACAGAAGACGATCATTCCGGGGGATGAAATCGACATCGATTTCACTTCCAGCACGATCTCGTGGCGCGGAGAGAAATTTACTTTCCCGGCGCTGGGCAGCGTGCCACAGTCGCTGGTGATTGCGGGTGGAGTGGAGAATCTGGTGGCGAAGCGGTTGGGCGTCGCTTAGTGTTTTCACCGCCGAGACGCAGAGAGCGCCGAGATAAATCAGGTCCTTCGCTGCGCTCAGGATGACAAAGTTCGTAAGAGACATTCGGATTCCCAGGCGTTGCGGCGGTAGATATTTTTAAGGAGCAATTATGGCGAAATACACAGTTATTACCATGCCGGGAGACGGCATTGGAAACCAGGTTCTGCCGGAGTCATTGCGCGTTCTAAAAGCGGTCGGGTTTGATGCCGAGTACATTCATGCCGACATCGGATGGGACTGCTGGTGTGCGCAGGGGAATGCGTTGCCGGAACGGACGATCGAATTACTGGCTCAGCACAAGCTGGGCCTGTTTGGCGCGATTACTTCGAAGCCGAACAAGGCGGCGCAAGCGGAGCTTAAGCCCGAGTTACAAGGAAAGGGTTACGTCTATTACTCGCCCATTGTGACCATGCGGCAGAAATTCAATCTCGATATTTGCCTGCGGCCGTGTGTTGGATTCATTGGCAATCCGCTGAACTACATTCGCAAGAACACAGCCGGCGGTTTCGATGAGCCCAAGATCGATACCACCGTGTTTCGCCAGGGTACAGAGGGCATGTACGCGGGCGTGGAGTGGACGAATCCTCCGGAAATCGTGCGGGCGGCGTTGAATAGCCATCCCCGGTTCAAAGCATTTGCCAATGTGCCCGGGCCGGAGATTGCGGTGAGCTGCCGCATCATTACGCGCAAGGCGGCCGAGCGCATCGTGACTGCGGCTTTCGAATATGCGAAGAAGCGCGGGTTTAAAGGTGTGACGATTTGTGAAAAGCCGAATGTGGTGCGCGAGACTTCGGGCATGATGGAAGAAGTTGCGAAAGAAGTGGCGAAGAATTTTCCGGGGATTGCGCTTTGGTCGACAAACATTGACGCGCAACTGATGTGGCTGAACAAGAATCCGGAAGAGTACAACGTCATTGTGGCGTCGAATCTGTTCGGCGACATTCTTTCCGATGCGTTCGCGGGGCTGGTCGGCGGCCTGGGCTTTGCGGCGTCCGGCAACATTGGAGATGACGTGGCAGTATTCGAGCCAACCCACGGATCCGCGCCGAAATACGCGGAGCTGAATCCGCCCATCGTGAATCCGATTGCGATGATTCTTTCGGCGGCGATGATGCTCGATCATGTGGGCGAAGACCTGAAGGCAAATCGCATCCGCCAGGCAATCGCGGACGTGGTGCGCGAAGGGAAGGTTCGAACATACGATATGATGCGCTTTACAGGCGGCCCGAAAGCAATCAGTCAGGGCGCGGCCTCGACGGTACAGATGACGGACGCGATTTTGGAGAAAGTGCGATAACCACAGGGGATCACAGGGGCGTGAGGCCCGGATCTGTTGCGTCCCTGTTTGAGGGATTTATGAGCAGCGCTGTCGAGACTACGCCCCCGCATTCCGCCGAGGCAGGGCATTGGGGGAAAGAGGTTCGGTCGGACGTGCACGTCGCCTTCGAGGCGCGAGGCGGCGGCGGGATCGAGATCGTACTGGAATCGCGAGTTGCGCCGTATTTCGGCACGGCGATCCTGGAACAGACGCGACAAGTTCTGGACGAACTCGGGGTGAAACACGCGCGGGTTGCGATTCACGACGAAGGCGCGCTGCCTTTTGTCATAGCGGCCCGCATTGAGTCCGCCGCCAGGCGCGCCGGGGCTGCGCTTGGCAAGCGCTCGCTGCCGGAGCAGCATCCGCTTCCACCCCCGTCGCAAAAGGACCGCCTGCGTCGATCGCGTCTCTACCTGCCGGGCTCTGAACCGAAGTACTACATCAACGCCTCGTTGCACGCTCCGGATGCGGTGATCCTCGATCTGGAAGATTCCGTGCATCGCGGCGAGAAAGATGCCGCGCGCATTCTGGTGCGAAACACGTTGCGCGCGGTCGATTTCGGATCGTGCGAGCGCATGGTCCGCATCAACCAACTGCCACTTGGGCTCGAAGATCTGGCGGAAGTGGTGGGCGAGAGTCCGGATCTGATTTTGATTCCAAAAGTGGAGGAACCGGAGCAGGTGCGGGAAGCGGATCGCATGATCGGCGAGATCAAGGCGCGCCACGAAATAATCCGGCCCATCTGGATCATGCCGATCCTGGAATCGGCACTCGGAATCGAGAACGCACTTGCCATTGCGACAGCCAGTGAAAACGTGGCGGCGCTAACCATCGGACTGGAGGATTACACTGCCGATCTCGGAGTGGTGAAGACTGCGGAAGGCCGGGAATCGCAATATGCGCGGGCGCGCCTGGTGAATGCGGCGCACGCCGCGGGAGTCCAGGCAATTGATTCGGTGTTCAGCGATGTGGCTGACGCTCAGGGTCTGCGACGCTGGGCAGAAGCCTCGCGGGCGGCGGGATTTGAAGGCATGGGATGCATCCATCCCGGACAGATCCGCGTCATCCACGAAGGATTTCAGCCGACCGCACTCGAGATCGAAAAAGCGCGAAAAATAGTCGGCGCATTTGAGGAGGCTCAGAACAGGGGATTGGCGGTTGTGAGTCTCGGTTCGAAGATGATCGATCCGCCGGTGGTGCAGCGAGCGCTGAAGCTGATGGAGCGGGCGAAGGCCATGGGAGTGATTTCGTGAGTGTGAATGAAAGAGTGGAACTGGCGCATAACGCGGTGGGGCGTGCCGTGCCTACGATGGTGAATGGCAAGCCGCAGATTCCATTTCTGGGCGCGGGAAGATATCAGCCCCGCGGACGGAAGGCTGCGCCGGCGATCTGCTCGAATAAAGATTATCCAGATAGTGGCGATAAACGCGTGGCGGACCTGGAGACGGCGCTGCGCAAGTGTGGACTTCGCGACGGGATGGTGATTTCGAACCATCATCATCTCCGCGACGGCGATAAAGTCGCGCTGATGGCACTGGAGGCTGCGGCCGGGATCGGCGTCAAGGATCTGATGTGGTTCCCGAGTGCATCGTTTCCTTCCCAGAAGAACGCTATCGAGTTGATGGAGAAAGGTGTGATCCATCACATCGAAGGCTCGATGAACGGGCCGCTCGGCGACTACTGCACGCAGGGGAAAATGCGCGGCATGGGTGTGCTGCGTTCGCATGGCGGCCGCTACCAGGCAATCCAGGATGGAGAAGTTCACGTTGACGTCGCGGTGATTGCGGCGCCGACCGCCGATTTCTTCGGAAACGCGGATGGCTCGCATGGCAAGTCGGCCTGTGGTTCGCTGGGTTTTGCGCTGGCGGATTCGATCTACGCCGACCGCGTAATCGTGGTCACCGATAACCTGGTGCCGTTTCCTTGTGTGCCCTGGCAGATTCAGGGCAACAACGTGGACTTTGTGGTGGAAGTGGAGTCGATTGGCGATCCGGCGAAGATTGTTTCCGGCACGACGCAGATTACGCGTTCGCCGGACCGGCTGCGGATCGCGGAGATGGTGGCACAGTTTCTGCGGTCGGCGGGAATCATGAGGAACGGATTTTCGTTTCAGGCGGGAGCGGGCGGAATTGCGCTGGCGTTCGTCGAGTATCTGAAACAGATGATGAAAGAGGACGGAGTCAAAGCGCGCTTCGTTCGCGGCGGGTCAACCAAGTTCCTGGTTGAGTTGCTGCAGGAAGGGCTGACGGATTACATCCTGGATGGGCAGACGTTTGATCTCGACGGCGTGAAGTCGATCGCGAGCGATCCGCGGCATGTGGCTACCTCGCCATTTACGTCGTACAACTACCACGGCAAGGGAAACTTTGCTTCGCTGGTCGATGCCGTGGTGTTGGGCGCGACGGAAGTTGACGTGAATTTCAACGCCAATGTGGTGACCCACTCCGATGGGCGCTTGCTGCACGGCATTGGCGGATGGCAGAACTGCCTGTTTGCGGGATGCACCATTCTGGCGCTGCCTTCGTTTCGCGATCGCATTCCCGTGATCGTGGACGAGGTTACGACGATGACGGGGCCGGGCGAGATGATCGACGTGGTCGTGACCGAGCGCGGAATTGCGATCAATCCGCGACGTGCCGACCTGCTCGACGCGGTGAAGGGATCGAAACTGCCGGTTCGGCCGATTCAGGACATCAAGGCGGAAGTCGAGAAAATTTGCGGCAAGCCGGCGCGGCCGAAATTGGGCGATCGCCCGTGCGCGGTGGTGAAGTGGGTGGATGGGACGGTGCTGGACACGGTGTGGCAGGTTAGCTGACGGCGCTGTTGGCAATCCGCCGTCCTGTTAACCGCAGAGATCGCAGAGAGCGCGGAGATTTTGGAATTCAACGCTTACTGAGAGTAGTGAGCTTGGACACCAATCGTGCAGGGACCGCGGCAGAGACAAGGATTACCGGCCACGTGTATCCGTGCGACGGCGCAGAAACCGCGGGAGGGCTGGCCAGTCGGTAAGCCGGGCAAACGCAGCCAAATATACCTTTCAGGGAACCGGTAACGATTTGCTTGCGTATTCGTCTAACAGAACAGGCTTGTCTGTGGGGAGTCTGCCTCAACGCCAACAAATCTTTCTCCTGGAGTTCCAATGCGAGTTTTGATCTGCCTGCTAGCCGCTGCCCTGCTGATTCCGGCCACCGTGGCTGCCTCGAACCCATCCGCGGATCTCGAAGCGCGGCGCAAAGCGCTGAACGACCTGCTGCACGAGCAGTGGGAATACTCGATGCGCACCAGCCCAATCTACGCTTCCATACTGGGCGACAAGCGCTACAACGACAAACTCGACGACTTCTCCCAGCAAGCCATCGACGACGATCTGGTTCAGACTCGCCGCTTCCTTGAACGCTTCGAAGCCATCGACACCACCGGATTTCCCGAGCAGGAAGCGCTGAGCAAACAGCTCATGGTTCGCGATCTGAAGATGGGACTGGACGGGGCGCGCTTCAAGCCCTGGGAGATGGCGGTAAACCAATCCAGCGGAATTCACATTGACGCGCCCCAGTTGGTCAGCGTTCTTTCGTTCGAGAATGTGAAGGACTACGAAGACTACATTACGCGGTTGAAGCTGCTTCCGCGGTTGTTTGACCAGACGATGGAGCAGATGCGCAAAGGTCTGGCCGAGGGGCGGATGCCGCCCAGGATTCTCCTGGAAAAAGTGGTGACACAGGCGAACGGAATCGCCACGACCGCGGTGGATCAAAGCCCGTTCACTCATCCTTTTGACAAGTTTCCCGATGCTGTCTCCGAAGCGGACCGCAAGCGGCTGCGCGAGGCAGGGTTGGCTGCTGTCCGCGATTCCGTGATTCCCGCATACGTCAAGTTCACGGCGTTTGTCCGCGACGAGTATGCGCCGAAAGGAAGGACAGAGCCTGGAGCCTGGGCTCTGCCAGATGGTGACGCGTGGTACGCGTTTCGGGTGAAGGAAAGTACGACGACGGATTTATCGCCGGCTGAAATCCATCAGCTGGGGCTGGAGCAGGTGAAAGAGATCGAAGAGCGGATGCTCACGGTGGCGAAGCAGCTCGGCTACAAGGACATAAAAAGCCTCAATGCGGCCGTCGATGCCGATCCCAAACTGCACGCGCATTCGCGCCAGGAAATTCTCGACCTGTACCGCAAGTACATCGATCAGATGTACACGCGGCTGCCGCAACTCTTCGGACGGCTGCCCAAGGCCAGGCTGGAAGTGATGCCGGTCGAGGAATTCCGCGAGAAGGAAGCATCGGCCGCGTCCTACGTTGACGGTACTCCCGACGGTTCGCGGCCGGGCCACATCATGGTGAACACCGGTGACTTTGCCAAGCGCACCTTGTTGGATGTGGAGACGACGGCGTATCACGAAGGCGTGCCCGGCCATCACCTGCAGATTACGATCGCGCAGGAATTGCCCGAACTGCCGCCCTTCCGCCAGCACGAATTCTATACGGCCTACACCGAAGGATGGGCGCTCTACTCGGAGAGACTCGGGAAAGAAGCCGGATTTTTCCAGGATCCGTACAGCTACTATGGCCACCTGCAGGATGACATGCTGCGGGCAATTCGACTGGTCGTCGATACCGGCTTCCACTCCAAGCACTGGACGCGGCAACAGGTGGTTGACTATTTCCACGATCACTCCGCCATCGACGAGCCGTCGGTGCAGAGCGAGACCGACCGTTACATGGCGTGGCCGGCGCAGGCGCTCGGCTACAAGATCGGACAGCTCGAGATTCTGCGGCTCCGCCAGTACGCGAAAGACCAACTGGGCGATAAGTTCGACATCCGCGCTTTCCATGATGAAGTGCTTTCGGGAGGCGCGCTTCCGATGGATGTGCTGAGCACGCGCATTCACGAATGGGTGGGACAACAGAAGGCGCAAGCATCGCTATCACTGTCATCGCCGAGCCTAAAGCAAAACTGATGGGAACCCATTTCGGGAGTATCATGTCCGGCTATGACGATGCCGACGCCTGAACAAGAACGTCTACGTATAGCCGGCGTGTACTCCGCGATGAGCGACGAAGAACTTGGTCAGATCGCTGAAAGCGGCGATGAACTGAGCGCTGCCGCACGGGAAGCGTTCCAAGCGGAGGTTGGGAAGCGCGGCCTCAAGATGGACATTACTCCGCCTCGCGGCGAGGACGTTTTCGAGTTCAACCCAACCGTTACGCTACGCCAGTTTCGCGATCTTCCCGAAGCGCTGCTGGCAAAGGGTAGTCTTGAGTCGGCGGGGATTCAGACCTACCTGGTGGACGACAACATGATCCGCATGGATTGGTTCATCTCCAATCTGCTGGGCGGGATTAAACTGAAAGTTCGCGCCGAGGATGCGGAGGCCGCCAGCGAGATTCTGAACCAGCCCATCCCGGAAATGTTGGATGTTGAAGGCGTCGGCAACTTTGAGCAGCCGAAGTGTCCCCGGTGCCAGTCGCTCGATGTCAGTTATGAAGAACTGAACAAGCCGGTCGCCTACATGGCAGCGTATGCCGGTGTTCCCGTCCCGGTGTACAAACAGGGATGGACCTGCCATGAGTGCGGCAACCAGTGGGAAGAGCAGGGCGGCGCGTTGTCGTAAGTTCTTTCCTGTAGCAACGGCGCAAGCCGCGTCTCTAAGGGAGCGATATAATCGGCAGCGATGCGACAATTTTTTCGCATGTTGCTTCTGGCTCTCGTGCTGGTGACGGTGGCGCTGGTTTCGGCGCTCACGGCCATGCGGCTCGCTATCCACGGGCGCGAGGTGACCATCCCGAAACTGGTAGGTATGAGTCCGTCCGAGGCAGAGCGGGCGGGCGCAGCTTCGGGCCTTCTAGTGGTCGTCGAGCGGCAGTTCTACAGCACGGAGATTCCCGAAGGAAAAGTCATGACCCAAGTGCCGCCGCCGGGAACGAAGGTGCGGCGAGGCTGGTCCATCCGGGTGGCGCAAAGTCTGGGGCCGCAGCGGATCGCGATTCCCGACGTGACAGGAGGGAGCGAGCGAGTCGCTGAGTTGAACATACGACGGCGCGGTCTCAGCCTGGGTTCGGTCGCGCACGTCAATTTGCCGGACGCGCCGCTCGACCAGGTGATTTCGCAAAACCCGCCCGCGAAGGCCAGCGGCGTGTCTGCGCCAAAAATTGACCTGCTGGTCAGCGACGGTCCCGAGCCGCCAGTCTATGTAATGCCGAACCTTACCGGACAACCGCTGGGGAGCGCCATGCTGGCGCTACAGGATGCCGGAATCAAGATCGGCAAAGTCAGCGCGCTCCCGCTGCCGCTGTCGCCCTTCGAGCCGCAACCCGCGCTGGGTACGCCGCCGGTTGTGTCCGAGCCTGGCGCAGCGAGCATGATCGTGACCCAGACTCCCGCGCCCGGACAGAAAATTGTGTCGGGCAGCGCGGTGAGTTTCGAAGTCCGGTAGAATTGGCGAGCTCTGCCCGCCTCCACAGGCGAGGACGGCTGTTCCTGCGTGATTCTGGATCATCGCCGTTTGATCATTGCGGCAAAAAAGCCGTCACAAGGATGGACGCCGGGAATTGTCCTGAGATAGGGTCCAGCGAGAAGCGATGCGGTATCCTTCCAGCACATTTCGCCAGACTGCTGCAGTTGCTCCAGTTCCTTCCTGAAATCCGCGAGCGTGAGTTCTGCCGCGCCATCGAGGACAGTTTCCACCACCTCTTCATTTTCCTCCCGTTCCAGCGAGCAGGTGGAATAGACGAGCCGGCCGCCAACCGCAAGTTGGGCAAGCGCGGACTTCAAGATGGCAACCTGCCGCGACTGAAGATCGAGCAGATCTTTGGCTCTGAGGCGCCACTTGATCTCCGGGTTGCGGGCCAGAGTGCCCGTGCCGGAACAGGGAACGTCGGCGAGGATGCGGTCGAAGGCGAACGAGAAGGGCAAAAGACGCGCGTCCGCCGCGACTACGTAGACGTTCGACAAGCGACTGAGGTGCTGCAGCAGGCGCGCACGGTGAGGATGCAACTCCGTCGCAAACACCTTGGCGCGCGGGTTGCGCCCGGCGATCAAGGCCGTCTTGCTGCCGGGAGCGGCACAACAATCCAGGATCGAACCATCANNTGTATTGCGATGCGGCCCTCCTGGTAGGCGCGAGTCCCGGTTATATCGCCCGCAAGAACGCGCCGAGCCGTCGAGAGCAGGTGACCGGGTGCAAGCTGCACTCCTGCAGCCGCAACCTCAGTTTCAGTTCGATCGTCGCGAATATGGATCGCCGTCGCGGGTACGGTCTGATTGTGGGCGCATATCTGCCGCGCTGCTTCAAGTCCGTAGCAGTCTGTCCAGCGTGTCACCAGCCATGCGGGATGAGCGGCGTCCCGAGCCAGCGTGATTGCGTCCGGCGATTTGCCAATTTCCGCGAAGGCGCCTTCCGCGGCGGTCCCGGCAATCTTCCGGAGAACCGCATTCACGAACGAGGCCGCCGAACGCTTGCGAGCCGCTTTGACGAGCTCCACACTTTCAAAGATCGCCGCGCGCGCCGGAACTCTGGAGAGAAACTGCAATTGATACACGCCAAGGCGCAATGCGGCCAGAACTTCGCCATCCAGCCGGTCGAGCTTCTGCGACGAAGCGGCAGCCAGTCGCCGATCGAGCAGAGACTGCCAGCGGAGAACTCCCATCACCAACTCGGTGGCGAGCCCATGATCACGGGAGGAAAGCTTGGAGAGCGCGTCGGAGTGAAGCAGTTCAGCGGCGTAGGAGTCTTCGCGCGCGATCCGCAGAAGAATTTCGAAAGCCACGGTACGAGCGGGAGAAACGGCCATCGCAGCCTATTGTCCCAGAAGCTGGCCGGATTGGGGCCGGTAGCCGTTGATGAATTCTTGCGCGGTCATGCGGCGCTTGCCCTCGAGTTGAACTTCGAAGAGCTCCAGCGTCGTGTTAGCGTCTTGGTCGTTGCCGCAGCCCACGAACAGGCGCGTTCCCTCGACCGCGATTTCTCCCAGCGCCAACGCAACCGCATGGCGTATGGGTTGAGCGCGGTGTACTTGCAGCGTTCTGCCCTTAAAAATCGTGAACGCCCCAGGCCAGGGCTGAAAGCCGCGTAAGCGGTTGAACAGCTCTCTTGCGGTGCGAGCGAAGTCCATGCGGCCGTCTTCTTTTTTCAGAATCGGAGCGAGCGTGGCTTGCGCATGGTCCTGCGGAGTCGGGCGAACATGCCCAGTATCGAGTTCGCGCAGCGTCTCTACCATCAGGTCCGCGCCGATGAACGCCAGTTCCGCGCCTAACGTCTCGGCTGTGCCTTCGGGACCAATCAAAATCTCGCGCTGCATGAGTATGTCACCGGTGTCGAGCCCCGCGTCAATGCGCATGGTCGTAACTCCGGTTGCGGATTCACCGTTCGCGATCGCCCACTGGATCGGCGCCGCGCCGCGATACTTTGGCAGAAGAGACGCGTGCAGGTTCAGGTTTCCGAGCCGGGGTAGATCAATCATCCACTGCGGAATGATGCGGCCATAGCCGACGACAATGATTGCATCCGGAGCAATCACAGAGAGCTGGTCGCGGAATTCGGCGTTGTTCTTGATGGTGGCGGGTTGCACCATGGCAATGCCCAGGCGCATCGCCGCATCCTTCACGGGAGAAACCGCAACCGCCATCCCGCGCCCGCTGGGCCGATCAGGTTGCGTGACCACCAGCGGTACGGAATGACCGGCGGCAACCAGCTTCTCAAG
>PMBA01000217.1 GCA_003152795.1 Acidobacteriaceae bacterium | reverse complement strand
GTTTCTCCCACATCGAAGGCTCGGCCCTGGCGATTGAAATTCCGGTGGTCGTCCCGAGCGAAGGTGGTATCGCGGCGCAATTTTCCCGCCAGCAGGCCGCTGGCGAGCGGCACGCGGGCGAGGATGCCTACCCGCTTTTCTTTTGCTCGCGCGAAGAACTGCTCTGCCGGACGCTGCCGGAAACAGTTGAAAATTATCTGCACCGTCTGGACGTTGGGGAATTCGAGGGCCTTGAGCGCTTCATCGATTTTCTCGACGCTTACTCCGTAGTGGCGAATCTTGCCCGCCCGCACCAGGTCATCCAGAATACCGAAGGTTTCAGGACCGTCATACAGTTCGCCAGGCGGGCAATGCAGTTGAAGCAGATCGAGGCTGTCGGTCGCTAGATTCCGCAAGCTGTCTTCGATCCACCCGGTCAGGTTCTGGCGGCTGTATCCTTCCACGGTCTGGCGCGGTAGACGGCGGCCAGCTTTGGTGGCCACCACAATCTCGCTCTTGGCGGTCTTCTTCAGTTCAGCAATCAAGCGTTCGCTGCGCCCATTGCCATACACATCGGCGGTATCGAGAAAATTCACTCCGCAGTCGACCGCCTGGTGCAGCGCGGCCAGAGATTCGTCGTCCGAAACGCTTCCCCATGAGCCGCCGATCGCCCACGTGCCAAAACTGATGTCCGAAACCTTCCAACCGGTGCGTCCGAGTTGACGGTATTGCATTGGGTCCTCTTCTCCTGCGAATTAAGGAACTAATCCCGCTCGCGGCTTGCGGGTGCGCAACCAGCATGTTTCCAAAGGTGTAACTTGAAAGTATAAGGCGCCGGTCAGGATGAGTGGGCGGTATCCGGGTGATGCGCTCCATAAACGATTCGAATTGGACTTGGCGCGAACCGGACATTAGATTCTGGAGCATGCATCACAATTAAGACGCGGAAACTGCCCGTCCCACTTGAAACCGTTTTATGAAACAAGCTCTGGACTCGGTTATGTGGGGAAACAGGGCGAGGGGCGACAAAACATGACCATGCGGTGTGCACCGAGGTAATCAACAGTGCTGCATCCCATGTGGAGCAGTTGCGTTTTCACCCGATAGAATGACCGTGGGGGATGGTTTGTCCACAACCTTCCTCGTGTCGGACGGGTTGAGACGGGTTGCGGGGGAATTCAAGCAAATGGAGACAAGACTTGGACCGACCGAATGAGCTAGTTCAGGATCAGGAGCACGCCGCCTGCTCTCTCGAGGCCAGCTTCGTGCTGACGTGGGACGAAATCGCGAACCTGGCGGCGGAGCCGGGCAAGCCCGCCGAGACCCTGATGAACGTGGTCGCGTTGATTGCCAGGAGGTTTGGCGTCGATGTTTGCTCCGCCTACCTGCTGGAACCGGACCGCGCCAATCTGGTGCTGGCCGCGACCGTCGGGCTGCGCCGGGAATGCGTCGGCAAACTTCGCATGGCAGTGAGTGAAGGCCTGGCCGGCCTGGTCGCTGAACAGGTCCGCCCGGTGGCCGTGGAACAGGTCAAGAATCATCCTCGCTTCAAGTACTTCAGCGAGGCTGGCGAGGACGATTACCACTCGTTCCTGGGAGTTCCTCTCATCGATCGCGGCGTGCTGCAAGGCGTTCTGGTGGTGCAAACCCTGGAGGCGCGAGTCTTCCCGGAGAATGAGATTCGTCTGTTCACCGAGGCGGCGAACCGGGTAGCGCACATCGTGAGCGAAGCGCGCACGCTCGACCGTTTCATCGCGCCTGCTCAGGAGCGGCTGTGGGCGCTGGCCCGCAATCTGTGGTGGAGCTGGGATCACGATTCTGGCAGCTTGTTCCGCGATATTGACCCCCTGCGATGGAGTCAGCTCAATCACAGCCCGATCTCGCTGCTGAACGAATATCCGCTCGCCAAACTCGAGGCGCGCGCCGCCGAACTCGTCCTGCACAGCCGGATCAACTACGCCTATCGCCGCCTGTGCGAGTACCAGGATGCGGAGCGCACCTGGGGCGCACGCCACGCCGGTGTGCTGCGGCCCCGTCCGGTGGCGTACTTTTCCGCCGAATTTGGCGTGCACGAATCGCTTCCTGTCTATTCCGGTGGACTTGGCGTCCTGGCGGGCGATCACATCAAGAGTGCTTCCGATCTGGGCATCCCACTGGTCGGCGTGGGCCTGTTTTACGGCCAGGGATATTTCCGCCAGCGCCTGGATCGCGACGGCTGGCAGCATGAAGAGTACCTCGAAACCGACCTCAACCAACTGCCGATGGAAACGGCGATCGGGCAAAACGGCAGACCGGTTGTGGTGCAGGTCGATACCCGGCATGGTCCGATCTATGCAAAAGTATGGCGCGTGAAAGTCGGCCGATGTGATTTGTTTCTGCTCGACTCCGACGTCGAGGGCAATACCCCGGAAGACCGCGAGATGACATCGCGGTTGTATGGGGGCGACGGCCGGGTGCGCGTGCATCAGGAACTGCTGCTCGGCGTGGGCGGCCTGCGCGCTCTGAAAGCGCTCGGCATCACGCCGGGAGTTCTTCACCTCAACGAAGGGCACAGCGGATTTGCCGTCCTCGAAGCGATTCGCCAACGGATGGAAGAGGAAGGCATCGGCTTCGACAAGGCGGTGCCGCGGGTTGCCCGCGAAGTGGTCTTCACCACCCACACTCCAGTGCCCGCCGGCCACGATCGTTTCGATGCCGATCTGATCGAAGAGCACCTCGGACCTCTGCGCGAGGCGCTCGGTCTTTCCAAGGAAAGTTTCATGGCGCTGGGACGCGAACATCCCGACAGCGACGAACGTTTCTGCATGACCGTGCTCGGCCTGAAGCTGTCGCGGCACGCCAACGCCGTTTCCTCGCTGCACGGCGAAGTTTCCCGCGCCATGTGGACTGGACTTTTCCCGGGCAAACTGGAAGACGCGGTGCCCATCGGACACATCACCAACGGCGTTCATGTCCCCACTTGGCTGGCCCCGCAGATGTTTCGCCTCTACGATCGCCATCTGGGCACGGGATGGCAGTTGCGCAGCAGCGAGGCCCAAATCTGGGAAGGCATTGACAACGTTGACGACGGCGAACTCTGGGAGACGCACTTCAATCTGAAGTCGCGAATGATCGAGTTTGTGCGCCGCCGCGCCGTCAAACAGGCTGCGCGCCGCGACGAACCGCTGGCCGTGCTGCAGCAACTGGAACGCGCCCTCAGTCCCGACGCGCTCACCATTGGTTTCGCGCGCCGCTTTGCCACCTACAAGCGCGCCAATCTGATTCTGGCCGACATCGAGAAGATAGCGACCATGGTCAATGACCCGAAACGTCCGGTGCAGTTCGTGTTTGCGGGGAAGGCACATCCGCTCGACGAACCCGGCAAGCGCGTTCTGCAGCAGATTGCCCAGTTGATGCGCGACCCGCAGTTTGCCGACAAATTCGTCTTCGTCGAAGACTATGACATCAACGTTGGCCGACATTTCGTGCAGGGGGTCGATGTCTGGCTGAACAACCCGCGGCGTCCGCTCGAAGCCTCCGGAACCAGCGGCCAGAAAGTGGTCTTGAACGGCGGCCTGAATCTTTCGGTTCTGGACGGCTGGTGGGCGGAGGCTTACGACGGCCTGAACGGCTTCGCGATTGGGACTGGCAGAACGCACTCCGACATGAATGTTCACGACTCCCGCGATGGCGACGACTTGATGCGGGTTCTCCGCGATGAAGTGATCCCGCTCTACTATCACCGCGATCGCGATGGCCTTCCGCGCGGCTGGATCCAGCGCATGAAGCGCACCATCCGCACCCTCGGTTGGCGCTTCAACGCCGATCGTATGGTGATGGATTACACGACCAAGTGCTATGTTCCGGCCGCCGGCGGTACTTCGAGCGACCTGCGGCTGAGAGTGTAAATGCGTGCCTGACGGAGAGCCGGGCGCCACCGCCCGGCCCTGATTCAGTAGGAGGCAGGGGCGATAGCGTCCTCTGGATACGCCGGCATCCCGAACTCGGGAACGTCGAGACCCTCTTCTTCCACCTCGGGCGCCACGCGCATGCTTTTCACTTTGTTGACCGACCAGAAGACAGCATAAGTTGCGCCGAATGCCCAGGCCGCATACAGGGTCGCTCCCATAAGTTGGCACCAGAACTGCCGCGTATCGCCGTGGAGCAAGCCCGTGACCCCCAGACCCGAGCGGCCCAGATAGGATGTTGCGCCGACCCCATTCCATCCCGCGCCGTAAGCGCCGTCGGCAAAGACGCCCACGCTGACCGCGCCCAGCCAGCCGCAATATCCGTGTACGGAAATCGCGCCACAGGGATCATCGATTTTGAGGAAGCGGTCGTTGAACAGAACGCCGCCACAAACCAGGCATCCCGCCAGCGCGCCGATCACTACCGCTGAAGTCGGAGACACAAACGCGCACGGTGCGGTGATCGCGACCAGTCCCGCAAGCATGCCATTGCACGCCATCGTGATATCCGGTTTGCCGAACAGAAAATACCACACCAGCATGGCTGCGGCTGAGCCCGCGACGGCGGCGAGATTGGTGTTCACGGCAACTACGGAAATGCGAAGGTCCGTGGCTCCCAGCGTGGAACCGGGATTAAAGCCCATCCAACCGAAGAGCAAAATGAACGTACCCGTCACGACATACACGATGTTGTGAGCGGGAAAGACGCGGATCCTGCCGCCCGGCCCGTATTTGCCCAGGCGCGGGCCCAGAATGATGGCCAGGGCCATGGCAGCGAAGCCGCCCACCGCGTGAACGACGGTCGAGCCGGCGAAGTCGACATACCCGTGACCAAGATTCAACGTCGATCCGACTTGCGAGAGCCAACCGCCGCCCCAGGTCCAGCAGCCGGAAACAGGGTAAAGAATCGCGCCGATGAAAAGCTCACAGAGCAGGAAGGCCCAGAAGGAAATGCGCTCGCAGATGGCGCCGACGATGATGTATCCGGCCGTCTCCATGAAGACAACTTCGAAGAGCGTTAAACAGTTACTGGCGCTGTCATAAGCGGGCCCCACCAGAAAAAAGCCCTTTCCACCCACGAATCCCCACTGCCCGCTGCCAATTAGAAACTTGTTCAGCCCCGGGATGCCGCCCAGGTTGGTGGGCGCGGCATTGATGGCAACCGCTCCAAACTGGAACGCGTATCCGACGGCGTAGTAGGCGAGGAAGGCGAACACGTAGGCGGCGAAATTCAGCATCATCAAATGGGCGACATTCTTTTTTCGCACCAGCCCGCAGGTCAACAGGGCGAATCCGGCCTGCATGAAGAGCACGAGGTAGCCGGTATTCAGCGTCCAGGCAAAATTGGTTGCCACACGGACGTGCCCCACACTGTCGGCGAGCTTTACCGCCAGCGGTTCCTTCGCCGCCTGCGCCTGATAGTCGTCGAACGCCTTCTTGTTCGCCGCGTAGTCGGGGGCCGCCTTGTCGGTGGGTTCGGGAACGACAAACGGATTTCCGGCAGCGTCCACCGCGGTCGTTTTGTCACCCGTCGCGATGCCGGATGGATCGGGTTTTGGCGGTTCGTCGGCAAAGCAGGGCGTGGCCAGCGCAGCCAACCCTGCCGCCAACATTACGGCAGCGAGAAGGCTGGCGAGAATCGATGCGGATGATGATGACCGGCGCGGAAGGTGCCTCTCCGTTTGCTTCGTCATGGGGTCGCTCCTGTTTCTAGGGGGTAGACAATTCTCACGGAATAATGCGGAGTGGGGAAGGGCGGCGTGAAACACGGCATGAAATGTCTTCGCGAGTCTCCAGTTCGCGGGCTGCAATCGCTCCCCACACTAAATGCCGCCGAATCGCCGAGTCCAATAGAAATTTCTTCTTGCAGTCATCAGAAAAGCTTGCAAAAAGGCCCTATCATAAAACCAGGGCTATCAAAGACCCGGGGGACCGGCTTCCGCACTGTTCATGACGTGGACCGCCGCCAGGTTTAGAGAGCGGGCTGGTCCCGCCCTGCGCTGCTGAAAAACCCCGGATTTGCCTGGGGTCTTGATTTCGACTTGACAGTTCAGCCAGACCCGTTAGTATAGATGAATATTTATGCACAATGATGGATAAATATGCCTCAATGGGGACTTGGGGCTCCGTAGAGACGGGGCGAGACAAAAGAAAATCTGATGACGGCCAGGCTTAAAACCGCGGTTCTCGGCGCGACCGGCTATTCCGGCCTCGAACTCGCGCGTCTTCTCGGCCGCCATCCGCGCACCGAAGCGCCCTTGCTTTTGCGGCGCAGCGCGGAAACTGACGATGGGCCGGCTGCTCCATTACCGAACCCCTCCGCCAACGCGTCCGGCAATGGACATTCGCCGGTCCAGCCGTTCTCGTGGTCCGCATTGCAGCAGCATGGCGTTGAGCTCTTATTCCTGGCTACACCGCACGCCGTTTCTCGCGAACTTGTTCCCGAGATGCTCTCGCGGGGGTTGCGGATCGTAGATCTTAGCGGCGCCTGGCGGCTGAAACAGGAACAGAATCGTGCCATCTACGGCTTCAAAGATGCCAACGCCCAAACTGCGGCGGACCTGACGGAGCGCGCCGTGTACGGTCTGCCTGAACTGAAGCCGAATGCGGACCGGATACCGGGCGCCGCGCTGGTGGCGAATCCGGGTTGCTACGCTACTTCCGTCATTCTCGCGCTGGCGCCTCTGCTATCGGCGGGCCTTGTGGATTGCGATCGCGGCATCATTTCCGATTCGAAGTCGGGCGTGTCCGGCGCCGGCAAGGAACCCACCGCGCGCACCCACTTCGTCTCGGTGGCCGACAACTTTTCCGCCTACTCCGTCTTCGGACACCGTCACACCGGCGAGATTCTCGAGCAACTGGCGCTCAATTCCAGCCAGTTGATTTTCACTCCTCATCTCCTGCCCATCCCGCGCGGGATTCTCTCCACGATTTATGTGAATCTGAAGCGCGAAATGACGACCGAGGAGATTCAAAATTGTCTCCGGGGTTTCTACAACGGCAAGCGCTGGGTACGCATCTTTCCGGCGCCAAGTTTGCCGGAAATACAGTTCTCCGTGCACACCAACTACTGCGACCTCGGGTTTTGTCTGGCGCACGACGGCCGGCGGCTGGTGCTGGTTTCCTGCCTCGACAACCTGCTGAAAGGCGCCGCCGGTCAAGCGGTGCAGAACATGAACCTGATGTACGGCTGGGGCGAGGCGGAGGGTCTGCAATGAAAATTGTGGTCAAGATCGGTGGCGCGGCGCTGGAGGATAAACCAACTCTCCAGAAATGCGCGAAAGCGGTAGTGCAACTCGCCCACGACGGACACCAGGTCGCGGTCGTTCATGGCGGGGGCGGCGCCCTCACCCGCACTCTCGAACTTCTGGGGAAAAAAAGTGACTTCGTCCACGGGCTGCGGGTTACCGACGCCGAGACCCGCGATGTTGCTCTGATGGTGCTCGCCGGCATCGTGAATAAAAGCCTGGTGGCGGCGATTGGCGCGGCCGGACAGCCCGCCATCGGTCTCTGCGGCGGAGACGGCGGGGTCTTTCGAGCCCGCAAGAAACAGGACGCGGAACACGACTTGGGGTTTGTTGGCGAGATCTGTTTTTCGGAGCCGCGCTGGCTCAGAGCCATCTGGGCCGAAGGTGGTATTCCCGTGCTTTCGTCGCTTGCGTTAGGAGGCGACGGGCAGTATTACAACGTGAATGCCGACCAGATGGCGGCCGCATGCGCCATTGCCTGCGAAGCCGACGCGCTGATTTTTCTCACCGACGTGGCCGGGGTGAAGCAAGCCGACGGTGCGGTGATGCCCCGCTTGGACACCAAACAGGTTGCCGGGCTCATTGAGGAATGTGTAGTCAGCGGCGGGATGATGCCCAAGCTCGAAGCCTGTACCCAGGCGCTCAAGAGCGGCGTGGGACGCGTACGCATTCTGCCCGCTTCCCAAGTCGAAATGCTCCCCCTGTTTTATTTCACCAAGCTGGAATGCGGCACCGAGGTTCTGCGAGCATGAGCCTCGCCTCGGTCTCCCGCAGGGAAGCCAAGCTCCTGCTTTCCACCTACGAGCGCCAACCCATCCTTTTTGAGCGCGGGCGCGGGGTATATCTCTGGGATTCCCAGGGCAAGCGGTATCTGGATTTCCT
>PMBA01000327.1:380-5137 GCA_003152795.1 Acidobacteriaceae bacterium | reverse complement strand
CCCGCCGGCCCCACCGTTCCGCCCAGGTCGAAATCCACCAGCGTGCCTGCGCTGCGCCCGATCCAGTTCTGTTGCATGATGCGGACTTTTTCCGGCCACCCCTGCAACCGGTCAAGATCCCGCAGCAACTCGTCCGCATATTTCGTGATCCGCAAAAACCATTGTTCCAATTCCCGCTGCTCAACCGGAGTGTCCTCATGCCGCCAGCACATCCCGCCCACAACCTGCTCGTTTGCCAGCACCGTGGCGCATTGCGGACACCAGTTCACCTTGCTCTTCTTCCGGTAAGCCAATCCCGCTTCGTAAAGCTTCAGAAAGAAATACTGATTCCACCGGTAGTAATCCGGAAGACAGGTCGTAACCTCGCGCGACCAGTCGTAAGTGAAGCCCAGGCGCGTCATCTGCGCCTTCATGGCTGCAATATTCGATAGCGTCCACTCCCTCGGCGGAGTGTTGTTCTTGATCGCGGCATTCTCCGCCGGCAACCCGAATGAATCCCAGCCCATGGGATGCAGCACGTTGTACCCCTTCATCCACATGTACCGCGCCAGCGCATCGCCAATCGAATAATTTCGGACGTGTCCCATATGCAGCGCGCCCGAAGGGTAGGGAAGCATTTCCAGTACGTAATATTTAGGCTTGGTTGAGTTGGGCTCAGCGGCGTAGAGCCCAGCATCGCTCTGCCAACGCTCAGTCCACTTCTGCTCAATCCGCTGCGCGTCGTAACGCTCGTCGCGCGTGATCGGGATAGGTTTGTCTTCCTGTGGCATAGATTGGGATCGTGCAGTGATGAGTAATCTTTGATTTTACAACGGGTCGACGGAGTGTGTGGCGCGGACTCCCTCCATCCTGTCCTTGCTCAACCGCAGCGCCAGGTTCCTTGCCGGGACGTCCATGCCTGCGACTTGCTGGAACACACCGGGCGTCCCCGGGCGCATGTTGATGGTGGCGCAGTTTCCGGGGGTGTGGGAGACTGGAATCATGGCCAAGCGCAGTCTTCGGATTTTGAAGCGATCCGGCAACCTCCCGTCGCTGGGAATCTGTGAATCGTGCAGCACGCAGTTCTCCGCGGACCCTCGTCAACTGGGGCAGTCCGGGGTTCAGCAGCAGTTCAACGCGCACAAATGCGGCGCCACTCAGAACTCCGCCCCGGCCGGAAAAGTAACCGCGAAAGTTGCAGGCAACGGTTGATGGGCGCATTCTCTTTGTCCGGCGGGCTTGCAATCTCGCGGCGAATTGATTTCAGATACCATCCAATGCACAGCAGAGTCTAGCGATGCTTACGTCACCACAGGGCCGGACAACCCTTTCTCCCCACTCGAACTCCTACTCGGGTATGGGTGATGTTTTGGCAGGCCGGCGAAAGCAGTCGATTCTGGTGGTTGAAGACAATCCGGTGAATGCTGCGCTCATGAAGGAAATGCTGGTCAGCCGCGGCTATCCCACGGTTGCCGTACAGAGCGCCGCGGCGGCCGAGGCGGAAATCCGGCGCGAGGCTCCAGACCTGATTTTGCTCGACGTGGTCATGCCCGGCAAGAGCGGCTACGAACTATGCCGCGAACTCAAAGATGATCCCACCACGCGCCTGATTCCGATCGTGATGATTACCGGCCTCAGCGCCCGCGAGGACCGCCTCCAGGGAATTGAAGCCGGCGCCGACGATTTTCTCACCAAGCCGATCAGTCCCGAGGAACTGTTTGCCCGCGTCAGCTCATTGCTGAAGTTGAAGGAATTCACCGACGAACTGGAGACCGCGGATTCCGTGCTGTGCACTCTCGGACTCAGCGTTGAGGCGCGCGACCCTTACACCGAGGGCCACTGTGAACGGTTGGCGCGCAATGCCATGGACTTGGGGCGCTTTCTGGGAGTGGAGGAAGACTCCGTTATCGCCCTGCAGCGCGGCGGCTTCCTCCACGACTTGGGTAAGATCGCCGTGCCGGATGAAATCCTGAAGAAGGGAAGCGACCTGACGCCGGCGGAGTGGGAGATCATGAAGCGCCATCCGGTCACCGGCGAGGCCATTTGCCGTCCGTTGAAGTCGCTGCGCTTGGTGCTTCCAATTATCCGGCATCACCACGAGCACTCCGACGGCAGCGGCTATCCGGATGGACTGCGGCAAAGCGAAATACCGCTGCTGCCGCGGATTCTGCAAGTGGTGGACATTTACGATGCCTTGCGAACCGCGCGTCCGTATAAGCCGGCGCTGGGCCACGAACAGGCCGCGGTTACCATGCGCGCCGAGGCGCGAAGCGGACTTTGGGACCAGGAGTTGGTCGCGGAGTTCTTCGCGATGCTCGACCAGCGCCGCCAGGTGGCATGAATCATTGAGTCATTGAATGATTGAGTCATTGGGGCATTGACTCGCTGCCTCAATCATTCAATGACTCAATGACTAGATGATTCAATGACTCTGACCTACAGTTTCGTCATCCCCGCCTATAACGAAAGCGTCCGCATCCGTCCGACGCTCGACGCGCTTCTTCGCCATGCGCGCGAACAAGACTGGGACGCGGAAATTCTCGTCGTGAACGACGGTTCCAGCGACGATACCGCCCAAATCGTGCGGGAATATGGCACGGTGCATCCACAGGTTCTGTTGCTGGAGAATCCCGGCAATCGCGGCAAAGGTTACAGCGTGCGCAATGGAATGCTCCATGCGCGCGGCGGCATTTGCCTGTTTACCGATGCCGATCTTTCTTCACCGATAACCGAGGCGCAGAAACTGTTCGATGCTATTGATCGAGGCGCCGACATCGCCATCGGTTCGCGCTGGCTGCGGGCCGAACTGCAGACCGAACGCCAGCCCCTGTACCGGCAGGCCTTTGGACGCATCTTCAACCTGGTGCTGCGGGTGATTCTGGGCTTGCGCTTCGCGGACACGCAATGCGGATTCAAAGCCTTTCGGCGGGACGCGGCGCAGCGCATCTTTCCCCTGCAGAAAATTGAACGCTGGGGGTTCGATCCGGAAATTCTCTTTCTGGCGCGGCGCGCCGGCCTGCAGGTGGAAGAAGTTCCAGTCCTGTGGGCCCACAGCGANNACGCGGCTGCATCCTTTCCGCGACGGATTCCGAATGTTCCTGGAAGTCTTGCGCATCCGGTGGAACGCCATCAACGGGGAGTACGCGACTGACGCTGTCCCCGCCCCAGGAAAGCTCTAGACAGGAAAACTCTAGGCCGGTTTCCCCCGTGTTCCTGTGATCCCGTGGTTCAGCCTGTTCTCATTTGCCGCAACGTGAAACCGGTGAAGAGCGCTGCATGCACCGGCGAGTTTGTGCGGTTCGACAAGAGACCAGAAGCAACAGCAACGGCCGCGGACAGGAGTGTCCGCGCCACATAATCTACGACGCGGCTCGATTGCTGGCAGCTGCCGCTAAGCGCACGAACTCCGTGATTTGGGCGCCCATTTCTTCGGTGGTGACGGTTCGCTCGCCGGCTCGCGCCAGATCGCGCGTACGAAAGCCTCCCTTCAAGGTCGAGATGACGCCAGCTTCCACGCACTCCGCTTCCTTCGGCAGATGAAACGTATGGCGCAGCATGAGCGCGGTCGAGAGGATCGCGCCCAGCGGATTGGCGACGTTCTGACCTGCAATGTCGGGAGCCGATCCATGTACCGGTTCGTACAGACCAACCGGGCCTCCGATGCTGGCCGACGCCAGCAGGCCCAGCGATCCCACCACTCCACCCGCCTCATCGGACAGGATGTCGCCGAACATGTTCTCGGTGAGAATGACGTCGAACTCCGCCGGCTTCAGGACCAGCGACATCGCCGCCGAGTCCACGTACATGTGGGAGAGCTGGACATCCGAAAAATCGCGGCCGATCCGAGTGACGACTTCGCGCCACAGACGCGAACACTCCAGCACATTCGCCTTGTCCACCGAGAGCAGGCGCCGGCGGCGGGTGCGAGCGAGTTGAAATGCGACATGGGCGATACGCTCGATCTCCGGCTCACCGTACCTCATGGTGTTAAAAGCCTGGCGCTCGCCGGGGGTGCCTTCGATGGAGCGCGGCTCGCCGAAATACAATCCGCCCAGCAGTTCGCGCACGATCAGAATGTCGGTTCCTTTGACGGTTTCCGCGCGCAGCGGCGAGCACGCAGCCAGCATCGGATAAAAAACCGCGGGACGGAGATTGGCAAACGCTCCGAGTTCCTGGCGCAACCGCAACAACCCAGCCTCTGGCCGAAGCTCGCGAGGATTGTGATCGAAAGCCGGGCTGCCGACGGCGCCCAGCAGCACCGCTTGTGAAGCCAGGCAGGCCTGAATGGTAGAGTCCGGCAGAGGGTTGCCGAATTTCTCCAGGGCCACCCCGCCGATTTCCTTTTCGTCGAGTTCAAGATCGTGGCCAAAGCCGCTGGCCACCTCTTCCAGAACACAAATGGCTTGGGACGTAACCTCAGGACCGATCCCGTCTCCGGGTAGGGAAGTGACACGGAGTTCCATGGCGCCCTCGCTTCGTTTCCGTAAGGATATTCCGAAAGAATAAATGAGGACTGGCCGGGTGGGGTAGACCCACTAGGGCTATTTTCGCGACATATTTTCTACCGGCGATGGTAGGCATGCCACGTGATGAATTAAACGCCCCAGAGATAGTCTTCCTGGTCGCTGTGATGGTCGGTGAAGGGAATCGAAACCTGCGCCTGTCCGGCGCTGCCCGACACCTGAGCCGGATGCGAGTCATTCGCGGCAGCGGAGACGGCTCGCGGGAAAGGCAAAGCCGCCGCCGCCGGCGGAAATTTCTTCGCCTGGCTGCTGGCC
>PMBA01000327.1:0-311 GCA_003152795.1 Acidobacteriaceae bacterium | reverse complement strand
TTCCCCAGCACCAGCCTCGAATCGGGCACGCCCACCGACTGCGGCGTCATGATTTCGTAGGTCAGCGGATTCTTCAGCATTCCGTCCTGGTGAATTCCCGCTTCGTGCGCAAACGCATTGCGGCCCGTGATCGCCTTGTTGGGCTGCACCGGTACCCGCGTAATCTCCGCCAGCATCTGGCTGGAAGGATACAGTTGCTCCCCCGCGACTCCGGTTTCGTAAGCATAGCGATCGGGCCGCACCCGCATCGCCATCACGATTTCTTCCAGTGAGGCATTGCCCGCCCGCTCCCCGATGCCGTTGATCGTGCA
>PMBA01000198.1 GCA_003152795.1 Acidobacteriaceae bacterium | reverse complement strand
GTCGCCTGGATGATCGTCGCTTCCCTGCTCATCCTCGTAATCGGATGGGTCAGTCGGCAACTCGATCAGGTGAGCCCGTTCCAGGGTGCGCAGATACTCCGGGCGGGAATGGCGATAGTGATCGGCTGGGACCTTGCCGTTGAGCCATGCCGTATCCATCGGGTAGACGAGCGGATCGAAAATCACCATGTAGAAGTGCCAGATCAGAATGGAGAAGGTAGCCAGGATCGCCTCATACCAATGCACTGCCGTGGCCGCGTCGGTCACCCATTTCGGAAAATGGCGGAGGGTGAAGTTGTTGAACCAAAGCAGGAATCCGGACAGGCCCATGACAAAGGTGCCCCACATAAACGCCCAGTATTCCATTTTCTCCGCATAGTTGAATTTCTTGAATTGCGGGTCGATTTTCGTCAGTCCCAGATTGAAGGAGAGGACCTGCACCAGGTCGGTTGCGTCTTTCAGTTCGGGCAGCATTGCCATCAGGAACGAGCGGCGGTCTCGCCGGTTTGTGGCCAGGTGAATCAGGTGATAAACCGTGGACGCGATGAGCACAACCGCCGCCGTGCGGTGCAGTCCGCCGCGCACACCGGTGCCAGACTCCCAGAGCAGCAGGGGCTTGGCCCACCAGCTCTCCGGATACTTCAGCGCAAACCCGGTGAACACCAGCGTCGGGAAACTTGCCACGATGCCCCAGTGCGCGATGCGGAACCGCAAGTTCATCCGCAGAGCCACTTCTCCGGTTTCCCGGCGCGGGTGGCGGCGGATCATCTTCCTCAGCAGGTCCAGCAAGTTGTGCAGGAGCATGAAGCCCAGCGTCGCCGGGATCAGCACCAAGTAGGTCCAGCGAATCCACTGCACGACCGGGTGATTCGGGCCCGCCTCGGTGAGCACATGGACGGGGCCGATTTTGAATTTGTCGTCGCCCACACCTTTATGACATTGCCCGCAGGTTTTCGCGAGGTTCGCTGCATTCACGGTCGAGCGCGGGTCGCTCGAACGGAGTATGGAGTGCACCCCGTGGCACGAAGCACAATTTGCCGCAGTCACTTTTCCGCTCTTCAGGGCCAGTCCGTGATAACTGCCGGCATAGGACGGCAGGCGATCCGCGGGCAAATCATTGCGCAGCGCCAGGCGGGGATCGCCGTGGCAACGGCCACAGGTCTCCGCGGAGACATTCAAGGCATTTAAAGGCGAGCCGGCGCTCTTCGGGTCCATGATCAGATGCTCGCCGTGGCAATCGACGCAAACCGGCGCATCCCGCACTCCGTCCTTGACCGCTACCCCGTGCACGCTTTCGTTGAACTCCCGTGCGATTTCCTTGTGGCATTGCGCGCACGTCGCCGGTACCTTCCAGTGATTGACTCGGGAGCGCTCATCGGTGGCGGGATAGATATCGTGACTGCCATGGCAACTGGAACAGGTTGCCGCCTCCTTGCCAAGGGCAACCGCGCGCGCGTGAACGCTCTGTTTGTAGGAATCGACGGGATGCGCCACCGGAATCTTGTGCCGCGACAAAAAACCCGCATCGCTGTGGCACTTTGCGCAAGTGTCCGCCATGTTCTTGCGGGCAACCGTCGAATCCGCTTCGCTGGAGCCTTTCACCGCGTGGATGGGACCGTGGCAGGACACGCATTTGGGCGCGTCGGGGTCGCCGTTTTTCGCGGCCTGCCCGTGAATGCTGGACTCCAGATCCTTCATTTCCTGCGCATGGCACTCCACACACTTTCCGGGCATCAGCTTTTCCGCGGTGGTGAGCTCGTGCACGCTGCCATGACACGAAGCGCAGGCGGATTCGCCGAGAATGGAGTGGACGCTGGCTGGAAAAGACTTGGCCTCGTCCGCATGGCACGTGGCGCATTGCACTTTGGCTACTTTGGCGGGATGCGGGAATTCCTTGATGGCGGTGTGGCAGTCCTTGCAGCCCAGTACCCCGTGGGCGCTGGCGGCATGCTTGGCCGGGTCGATCGAAATGCTCTTTCCGGCGTCGGACTTCATTCCCGCCTGCCCATGGCACGCCAGACATTCCTGGTCTCCAGCGTTCAACGCCGAAGCCGAGGCCAAAGTCAATGCCAGGTAAACCAAGGCAACCCGAGTCGCTAACATTTCCACCTTCCCAGACAAGTTCAACAAATCCATCTGCCGTCGTGAGCCCAGGGCCCGAACCAGCGCCTGAAGGCGCCTTCATAAGACGGCATTCACGGCAATGCGTGAAGGCATACCCCGATACAAACCGCACTCGCACTACGGACTGCTAGCGGTAAGCGAACAACACCGCATAGACGATCCAGAGCACGATGCTGAATCCCACTGCCAGCGCAACCCAGGCAAAAGCTCGAATCGTACGGGTGACGATCGCTGGATAAGCCTCCTCCATTTTTTCCTCCAGCTTGCCGGCGGCTACCAGCGCTTCATACTCCCTGGGCTTGTCCCTTTTTAATTCTTCCAGCGGCATGCGCCCGGTAAAGACCGTGATGTCCATGGGAAATTTTTCGGGCCGCAAATGGGTATTGAAGAAATGAACCGTAAAGATAAAGCCGGTGGCAAGCAGTGCCTCGTCGCTGTGAATAATAGTAGCGACGTTGAGGAACGACCCCGGAATAAACCGCGTAAAGAACACCGGGAACCACAGTGTGAGGCCGGTGGACCCGATCACGGCGATCCCCCAGAACACAGCGAAATAATCGAATTTTTCCCAGTACGTCCACCGCCCATAGGCAGGCCGGTTGCCCCATCCCACAAACCACTTCAGCGTAGCCACCAGTTCGCTTAAATCCTGTCGGTTTGGGACCATGCTGCCCGGTCCCATCACCAGCGACCACCACGAACTGTGCTCCCTTTTCTTCAACCGGTATAAGTCCACCAGATGGGTAATGAAGACTCCGAACATCACAACCGCGGCAGTGCGGTGAATGTAGCCCGCGTTCTCGAATCCGCCGAGCAAATGCGAAAGCACCGCGGCCCATCTCGTGTATGAGAATTTCAGGGTCAACCCGGTCAGCGCCAGGGTAATGAAGCTCACGATCATGCAGATGTGCAGGATGCGCTGCAACCGGGTGAACCGCACAAACTGGCGTTCTGCAACTTCGCCCTTAGGCATCGGGGCTCTCCTTGCTCGCGGCGGCTTCAATAGCTGCAGCGGCCTCCGCTTCAGCGGCGCGCAATTCCCTGCGCATCTGGAAAGCTCGGGGCAGCCAGAGCAGGGTATGAAGGCCCCCAATCACGAATGTCCCCAGAAGAAGCGCGGTCATACCCCAGAAGGTGTAGAACAGGAACGGATATTTTCGTGGATCGTGGTGCGTGGCGTGCGTCAGGTATCCAGCGAAGCGCCGGGTCGCGCCCGCGTGGCACTTCTGGCAGGTGGCTGCCACGTTAGCGCGGCTGAGGTGCGAGCGCGGATCGGCGACCGCCAATATGTCGTGCGCCCCGTGGCAGTCATAGCACTTGGCCGCTTTTGTGTAGCCCAACCGCGAGACCTTCCCGTGATAGGTTTCAAAATAGCTCTTGGCGATCTCCGCATGACAGCGTCCACAGGTGGTCATCACGTCCAGCCGGAAATTGTCTTCATCCGTGCGGCGGATGGCGTGGGCGGTGTGGCAATCGTTGCAAACGGGAAGCGCCTTGGTGGACCCGTTCACCGGTTTGGCGTGGATGCTGTTCTCGAACTGCTCCTCGATGCCGTGGTGGCAACGGCCGCAGGTCGTCGGCACGTTGGCTGCGCTGACGCTCGACTTTGGATCGGTGCGCGGAAGCACACTGTGAGCCGTGTGGCAACTGGTGCAGGTTGCCGTTACCGTCAGGCCGTTCTTCAGCAGTGTGCCGTGAATGCTCTCGGTGTAATTCGAGATGATTTCGTGCTGCCTCCCGGTGTAGCGCACCGCGGCCCTCTGGCCCTCCCGGTGACACCGCCCGCAAAGCTCGGGTACATTCGTCGCAAAAGTCCGCGACTGCGGGTCCAGTCTGCCGAGCACTCCATGCGTGCCATGGCATTCCTTGCAGGTCGGGGCATTCGGATCGTTCTTGCCGTTCAGTTGTCCGTGGATGCTGGCGACATACAGCTTGCCAACTTCATCGTGGCAAGAGGTGCAGTCCACCCCGTGAGTAATGGTCTCGCAAGCCCGCACACGGGAGGCGTTTACCTCCGAGTGGCACTGGCTGCAGGCCACTTTGCTGTGCCGCGAATGGCTCACTTCGTTGGAGTCGACGTACATGGATTTCCCGTCGCGCCCGCGCCGCAGTTTTTCGTCGGCATGGCAACGCATGCAGTCCGCGTTCGCCATTCCCTGTTCATAGAAAACGTTCCTGATCTTATGCGGCTGATGGCAGTCCGGGCAGGCCGGGAGGACGTTGGCCTGTTTTTCCCACAGCTCTCCTCGAATAGTCTTCCGGTGGACCACTTCGATTTGCGAGTGGCATTTTGTACAGGTGGCGGCAATATTCCGGCGATTGATCGAAGAAGCGGGGTCGGTGTGCGGCAATATCAGGTGCGCGGTATGACAAGTGGCGCAGGTCGGGGCCACCGAGAGTCCCTTCTTCAGCAACGCCTCCCCGTGAATACTCTCGGAGTAATTCTCCAGAATGTTGTCCTGGGGGATGGGACGGTTGCGGGACACAGCCGTTCCTTCGCGATGGCACTGCCCGCAAACGAACGGCACTTTCAGCGGCGCCACCGCGGAGCGAGGGTCCTTGACCGGAAGGATGTCGTGGTTTCCGTGACAATTCACACAGTGCGGAGCGAGCGTATCGCCGCGCGCAATCGCCTTGCCGTGGAGCGACCGGGCATGTTGCTCCTGTTCTGTAGCGTGGCAGGTGCCGCATTTTACCGGCGCCGGCTTCTCGTGCGGGAAGTCCTTTCCTTCCAGGTCGGCATGACAGCCGGTGCACCCGAACGTGGCGTGTACGGAAGCGGCAAACCTCTTTCCGTCCACATAGAGCGAGACGGTTTTGCCGCCCCTGGTGGTGGTCGTGCTCTTGTCGCCGTGGCAAGCCAGACATTCCGACCCAGGCTGCGGCGTTTCGCTCGCCGCCGCGTGTCCGAGGCTTTCCGGAATCAGAAGAAGGAAAACTGTGGCGAGCAGCGGCACGACGATTCCCCCCAGCCCCTTCCAATCCTTCTTCCCCATAGTTCTCGTTTCAGCCATGTCAAACCCTCGGCGATGCTTACTTCATGCCAAGATCCGTAAGCACTTTCGGGTTTCCCTCCTGAACCGCCAGCAGGTTGTGGCACGCACTGCAGTCGTTGGTTATTGTCTGGCCATCGGCACTGGTATGACTGCCGTCATGGCACCGGAAGCAGCCCGGCGAATCATTGTGCCCAATATTATTCGGGTGCGTACCCCAGGTCACCCGCATGTCCGGGAAGATGTTGCGCAGGTAGATCCTGGCCACCTCCGCGCCCGCCTGTTCCACCGCCGCGCGCCGCGCCTGATAAACCGCAGGGTAATTCGTCTGATAAAAGTTGTTGATTTCGGCAGTGATGCGCTGCTGGGCCACATCGCGGTTTGGATAATTCACCTTGAGGACCTCGACCGCCTTTTTCCTGATGTAGGGCAGATCGGTGCTGATCTGCCCGCCTGACATTTGCTTGTCCACCGCGTTTTCCGGCAAGTCGAAGGCATGGGTCGGCCGGTTGTGGCAATCCACGCAATCCATCACGCGATGTTCCCCCTTGTCCAATTGCTGTTGGGTGGGCTTGGCATCGCTGGAAATAAACTCCGTGGTCTTCCCGCTATCGTCGGTGTAATACACGGCGGGAATTGTCATGCGCTCGTTGTCGGTCGAAATGTAGCGGATGCGGGCGTTGGCGGAGAGGTGGTGCCCGTGGATGCCGACCGAACCCTGCCAGGTCCGTCCCCCCACCTTCAGCAGCAACACGTCGGTCTGGGGCGTATTTTTTTCGTCGTCCTTATAGCTCGTATTCACCAGGAATTTGTCGCCGGTGAAGCGCTGCGGCCAGTGACATTGCTCGCAAGTCTCGCGCGCCGGGCGAAGGTACTTTACCGGCGAAGGAATAGGGCGCGAGTAGGTGTGGAACGTCACCGCGAATACCTGCCGCAGTCCGGAAAGCTTCGACTTTACAAACCACCCGGCGCCCGGCCCGATATGGCACTCCACACAAGCCACCCGCGAGTGCGGAGAATTCTGATAGGCCGAGTACTCCGGATCCATCACCGTATGACAAGTCTTGCCGCAGAAACTCGTCGAATCCATGTACTCCACGCCACGGTACGATGCAGTCCCGACGATGAGAAGATTGAGCATCGTCGCCGCTGCCACGTACTCCAAGGTTCGCCGGACCACGGGCAACCCCAGGTCGACGGTAGGGAAAACCACAGGCAGTTTCCCGCGCGCGCGCAAACTCCGCCGACGGAGCCAGATACCAAGTGGAATCAGCAGCAGTCCGAGAACAAAAATGCCGGGAAGGATCAAGAAGACCAGCAGGCCAATATAGGGATGCGGCGGCCCAGGCAAGAAGACTTCGTAGAACCAGAAGGCGATGGTGGTCAGCGCCGTGCTCGTCGTAACCACGGCACCGGATAGCGTGATGGGATTCTGCCCCAGGAAATAAATGGGCTGCAACCAGTCTCGGAAGCGTTCTTGCAGATTCATTTGGAACCAACACTCTCCTTTATGTTTCTAGGCGCCGCTGCGCAGACACACTGCACCATCGGCCGCGGATGACGCACCGCTGCTGGACAATCTCTTTACTCTTGTTGGCTAGAACCCAGCCAGGACTATTTTTTCAAACTGCGAATGTAAGTCACTAGCCCCTTAACCTCTTCCGGCTTAAGAGTTGGGTACTTGGGCATCTTGTTCTTGCCGTTGGTGATGACATCCGTGAGCTCCGCGTCCGACATTTTCTGCACGTCGGCGGTTGTGAAATCGTGGGCGCCCATCTTCTTCCCCATCGCCGAGCCGGTACCATCAGCACCATGGCAGGCAGCGCATTTTGCTTTGAAAAGGTCTGCGCCTTGCGCATGCGCCGACAGGGGAAGGCTGAGAACAACAGCTAATGCTGTTGCGAATGTAAACACTGGGAGACTAATCTTCTTCATTTTGCTAGCTCCGTTCGAGTTTTTGTTGGCCCAACTCTAAAACGAAAACACTTCCGTAAACTGAGCAATATTGAACGCTTTTTGGGGTTCCGGGTTCTGTGATCCCGGTCACACGTGACTGTAACCGCAATGTTTTCCGAATACTAGAGGTGAGAACCGGTGCGCATCCATCAACTTGTGATCGCAACGACCCCTGATCAATGGCTGGAACCATCCGTCGTTTGCCGAATCCGCTTCCCGTTGGGACTGCAACCCACGTAGAGTCTGCGAAGGTGCTGCTCTTTATTACCGGCCAGGGTCAGGGGCGGACGCGGGTTGGAGCCGAGTGCACGAGATTCCAGCACTCCCGAGCGATCATCCAGTCTTCCTGGGCGTGAATAACCAGGACGCGAACGGTCGCATCCGGAGCGGAGATATCCTCATCCGAAGGAGATTTTGTGTTCTTCGTCTGGTCGAGCCTCAAGCCCAGAAACGCGAAGTTATCACACACGGCGGCGCGAACTTCGGGTGAGTTTTCGCCGACTCCGGCGGTAAATACGAGAACATCGACTCCGCCCAGCACCGCAATCATGGCGCCGATTCCCGATTGCAGGCGATGGACATAGATATCAAGCGCCAGTCTTGATCGTGCGTGGCCCTTCCTGCTGGCGTCAAGAATCTCTCGCATATCGCTGGAGATTCCCGATACCCCGAGCAGTCCCGACTTCTTATTCAGCACATCGTCGAGTTGCGGGGCGGAGAATTGCCGCTGCCGGATCAGATAGGTGAGGATGCCAGGATCCACGGTGCCCGAGCGCGTGCCCATCATGAGACCCTCAAGCGGGGTAAAACCCATGGTCGTATCCACGCTGCGACCTTCGCGGATCGCCGCCAACGAACACCCATTGCCCAGGTGGCAAGTCACCTGTCTGAGCGAACCCATTTTCTTACCGAGCAATTGCGCAGCCCGCTCGGCGCAATACTGGTGATTGATACCGTGGAATCCGTAGCGGCGGATTCCCTGCTCGAACCACTCGTAAGGACCGGGATAGGTGGACGCCGACGGCGGCATAGTTCGGTGAAAACCAGTGTCGAAAACCGCCAGCTGCGGCACCGCACCCAGCAATTTCTCAACAATCTCCATGCCTTGCAGTTCGGCACGACTGTGGAGCGGCGCAAAGACGGAAGCGACTTCGATCGCCGTCTTGATCCTTTCGGTCACGATCGCGGGCTCGAAATGCCGCAGACCGCCGTGCACCACCCGATGTCCCACCACATCGATTTCGGAAGGACCGGAAATCGCTTGCGTGTCTCCGCTCCACAAACTCTGGAGCAGTCGCTCAATCGCTTCTCCACGAGAACCGGCCGGTACCATCTCGTTCTTTGAAGCTCCGCGGGAGTTCCTGATCGAGTATTCGGCCTGATCATCACTCCACTCGATCTTCCCCTCCCAAATGCAAGCTGGCGGCTCGGCGGGAAGCGTATCCCCAATTTCGTAGAGACAACTCTTCTGGCTGCTGGAACCGGAGTTAAGAACTAGCACGTTCATCTGGAGGTTATCTCACAAATTGTTCTTGGGTAGGGCACGGCTTCAAGAGCCTGCCCGGAGCGAAGCCGAACGGTGCTGCCCAGAGCCAATAAAGACGTGGGCCCCTGAGGGATACGCAATGGACTCCTTTGGTTCATGATGCGATGCCTCTAGTAGGGCCAAGTCCAATCCCGGATTTCTGGCAAATCGTCTCCGCGTTCCCGAATGTACTGTTTATGCTCGACCAGTTTGTTGCGCAGCAACTGCTTGAAGTGGCCGCCCACTTTCTGCAGTCTGGGAACACGATCCACCACGTCCCCCGCCAGGTGGAAGCGGTCAAGATCGTTCATAACCGTAATATCGAACGGCGTTGTCGTCGTTCCCTCCTCTTTGTAGCCGCGAACATGGAGATTGTCGTGATTGTGCCGGCGATAAGTAAGGCGGTGAATCAACCACGGATAACCGTGATAGGCGAAGATAACGGGCTTATCCACCGTGAACATGGAATCGAAATCAAGATCGGAGAGACCGTGGGGATGCTCGTTCGAGGGCTGAATGGTCATCAGGTCGACAACATTCACCACCCGAATCCTGATGTCGGGAAAATGCTGCCGCAAGAGATCGACCGCCGCCAGTGTTTCGAGTGTAGGGACGTCTCCGGCGCACGCCATCACGACATCCGGTTCGGCCCCCTTGTCCGTGCTCGCCCACTCCCAAATGCCAATCCCGGTAGTGCAGTGTTCGATGGCCGACTCCATGTCGAGGAACTGCAACGCGGGCTGCTTGCCAGCGACGATCACGTTGACATAATGACGGCTCCGCAGACAATGATCGGCGACGGAAAGCAGGCAATTGGCGTCGGGCGGAAGGTAAACCCGCACGATGTCGGCTTTCTTGTTGACCACATGGTCGATGAAGCCGGGATCCTGATGAGTGAATCCGTTGTGATCCTGCCGCCAAACGTGGGAAGTCAACAGGTAGTTGAGAGATGCGATCGGACGCCGCCACTCAATTTCGCGCGTAACCTTCAGCCACTTGGCGTGCTNNTCCAGCCAGCCCTGGCACATGTGCTCGCTGAGCATCTCCAGTACGCGGCCGTGCTCCGAGAGATGTTCGTCAACCGGCAGCATCGGCTCCATCCACAGCTTATCGGTAGTTTCGTAGAGAGCTTCCAGTCGGTTTGAGGCCGTCTCATCGGGGCCGAAGACGCGAAAGTTCTTGGAGTCCGCGTTCAGCTTCATCACGTCGCGCAAGAATCCGCCAAGCACGCGCGTGGCTTCCGCATTCTGCGTGCCGGGCTTCGAAACGCCAACCGCATAATTGCGAAAGTCCGGCATGACCAAATCGCGCAACAACAACCCGCCGTTGGCATTGGGATTCGCTCCCATCCTGCGCTCACCCTGCGGAGCGAGGTCCGCCAGTTCGGAAATGAACTTGCCATTCTCGTCAAATAATTCCTCAGGCCGATAGCTTCTCATCCAGTCTTCGAGAATCTTCAGGTGTCCCGGCTTCTGCAGATCGGACACGGGCACCTGATGCGCGCGCCATGTACCCTCCACCGGCTTTCCATCGACCATTTTCGGCCCTGTCCAACCTTTCGGACTGCGCAAAATGATCATCGGCCACACTGGCATGCTGGATTCACGATCGTTCCCGGCGTTGCCTTGACGAGCGTTGTTTTGACGAGCCTTATCTTGAATCGATCGAATCTCCTTCACGATCGTGTCCAACGTTGCGGCCATAAGCTGATGCATCACTTCGGGCTCGTGCCCCTCGACGAAATATGGTTTCCAGCCGTAGCCGGTGAAGAGATGGGTGAGTTCCTGATCGTTCATCCGGGCCAGCACGGTTGGATTCGCGATTTTCCAGCCATTGAGATGAAGAATCGGCAACACGGCGCCGTCGCGCGCCGGATTCAGAAATTTATTGCCATGCCAACTCGTCGCCAGCGGCCCCGTTTCCGCTTCGCCGTCTCCCACCACGCAACATGCCAGCAAGTCCGGGTTATCGAACACCGCGCCGCAGGCGTGCATGATCGAATAACCCAGTTCTCCGCCTTCGTGGATGGAGCCGGGAGTCTCGGGCGCGGCATGGCTCGGAATTCCGCCGGGAAAGGAAAATTGTTTGAACAGCTTCTGCAGGCCCTCTTCGTTCTGAGTGATGTTCGGATAAAACTCGCTATAGGTGCCCTCCAGGTAAGTATTCGCGACTAATCCGGGGCCGCCGTGTCCGGGGCCGGCCAGGTAGATGACATTCAGATCGTAGATCTTGATCAGGCGATTGAAATGGGCGTAGATGAAGTTCAGGCCCGGCGTAGTCCCGAAGTGTCCCAGCAGTCGCGGTTTGACGTGCTCGATCTTCAGCGGCTCGCGAAGCAGCGGATTGGCATACAGATAAATCTGGCCTACGGAAAGATAGTTGGCCGCCCGCCAGTAAGCGTCGATCTTGCGCAGTTCCTCTGGCGTTAGGGGGTGGGTGGAACTATCATGCTGCGGGGATTTTACCGTGGCGAGGGCGGTCATCGGAATCCTGCCTTTCTATTCCCTGCTGTTTTCTTATCTTAAGTTTCCGGAGGCACTTCCGCCACCACCCGAAAAGGCATACCTGGTCAGGAAACTACTTTCGTGCGCAGAACCGTCGTACACCAGCAATTTAAGTGGGAGAGGACATCCCAGGAAGTGTGCGTGCCATCTAAACACTATGGCTCCAAACAGTGCAACGGTGGCTTCACCCAGCGGGTCGACGAACACCTCAGGTTCCAGATCCGATTCCAATTACAAAGAGTACGTGAACCCGCAATGGGTCGCGCTGCTCAACCTGCTGGGCATGAACGTCGAGTACGAGCGCTGTCTGGGCTGTGAGTTGTTCACGAGTGACGGCCGTCGCGTCCTCGACTTTTTGTCGGGCTACTGCGTTCACAACACNNTACTTTGGCAGCAGTGGCAGCGAGGGCGTGGAGGCAGCCATCAAGTTCGCCCGAGCCACCACCGGTCGCGCCGGCATTGTTTATGCAAAAAGCAGCTTTCATGGCCTGACCACCGGCGCACTCTCGCTGATGAACGATGCATTTTGGCGAGAGGGGTTCGGTCCCCTGTTGCCAGATACCTTAGGAGTGCCTTACGGCGATATTGCGGCATTAGAAAACGCCCTGATGAGCAAACGTCATGCCGCGTTTGTAGTGGAGCCCCTGCAGGCGGAAGGTGGAATTCATGTGCCCACACGCGCCTACCTGCAACAAGCGCAAGAGGCGTGCCGGCGGACGGGCACGCTTTTCGTGTTGGATGAAGTACAGACAGGAATGTACCGCACCGGAACTTTCTTGGCGGCGCACCAGTTTGATCTGCAACCCGACATGGTGGTGCTGGCGAAGGCGCTCAGCGGAGGCTTGATGCCTGTGAGCGCGGTCCTGATGACCAACAAGATTTATCATTCCGTGTACTCTTCGTTGAGGCGAGCCATAGTCCACACCTCCACGTTCAGCGAAAACAGTCTCTCGATGCGAGCCGGGCTCGCCACCCTGGACGTTCTCGAACGCGAAGAACTGGGCCATCGCGCCCTGGAACTTGGCGAAGAATTTCGCCTGAAACTCCGCCGCGAACTATCCGGCTTCGACATGGTGAAGGAAGTCCGGGGCATGGGCCTGCTGAACGGAATCGAATTTGTTCCACCGAAAAAACTGGCGTTTCGCGCGCTCTATGAGGCGTTCCACAAAATCCATCCCGCCATGTTCGGACAGATCCTGGTCATGCGGATGTTCCGGGAAAAAGGCATTCTCACGCAAATCTGTGGGAACAACTTCATGGTCTTGAAAGCCGCGCCCCCACTGATCGTCACGTCGGAACAACTGGATGAATTCGTCGAGGCAATTCACGATGTGGTCGAAATGGCGCAGACGTCGCCGACCTTCTGGACCGAAGCCCTGGGAATGGTCCGCCGCGCAGTCAATATCTGAGAAAAGAAATTAAGGAGAAACATGCGGACTTTGCGGGTGAGATCTCTGTGCGTCGGAGTATTCGCGGTCGTCGCCTTAGCCATCCTTCTCCCGGCTGCCCCAACTCTGCCGCAGCCGCAAGCTGCACCAGCGCCCACCTCCGAGATTGTTCTGACTCTCGACCCCGCGCAAACAAAAGTTCACTGGACCGTGGAGAGCACGTTGCACACGGTACACGGCACGTTCGCCCTGAAGAGCGGAACCGTACATTTCGATCCGGACAACGGAAAGGCGGGCGGAGAGATTGCAGTCTTCGCAACCAGCGGTGAGAGTGGAAACAGTTCACGCGACCGGCGCATGCACAACGACATCCTGGAGACCGCAAAGTATCCCGACGCGGTCTTCCGTCCGACGCGAGTCGAGGGCAAAGTGGGACAGTCCGGGGCATCGGACGTAAAGCTAAGCGGTGTTTTTTCCATTCACGGCGTGGACCATGACCTCACCGCGCTGGTTCATGCCGAGTTGACCGGAGATCGCTGGCGCGGAACCGCCAGATTCGAAGTGCCGTACGTGAGTTGGGGCATCAAAGACCCGAGCAATTTCCTCTTGAAAGTAAAGCCCGTGGTAACTGTGGAAATACAGATGTCGGGCGAGATCAAGGCAACGAAATGAATTTTCCAACGACTCGACCCAAATTGGCCGATCCGGAATGCACGTTAAAAGTCATACGGTGGGATCTCCGTGCGGAAAACAGCCTACGTTCCGACGCCGCCCTTCACTCACTTCGGAGCAAGTTCACCGAACCAATACGCCGCCGTTACTCCGCCGTCCATGAGGATGTCGCTGCCGGTAATGAACGCGCCGTCAGGACCCATGAGGAGTGCTCCAAGAGTTCCTACCTCGTCCGGTGTGCCGGCTCGTCCAGCCGCAGATACTTCGAGCATGCGCCGATAACCCGGGCCGCGCGGCCCCTTTAGTTCGTCGTTCGCGAGGGGAGTGATTATGATGCCGGGGCTAATCGTGTTGACCCGCGCGCCGCGCTTTCCCCAACGGACTGCCTCGGCCATCACGCGCAACGAGTTCCCCCGCTTTGAAATTTGGTAAGCGTGAAGGGGGTCCTTTATCTGATCTGGCTGAAGCATTGGGAGCCCGAGTAACTCTTCAACAGGGGTCGTCGCAAGGAGTGCGTTCTGTTCGGTTGAGAGTGGTGCTAAGCGGTGCCCGGACTGGGACGCGATCACCACGCCAGCGCCGCCTCGAGCGATGACCTTGCCGAATTCCTCCAACACCAGCGCAGTACCGTAGAGATCGACCTTGAGGATCGTTTCTGGAGAGGCCTGAGAAGGTGAAACACCTGCGGCATGGATGACGCCGGAGACTTCGCCGAGCTTCGTGGCCGCCTCAACGAGGGCATGGACCGAGGCGCGCGACGAAACATCGACCGTCGCCGTGGTGACGTTGAAACCGGCATCGCTTAGAGTTTTGGCAGCCGCATCGGCATTTTCCTGTCGTATATCGGCCAATAAGACCTGTTTGCCTGCGCTCACCCTCCGAACAATCGCTTGCCCGATCGACCCTGCTCCAATTACAACGATTACATTTGTCATTCTGATCCTCACATCAGCTTGCGAGCCTTTTCAGCGGTGCGCACGAGAGCGCGCACATAGTACCCCTGCCGCAAGCCCTCCTCCACGACGAGGCAACCGATGTTCCCAGTGGCACCAACAACCAGTAAAGTCATTTTCGTGTTTTTCATGGCGCGGTGACCTCATCGACGACTCGCANNATCAGCCGCGCGCGGTTATTGCCGACATGAAGGTTCGCAGCGACATGGCCCCTCACCTGCGCTTCGCATCCACCGAGCGCGACAAGCATGCTGAAGGTCAGCAGCTCGCGGGTGGGTAAGTCGATGCCCGTGCGAGTGTAATGATCGCCGAAGCAGTTGGCAGAGAGGTAGCGCTGGATGTGCTGTTCGTCTGCGGGAGCCGACGCATAAAGTTTCTCCACTGTATCGCTGCCGATGACCTGCTTCTGAACCGCCAGCCCCTTCTCCGCGCGGTTTTCCGGCGTCGTCGTGGACTGCCCCGGTAAAGGTAGCTTGATGCCTCGCGTGGTGAGAACTTCATTGGTGGCGTGGATGAAGTCGAAAACCTTGGCCATCCCTATATACGGCACCGCCTGGTACACGATCTCCTTGACCTGAACCGGAGTAACCCCGACGTTGAGCGCCGCGCCGAGCATGGCTCGATACTCACGCACCGCCTGGGACGCAATCATCGACGCGAGCTGGACCATCAGCCGGGTCCGAATCTCGAGTTTGCCGTGACCGGGCACTTCATCGAAGGCAAAGTTGTCGAAAATCTCGATCAGTTCAGGATCAGTCACCGCCAGGGTCGAGACGTGTCCGGGAAAAAGCTCGTCGTGGTTTTTTTGTGCACGCTCACTAGGGGCCATTGCGTTCTCCTTGCGATGATGAGCTGTCGTAATACGGTTTACGGCGTATTTTCTAACGGCCCACCAGTTTCTGCAGTTGTTCTGGATACCGGGCGCCTTGCACCGCGATCTCCGAGGCAGCGGCTTCCAGGTGCCCAACCTCAGCCGGCGTAAGCTCGACGGCAGCGGCTCCGATGTTCTCTTCCAGCCGATGCAGCTTGGTCGTACCTGGAATCGGCACAATCCACGGCTTCCGGGCCAGCAGCCACGCGATGGCGATTTGCGCGGGCGTTGCCTTTTTTTCTTTTGCGAAGTTCTCGATCAGTTCAACCATGGCCTGATTCGCCTTACGGTTCTCCGGTGTAAAGCGAGGAACGATATTCCGAAAGTCGGTCTTGTCGAACTGCGTGTCTTTGCTGATCGTGCCCGTGAGGAAGCCTTTGCCAAGAGGGCTGAATGGGACAAATCCGATGCCGAGTTCCTCCAGCGTCGGGATCACTTCCGCTTCAGGTTCCCTCCACCACAGCGAGTATTCGCTCTGGAGCGCTGTCACGGGCTGCACCTTATGCGCGCGACGGATCGTCTGCACCCCTGCCTCAGACAGGCCGAAGTGCTTGACCTTGCCTTGGTGAATCAGCTCTTTCACTGCTCCCGCCACGTCTTCAATCGGCACCTCGGGGTCAACGCGGTGCTGATAGAACAAATCGATGGCATCGACCTTAAGGCGCTTGAGCGAGGCTTCCGCGACTTCCTTGATATGCTCCGGCCGGCTGTCCAGCCCGGCCTGTTTGCGGGTCTCCGGATCAAATTTGAATCCGAACTTGGTGGCTATCACCACTTTTCCGCGGAACGGAGCGAGGGCTTTACCAACCAGTTCTTCGTTGGTGAACGGGCCGTAGACTTCCGCCGTATCGAAGAAGGTCACGCCGAGTTCGACCGCTTTCCGAATCAGAGCAATCATCTCCTTTTCGTCCGCTGGTGGGCCGTACCCAAAGCTCATTCCCATGCAGCCAAGGCCGATTGCGGACACTTCCAGATTGCTTTTTCCAAGTTTGCGTTTTTGCATTTCCATCTCCTTATTCAGGTAGCGCTCATGCCGGACACAGAGGTTGCCAGGCTATGCTGCACTATCGATCAGTTTCATATGTTCTTCCGAAAGCCGTGCGCCTTGCACCTTGATTTTTGAATACGCGGCGTCGATCTCGCGCAGGTCGCCCGGCGTAAGTTCGATGTTCACGGCACCGAGGTTTTCTTCCAGACGCTCCAGCTTCCGCGTTCCCGGAATTGGAACGATCCACCGCTTTTGCGCCAGCAACCATGCCAGCGCGATCTGAGCCGGCGTCCCATTCTTCCGAATTGCGATGGCCCTCAGCAATTCGACCACTGCCTGATTGGCTTTTCGGGCTTCCGGTGTGAAGCGTGGGAATGTGGCGCGAAGGTCCGTGGCGCTGTCGAAGGTCGTCGTGGCACTGACCTCTCCCGTAAGGAATCCCTGACCCAGAGGGCTCCAGGGAACGAAGCCGATTCCCAACTCTTCGCATGTCGGCAGAACTTCTGCCTCAGGATCTCTTGTCCACAATGAGTATTCGCTCTGTACCGCCGTAACGGGCTGGACGGCATGTGCCCGCCTGATCGTCTTCCCTCCTGCTTCAGAAAGGCCGAAGTGCTTTACCTTGCCTTCCCGAATCAGGTCCTTCACCGCGCCCGCAACGTCCTCGATGGGCACGTTCGGATCAACACGGTGCTGATAGAACAGGTCAATGACATCCGTCTTGAGGCGCTTGAGCGAAGCCTCGGCGACTTCCTTGATGTGTTGTGGCCGGCTATTAAGGCCCGGAAATGAAGCGAGGTCAAATCCGAACTTGGTGGCGATCACCACTTGCTCGCGGAACGGAGCAAGGGCTTCGCCCACGAGTTCCTCATTGGTGAGTGGACCGTAAACTTCGGCGGTGTCGAAGAAGGTGACGCCCCGCTCGACAGCCGAGCGGATCAGCGAGATCCCCTCTTTCTTATCGACAGCCGGGCCGTAGCCGAAGCTCAGCCCCATGCACCCAAACCCCAGGGCGATGACTTCCAGATTGTTCTTTCCAAGTTTGCGTTTCTGCATTGCCTTTCCCTCACAAACTGTTTTTCTCATCCCAAGCTTAGGACCAAACGCCGTGGAAGCGGTAGCCCGATCCTTCCGATTGATTGCCTATTCCTCTCGTTAAGTGACAAATTGTTGGATTATCTGGTGCCCAGCGGCTANNCTGCGCTCCGAGTTGACCCACAAAATTGCTTTATTCATGGGCTCCGAAGAGAATCGGGCAACGAACATTTCTGGCCTGACGCTCCACCGCAGAATCGCTCCCACCGCTCCTTGTTCGATGACCTACCTGCCCGGCGTGACGGTGATCGCCCAAGGCCGAAAGCGGGTCGGCCTCGGAGAAACCACTTTCATGTATGGCGAGGGGCAATACCTTCTGACATCGGTCGATTTACCGATCGTCAGCCAGATCGTCGAGGCCAGTGAAGGAACACCCTGTCTTGCGATGTCTCTGAAACTCGAAATGCCCGTGATTCGCGAACTTCTCAGCCGGGAAGAGATGCAGGTGGCTGAGTCTCCCTCCAACAGTCCCGCCATGGCGACCGGTGAAGCCACAGTGGAATTCCTCGGTGCGTGTTGCCGGCTCATGGACCTGCTGGATTCCCCGCGGGACATTCCTTTTCTGAGTGGCCTGATTCAACGCGAGATCATTTACCGAATCCTGCGGGGGCCCGAGGGTGCACGCCTTCGATCAATCGCAACCCTGGGAGATCAGAGCCACCGGACGGCAAAAGCAATCGCTTGGATCAGGACAAATTACGCAAAGCCGCTACGGGTGGACGATCTCGCACAAATCGCGGGTATGGGCCTGTCCACGCTGCACCATCATTTCCGCTTGCTGACCGCCATGAGTCCCCTTCAGTATCAAAAACAGCTTCGGTTGCAGGCAGCGCGNNAGTGCCAGCCAATTCAATCGCGAATACAGCCGTCTCTTCGGCCAACCACCCATGCGGGATATTCGCACTCTCCGCTTGCCAGGCGCCCTGCCCCTGGAGTCGATCAGCAATCGGCAAAGCTCCACCTGAGAACGAGCTTCGAAAGTGCTTGAGCGTATGATGTCCTTGTTTACCCAACGTCAATGGGCACCGAACGCGCGAGAGAACGATAGATGGCCCTTGAACTCGATCACAAATCACAATCCATAGTCCACTCCTCGAAACGCCAACTTGATGCTCTCCCGGCGAGGAGAGTATTGTGCGCACAATCCTCATCGTTCATTCGTCATTTCTCCCGGACATTCATACTTCCGTTTCAAAAGGCATCGCTCCTTATGCGTTCACTTCTTGTCGTTTTCACTTTGCTCGTGCTGGCTATCACTGCTCCGACCGTCGCTGCACAGAGAGTCGAATTGTCAATTGACGCATCCAAAACCGGCGCCAAGATAGACCGCAACATTTTCGGGCAGTTCGCCGAGCATCTTGGCCACGGTGTTTATGAGGGCATTTGGGTCGGGCCGGATTCCAAAATCCCGAACACACGCGGGATTCGCAACGATGTTGTTGGCGCCCTAAAAGCGATCAAGGTGCCGAACGTTCGCTGGCCCGGAGGCTGCTTTGCCGATGAATACCACTGGCGCAAGGGGATCGGTCCGCAACGACCGGTAACTCTCAATCCCAACTGGGGCGGAGTCACCGAGGCGAACACGTTTGGAACCCACGAGTTCATGGACTTCCTCGATCAGATCGGCGCCGAGGCATACGTCTCCGTCAACGTCGGTTCAGGCACTCCCCAGGAGGCCTCCGAATGGCTGGAGTATATGACGACCGCCCAGCCCACGACGCTGGCGAAAGAACGTGCCGCCAACGGGCATCCAGTTCCCTACAAAGTCGCCCTTCTCGGCATCGGTAACGAAAGCTGGGATTGCGGCGGCAACATGANNCCCGACTACTACCTGAGCCAGATGAAGATTTACAGCCGCTTCGTACGCAACTTCAATCCGGAGCAGCAGGACAAACACCAGATGCTGAAAATCGCCGTCGGCCCTGGCGGCGCTGAGCCGAGATGGACCGAATGGACCGAAGCCGTCATGAAGGCCTATCAGCAGCACACCTGGAGCTGGGACATCAACGGCCTTTCCATGCACTCCTACACGGTGGGGCACTGGCCACCTTCCTATGCCTCCGCGGGCTTTGGTGAAACCGAGTACAGCCAGATTCTCAAATCTACTTTGGAGATGGACGGTCTTATCAGCAAGCACTCGGCCATCATGGACAAGTACGACCCGGACAAAAAAGTCGCCCTCTTCGTGGACGAATGGGGCGGCTGGTACGCGCCGTTACCGGGCAGCAATCCGGGGTTCCTGGTCCAGCAGAACAGTCTGCGTGACGCCATCCTCGCGGCCCTGAACCTGAACATCTTTGCCCGCCACGCCGATCGCGTACGCGGGGCCAACATCGCGCAGATGATCAATGTCCTGCAGGCAATGATCATCACGGACAACGAGAAGATGGTCCTGACTCCAACCTACTACGTATTCAAAATGTATTTACCGTTCCAGGACGCCAGGTTCGTGCCCGTAATTTTTGACGCGGGTTGGTACACCCACGGCGACGTCGCCTTGCCGCGCCTGGACGCGATCGCAGCCAAAGACGCGAACGGCAGGTTGTGGTTGGAGATCACCAATCTCGACCCGAATCAGCCCGTCGAAATCCAGGCAAGTCTGGCCGGTGTCACGGCCAAATCAGCCGCCGGAGAAACTCTGACCGCACCAAAGGTGGACAGCGTCAATACCTTCGACACATCCAATACCGTAGTCCCGAAACCCGTTTCAGCGAAGGTTCAAGACGGCAAGCTCACTCTGAAATTGGAGCCTAAGTCTGTCACCGTCATCTCAGTTGAGCAGTGACCTTGGCCCGGATTACCGCGCTTAGCTCCCCTGCGAACTGAGCTTGGCTGACAAATGCCGAGATAGCACTGGCGCGGAGCGGCATACTCGAAAAAGACTAGAGATCGACGCCGCGCCGCCGGTGTAACCTTTCCGTTTTCTCACCGCGAGCTTAAGGAGAGATGCATGCAGTCTGTGAAGCAGGAACCGATTTATCTCCCCGGCAGGGAGAATTAAGAGAACGACACTTGGGCAGCATTGGAGAATCTAGCGAATGAGCGAGGAGTCCGTTCCCGGAAGCGTCGGAGTTGGGATAGCAACCGTGCAGCCCGCCGAAATGGCGCCCGGCCCGAGTGAATTCGATCTCGGCTATTACGGCTGGCGTGTAGTGTTGGCGGCATGTCTCGGCGTGATGGCGGGATTCGGTTCGCTTTTCGTCTATACCTTCTCCGTTTTTGTGAAGCCACTGGCAGCGCAATTTGGCTGGAGCCGCGAAGCCATCTCGGGCGGCTTCGCCGTCGCCGCGGTCACGCTGGGCCTGTGCTCCCCGCTGCTGGGCCGCTGGATCGATCGCATCGGCCCTCGCCGCGTCATTCTTGTCTGCATGACGGTGTACGTTGGCGCCATTGCCTCCTTGTCCCTGTTGCGGTTCGGACTGTGGCAGTTTTACGTGACTTGCTTCGTGCTTGGAGTCGTCGGGAACGGTGCGGCTCATCTGGCTTACTCGCGTTCGATTTCCACCTGGTTCCATCGACGTTTAGGGATGGCGTTGGCCTTCGTCATGGTTGGAGCGGGTTTGGGAGCCATGATCTTGCCCGTCCTCGCCCAATCCATCATCAGCCGGTCTGGCTGGCGGGTCGCCTATGGAGCACTCGGCGGTTTAGCTTTGCTACTCGGCTTGCCCCTTAGCTGGTGCTACATCCGCGAGCGCGGAGTAGTTGGGCATGAATCTGCTCCGGCCTCCCACTCTGGACTGACATGGCAGCAGGGCCTGCGCTCTTTTGCCTTCTGGATTATCACCGCCATCCTTTTCGTGAGTTCGATAAGCATGAATGGTGCTATCACTCATCTTTCTGCATTGCTGACCGATCGCGGCCTCACAGCCGAAAATGCGGCACTGTGCACATCGATACTCGGTGGATCGAGCCTGCTTGGCAGGGTCGTGGTGGGATGGCTGCTAGACCGATTTTTCGGGCCACGTGTTGCATTTGTAATAAACCTCATTACCGCTCTGGGCATTTTTCTTTTGGCTCGTGCAAACAGTTTCCCGGCGGGTTGCGTTGCTGCTGCACTCATTGGCATCGGCGCCGGAGGCGAAGCCGCGACTACACCGTACTTGCTAACGCGCTATTTTGGGCTACGTGCTTTTTCCACTCTTTACGGTCTCACCTGGACCTTCTATGCCGCCGCGGGAGCGATCGGACCGGTGGTACTGGGGCGCGCATTTGATGCCACTGGCTCCTACTCTTCTTTGCTGGTTCTCCTTGCCGCAGCACTCGGGTTGGCGGCCGCAACGAACCTCTTGCTTCCACGCTATTCAGAGGCCGAGCCAACGTAGTTGGAACCAGAAAACATGCGGCAAAAGCTCTAAAGGTTTCGGTATTGATACGTCTTATACAGGCAAGAGAAATGGCGGGAGCTCACTGGCTAGTTTGCTGGTAGTGGAAAGCCCGGACATGAAACTGACGCAGGAAATTCTGCGGCACGCCAACGCCCGAACACGATGGAGATGTACGCCCAGAGAACGATGCCCTGCGAAGCACGCACTGCATGAACGATTGGTCGCCAAATGGAATTGGCGGGGACGACGAGACTCGAACTCGCGACCTCTGCCGTGACAGGGCAGCGTTCTAACCAACTGAACTACGTCCCCACTCGCCAAATCAACGAGATGCGCAATCGCCAGTGTCTATGCGGCGTTGCGCCAATTGCATATATTGCCCAATCTGCCCCGGACGAACCTGAGCAAATCGTCGTCACGAAATTATCGTAACAGCTTCTCAGAAAACGCGAAAGGCCCGTCGCCTCAACAAACTCGGGTAATCGAATCACCGTGGTGCGAGCGAGGAACACAAACGCACCGCCGCCGAGGCTTTACGACCTCACGCTCTAATGTGCTGGGCAGCGAAGTCATTTTGTCGGGCTGATCCGGTGGTCTTTCAAAGCGACAAACCCGGGTGGGCGGGCCGCCCAGGTCGGAAATAATGCCAGCAAGTGCCTGGTGCGAAAGGGGGGACTCGAACCCCCACGGTTTTACCCGCCAGATCCTAAGTCTGGTGCGTCTGCCAATTCCGCCACTTTCGCATGAGTCCCGATGCCGGACCAAGCCCGGCCCTCACAGTCTAGATGCGAAGCCGCGGGGTTGGCAACGTCGCGTCATCCGGCGTCGCGTCACTGGACATCGCATCGCTCGACCAGCGGAAGCCCGACCTTATTGGCTCGGTTCAGATATTTTTTCTCGCCACCAATTCGGCTGTCGACTTCTTTGCGACCTCTTCCCGGTAATGCAGTATTTGCAGGCCTTCGGCCAGTTGTAAAAGTTCGTCCGGCTTGAGCAAGTGCGCCGGGTTCTTCGGCCCGACCGCCAGTTGCGGATGCGCCAAGGTGTGGGTTTTATAGACGAGCAGTCCGCCCGGGCGCAATGCTTTCACTATCTCTGGAAAAATCGTTCGCTCAAGATAAAAGAACGCAATCACGACTTCGAACGTTCCTTCGAACATTGCATCGGACATCACTCCAGACGTTGCCTGGAGCTGGGTTTGCGAAGCATTGAAGTGGGTGAGATCATCTACTGCAAAGTGAATGTGGGACGCGAACCGTCCGGCATGATGCCGTGCCTGTTCGACTCCGGTCTCGGAGATATCGATGAGCGTGACTTCCCAGCCTCGTTGCGCCAGCCAGATCGAGTGTCGTCCGGCCCCTCCGGCGAGATCGAGCGCACTCCCTCCGCGCGGAAACAGCGGCAGAATGTATTGGGAAAACGCACGGGTCAGGAAGGGATCGGGGACCATCCATGAGCCCGGCGATTCGCGATATTTCCGGTCCCAGCGTTTGCGTTCATCCCGTTCATCATCAAAAGAAGAAGAGGGCGACATGCTTTTTGATTCTACCCTCCGTGATTCTCACCGGCGAAGCGAGCGCTGGAGATGCCGGGCGTGACGCCCATTTCGACGCGCCCTTCGGGCCACAACGGAGCCTCGCTTCCGCCCCGCCCCGGTGGGGGTGACGACGGGCGCGGGCCTGACGGCGGCATGCCGGACTCCATGCCTAATTATGGCGAGCGCCTGCGTCGCGCCCGGATGGGACTGGCGATCGCCATGACGCCCATTCTCATGCTCTTCATTTCTTTCACGGCGGTTTATCTCATCCGGCGCGGATTCTTAAGTCTTGATGTGAGCGACGCGGGGTATGTTCAAAGCTGGCTTCCAGTGCGATTGCCCTGGACGTTGTTGCTGGCCAACACCGCGGTTCTTATCGTCAGCAGCATCACCATCGATCTGGCGCGGCGTGACATTACGCGAGAAGCGGCGCTGGCTCCGGTGCAATCAATTCCGGGCGTCTCGCTCGGCGAAGAGCGCCAATTCCCATGGCTTGCGCTTACCACCGCTCTCGGCCTGGCGTTTCTTGCGGGTCAACTTCTTGTCTGGAGCAAGCTTTCCTCCGCAGGCTCTCACCTCGTCGGCGGCACCAGCAGTTCCTTCGTTTACATTCTTACCGCGATGCACGGGCTTCACCTGGCCACCGGCGTACTGGCTCTTATGTTCGCCAATGTTGCGTCGGTGCTGCGCCGCCCGGTGGAAGCCCGCCGCATTGTCGTCGACATCACCTCCTGGTACTGGCATTACATGACCGGGTTGTGGATTTACATCCNNGGGCGCGGATGCCAGACTCTCCATCGCCTGCTATGGTTGAGGACGTCTTCCGAACTAAGCACGCTTTATAATAGAAAGATTCGGTTGCGCCTTGTTGATCCGTCTGTAGTGCCAGGGGAAGATGTCGACAGACAGCATTGTGGTACGCGGGGCCCGGGTTCATAACCTCAAGAACATCGATTTTGAGATTGAGCACAACGCTCTTACGGTGGTGACCGGAGTCTCCGGATCGGGCAAGTCGTCGCT
>PMBA01000150.1 GCA_003152795.1 Acidobacteriaceae bacterium | reverse complement strand
CCCATCCGCCCATGCAGGCTTTGGGGAAACGGGCGTGATAGTCGGGAACGACCATATCGATGCGGACTTTTCCGCGAAGCCGCTCCTCGGCGGCTGCAACCACCGCGACCGCGCGGTCCAGTTGGGCGCGCGTGGGCAGCAACGCGGACCGGTTCTGGAGCGCCCAGCCGTAGTACTGCGCGTGCGCGATTTCCATGCGATCGGGATGAAGGGCTTCGAGCGCGGCAATCATTTCTTCGAGGTGCTCAATGTTCTGGCGGTGAACGACCAGATTCGTCGTGAAGGCGACGCGATGCTCGCGGATCCACCGGGCCAGCTCAATCTTGTGCAAGTGGGCGCGCGCTCCAGCAATCCAGTTCGCACGGCCTTCGCTCGAATCCTGAAAGCTGAGTTGGATGTGGTCCAGGCCCGCTTCGACCAGCTGGGCCAGGCGCTCACGCGAGAGCCCGATTCCAGAAGTGATCAGGTTCGTGTACAGACGCGACTGGCGAGCGCCCTGGATCAGTTCGGCCAGATCCGGACGCGCCAGCGGTTCGCCTCCGGTGAGGTGCAAATGCAGAACGCCGAGCGCGGCGGCCTCGCCGAAAACGCGCAGCCAGTCGGCGGTCGCAAGTTCTTCCTGGCGCGATGTCAGCTCCAGCGGATTCGAGCAATACACGCAGTGCAGCGGGCAGCGATGCGTGATCTCGGCAATCAGGGCCAGCGGATTGGGGCATTGAGTCATTGAATCATTTAGTCATTGAAAGTCACTTAGCATTGCATCAATGAATCAATACCTCAATGACTCAATAATCAACGATGCGCTTGGCGTGCAGTTGCTCCAGAAACACTTGCACTTCGGCGCGGATTTTGCCCTTCGGGGCCAGCATGAACTGGGTTTCGAGCTTCTGGACGATTTCAGCCAGGGAGAAATGGCCGTCACAGAGTTCGAGGATGATGCGGCCGGTTCCTTCGACGCGGATGGCGCCTTCCGGGAAGAGCACGACCGGAGCTTCGGTGGTTCCGCCCCAGCGGCAACCTGCGGCAAATCTCGGAATGCTTGCATCGGTAAGCTCAGGCACGGTTGCCCCCGGCATTTTCAACGCGGGGCGTCGCCTCAGCCTCAATCCGGAAAGCGCCTGGGGGCGGCCAGCCGGGCTCGACATAGGCGAAATAGAGGGCGTCGAGTTGCGCCCACAGAATGTCGCACTTGTCGCGCAGAGCTTGAATAGCGCGCTCCTGGTCGGCGCGGGTAGCGGCGTGGTCGAACACGTACTGGATGGCGAAGGCAGCGTCTTCGGGAGCCTCGGTCAGCCTGGCCTCAAAGTAATCGAGCGCGGAGGCGAGCCAGGGATAGTGCTGACGCATTTTCTCCATGCGCAGCGCGATCAGGTCGCGCGAAAAAAGTTCGGTCAACGACGAAGCGACGCACTCCAGAAATGGACGCGTCCGCACCAGGTTGAGATATTCATTTCCAATGAAGCGCGTCGCCGGCAAAACTTCGTCGGTGCTTATCACCCGGTCGCGAGCGAGCCCGGTTGCTTCCGCCAGCTTGATCCAGCGCAGGATTCCGCCATTGCGCTGGTCATCGCCGTCTTGGCCATCGTGATCCACGATGCGCTTCCGCCAGACGCGGCGAAACGACGGATCGGGGGCTCGCGAGAGAATGATCGCGTCTTTGATCGGAATGATGGACTGGTAGTAATAACGGTTCAGGGCCCAGGCCTGCAGCTGTCCGCGGGTGAGTTTGCCTTCGTGCATGAGCAGGTGGAAGGGATGTTTGTGGTGATAGCGCCCTTCGCCGACCTGGCGGAGCGCCGCGCGCAATTCCTCAAACGTAAGTTTCGGAGCGTTTGTAATTGCCCCGCCAGCTACAGTTCCAGTTGCCAATTGTCCTCCGCCACTTCCCAGCCGGCCTGGCGCACCGCTCGATATTCGGGACTGGCCTGATTCAGGATGGGATTCGTGTTGTTGAGGTGAATGAACATCTTGCGCCCGACTTTAGAACTAATATTTTTCAGCAGGAGCAGACTCTCTTCGACCGGAATGTGTCCCATCTGGTGGGCGGTTTCGCCGCTGCCCTGAACGCGTTGCAGTTCGTCATCGCTCCAGAAGGTGCCGTCGAACAGAAGCAAGTCGGCGCGATGGATCTTCTGCAGCAGCGTATCACTGAGATGGCCGACAGCGGGAACATAGGCGACTCGTTTCCCCGGAGAAGACTCGAAGAACAGCGCTGCCGTGGCTTCATCGGGAGCGAGGTTCGCAGCTTCAGTCTTAACATATTTCGGATACCGTCCGGAGAGATTATGGACGTCGCATCGCAGTCCGGAGTCAGTACCGTTGGCGGACAGCAAGGGAAACGGCGCGCCCGAATTCATCGGCGTCCAAAGTACCTGCGGCTCGACACGATTCAACATGCCAAACATGCTGTTCTCTTCGCGGAGAATGCGCAAGATCGAGGCAGTGGCATATACGCGCAAAGGCTGAAGTTCGCGGAGCAGGAGCAATCCGACAACGTGGTCGAGATCGCAGCTACTTAGAACGACGCCAGCGATGGGCGAATCGCGAAGGGCGCGAGGGTGAAGCGCGGGGGAGCTTTCGATTTGAAAGGCGAGGTCGGGAGAGGCTCCGGCAAGAAACCAGGAGGAGCCATCCGCGCTCAGCGCGAGTTGAGCCTGGGTACGCGCCTTGCCGGAAAATTTGTGCTGGCGCACACCCGCGCAGTTTCCGCATCCGCAATTCCACTGCGGGAACCTGCCCCCGGCCGCAGAACCGAGGATCTGAATGCGCATCTTGCAGAACTAGAGTTTTGCGCTCACGTAGGAGTTGATTTCGCAGCAGAGAACGACTTCTTCGAAAACAGGACTGGTCCAAGCCATAGCTTTCACCTTCAGGTTAGAGATTTCCCTCGCCGAACCCCCAGGCGCGGCGTAGGTGGGGTTGAAGAATGATAGCACTGCGCGGGTTCGATTCGTGGGGGAAAATTGGAAAGGGCATGGCCCGAAAGGACGGGAAGGGGGCCACTCTGGTAATCGGCTTGGGGGTTACTTATCCGGAACGATTTTCTGGACCAAAAGCTCGGGCGACGATGACAGAGGTCAAGGGCGGACAGGAGTGTCCGTTCCACACGGACAACTACTGCGCGGTTTCCAGGAGGCCCTGCTCGGCTTTTTCCTGACACGCTATGCAGTGGCGAGTCCAGGGTACGGCTTCGAGGCGCTTGGCGTTGATCTCCTTGCCGCAAGAGACGCATTCTCCAAAGCTGCCTTCGCGGATGCGAGCGAGAGCGCCATCGACCATATTGAGCAACTGGCGATCGTTGTTACTCTGGCTGAAGAGGAATTCCTTGTTGTAGGAACTGGCGGCGCGGTCGGCGACGTCCTGAGTGGCCTCATCGTCGGCGGTACGACCGTCCTGCTGATTGCGGACAACCATGTGGCGCAGTTCGTTGCGCCGGGTTTCCAGCCTTTTTCGGAATGTCTCTAGTTTCTTCTTATCCATGATTGCTGCCTATGATTGCCGCCGGCCGCAAAGCATAAGTCACGCCTTACGGCACCCCATCCCACATGAAGTCAAACAATCATGGTAAGCGCCAACGAGATGAGGCGTCAACTGGAGGGATGGTAAACCGAGAGGAGGTGTGATGGGATCAGCCGGCGATCGAACGTGACTATCNNCAAGCGAGGCAGTTCAAGTTTTCAATCTCCTTACCATTTCCTATCGAGGCAGGGGGTCGGGCATGGCAGCTAGGGCTAAGCCGATGACGGCCATGGCGGCGGCGTTCTCGCGCAGTTCCTGGGGATCGACTTTGTCGAGGGTGTCGGCGGCGCTGTGATGGTAGTCGAAATACTTGCGGCCGTCCTGGATCATGCCGATGCCGGGGACGCCGGCTTCGACGAGCGGCTCAATGTCGGAGCCGGGACTGTATTCAGAGGAGCGGAAAACGGTGGAGCCGATGGGGCGGAGGATGTCGAGCAGAGGGTGCAAAGCGGCGAGCGCGGCAGGCGTCATCTTCATGTAGAAGCCGAGGGGGTGTCCGGCGCCGGCGTCGCTCTCGATGGCGGCGATGTGGTTGGAAAATTCCGCGGCGTGAGTCTTGGCGTAGGCCCTGTGTCCGCCGCCTCCATTTTCCTCGTCCATCCAGGCAATGACGCGGAGGGTGCGTAGAGGGCGGATATGCAAGCGCTGGAGAATTTCAGCGGTGGCCATGGAGATGACAACACCGGCGCCGTCGTCGATAGCGCCGCGACCGAGGTCCCAGGAATCGAGGTGGCCGGAAACGACGACGATCTGCTCGGGATGGTCGCTACCCTTGAGATCGGCGACGACGTTGTAGCCAGTGACGTCGGGAAGAGTTTGGGGAGTGAGGGTGAGGGACATGCGGACGCGACCCTGGGCGGCGAGGTGCTCGACCAGGTCGGCATCTTCAGCGGCCAGAGCGGCGGCGGGGATTCCAGCGGGGACGCTATAGCCAGTATGCGGGAGGCGGTAGTCGGCGCCTCCGACGGAACGAACGAGGGCGGCTAGCGCGCCCAGTTGAGCGGCCGCTTTGGGTCCGCCCGCGCGATAGGCAACGGCTTCGCCGTAGGCTTCGAAAGCCATGCCAGCAAGGGCCTTGCGCTGGTCGTAAGGAACGTTGAACAAGACGAACTTGCCGGCAACTTTCTCGCGGCCGAGGGCGGTGAGTTCGCCGAAGTTGTGGACGACGACGATGTCCGCGGTGATACCAGCGGGGGGAGTCGCCGAGCTGCCGCTGATGGTGGTGAGAGCAAGGCGCTGGGTCGTATCGGGGACGCGGCCAGGATAGTCGACGAGCAAGGCTTGTTCTTCGCCGCGAATCCAGTGCGAGACTTGCGCCGGCTCGAGGTGAACGTCGAGGCCGAGTTTGCGCAACTCGGCGGCAACGTATTCGGCGGCGGCCTGAGCCTGGGGTGATCCGGCGGGGCGGGGGCCGATGTTCTCGGTCAAGTACGCGAGTTGATGCCAGGCATAGTCGCTGGAGAGAGCGGCGTCGCGCACGGCTTGCAACTGGTCGCGCAGTTGTGGGGAATAGGAAGCAGGCGGGGGCGTGGGGGTCTGCGGCTTGGGCGGAGTCTGCGACCACGCGGCGAAGCTGGCGAAGAGGAGGAGCGCGCAGGATGGAATGAGAGATTTCAAGAGACGGATTCTCATGGAAACGGCGAGTGTACAGGATGGGCAGAAACAAAAAAAGCGGCCCCTTGCGGGGCCACCCTTTTCAAAGAGGCGAAGTGGTGGGTATCAGAGGAAAATCAGTTGACGCCGCTCCGGGGAGTGGAACGGACAGAGTGAGAAGTCGATAACATCGAGAGTGAAGTTCAAACGGTTGCGGCCTCTTCAGTACCAAAGGAATAAGCACTTGCGGAACCAAAATGGTAACTAGAAAGAGAAGGCGGACCCATTTCGGGAACCTGTTGAAAATCAAGGTATTAGGGCGAATCACTTCGAGGTCCTTTGGGTGGCAGTTCGCCGTGGAATGCGGGGTGGGGTGAATAAAGCTGCACATTGGAAGAAGCAAGGTGTAGAGGCGGGCTAGCGCCGTCCCCGCACAATATCCTCTCAGTTCCCTCTCAAAAGAAGCAAAGCCCCCTCGAAAGGGGGCTTCGGGCAGATCGGCAGAGACTTCTAGCTATCGCCGGCGACGGTGCGCACCTTTCCGGGCAGGAAATGATAGGGAGGCCAGGGACCGGTCACGACCATCTGGCAGTTCTTGAGTTGCTTGGCGGCGGTGCTGTAGCGGTTCTGATACTTTTCGATGGACTTGGTGTCGATGAGATGAGCGATATCGAGCAGCATGCCGTCGGAATCAACGCGCTTGCAGCTGACTTCTTCCTCGAGGGGGTTAAAGAGCTTGTGCACCTGGACGGAGAGGGCGCGCGCCTTGGTCTGGCGTTCGCGCTCGCGGGACGCCTTCTCGCGCAGCTTGGTGAGGTATTCGCGGCCAACGGTATCGGGGAGGACGATCTCTTCCATGTTACCGCGGAGAGAACCGTCGCGAACCGTAAGCTTGATGCGCATTTCGGACTTGCCGCGAAGGCGCTCGACGCTCTCGCAGAAGGTTCGGCGGTTGGAACGAACCGCCTGGCGGATGGCATCTTCGGTGTCGAAGATGGTTCCGAAACGGAACGGGAGGACGGTGGCGGTTCGGAAACTCTGGCTTACCACCCGGGCATGTTCCAGAACCGATTTTTCATCGAGTTTGGAGCTAGCACGGTCATATTCGCTGACAATCACGGCGAATTCTCCGCTCGGGTAGCTCATAACGGGAGCGGAGTTGACACCCTGAATACCATCGAGGACGAAGGGACGACGGGCGCGAACACCGTTTGCTAGCGTCTGGTGTTCCGTGAGGCAGTACGCGTACCACGACATGCATTCTCTCCGAATTGCACCGGGGCCTGGGCACCCCTTTAGATTTTTTGACTAGGGCTGCGCTTCTACCTGGAAGTTTTTGTTTTTTTTTGAGATGAACGCGAAAGCTAGCGTCCAAATTCATATTACTTCGGGTCCCTGTTATTTGCAACCTTTGTTGCGATACCTGCATCGCAAGTTGTCTCAATTTGCTACGAACGCGATCTTGGCAGGCTAGCAAGGGGTTTTGCGCTGCAGCAGAAAACGTGTCGAGGGCCGTGGAAGGGCGCGTCCCAGTGCTTCCGCGAGTGACAGCTTGTGCCGATAGCCGTTTCCACTCGCCGCTTCTCGATTTCGGCTGCTAGCGCGGGTTCAGATTACATATTGTTGCTTTCGCTGGAGGGTTTGGCGCGGACGACTCCGCATTTGTGGTGCGGGCTGATAGCAGGCCTGGATGGTTCCGGGCGGAAGAGCCTCGCCGCGCGGCCTGCTGTCTTCGCCGGTTTGGGCTGAGGCGTTGACGGGGCTAGCGTCCCGATCAGGACTTGGGGGTTGCGCACTTGCCGAACTCTCATTTGCCGAACCTTCGTTTGCCGACCTTTCGCTTGCCGAGTTTTTGCTTGCCGAACCTTCGCGGGCGGCCTGGTCGTCGTCACGGGCAGCGATGGGATTTCCCGATTCCTTTTCCGTTTCCATTTCGAGATCAATGACTACCTGCTCCGGTTGCGGCTTTTCGAGTTCCATACGCTTGAGATTCGAAGAGGCGATCTGGAGCGCGTAGAGCAGGAGGCTGGCGGTTTTCCGTTCGAGTCTTTTTTGCAGGACCATCTGCACGAGCTGGCGAATGACGGTTTGAATGGAGTGCGCGTCTTCGAAGTAGGGCAAGGCGATTTCGCCGGATGCGTAAGGCCCTTCGGAATAACATTCGACGATCAGGGGACGATGCTGTTGATGGTAGAAACAGAAGTTCTTGTGGCGGAGAGCGGGCGAACCGCATTGGGTTCCGTTGACCTTGATGTGGCGGCAACGAGGTGCTGCAAAGGATGACATGGTTGCTCCTGGGCTAGTGGCTGCTTTTGTTGGGTGCCAATGTTAGTAGGGGGTACCCCCCCTGTGGGGTCGGTATATTAGAATCATCGACTTAGCGTCGCGCATTGCGGCAAAGTCTTGAAAGGAAGACAGTTATAGGTAAAGTCTTGATTCTGCATGGGTTGGTGGAATCGCGTCCTTCTCTGCCGGATCGGTCACGGCTGGCGCGGAGTTATCGGTGGATAGGCCGCGCGGGTATCTACTTTATTTTGTCTTTATTCTTATTATAAAACGGGTTGTCAAGTGTTATCGGCGGGAATAAGTCAAAGGCCCCGCCCAAGCGGAGCTTGGACGGGGAACGCTCCAGAGTAGACTAGACGCGATCGGCAGGGCCAGCCCTCTTATCTAGTCGAACAGCCCTCCCCAAGACTGTTCACTATTGCCCACTACTGCCTAACCTTCTGACCTGCATCGTCTGGTTGGCCCACCGTAACTATGATGACCTCCTGAGCGGCAGTACAGTTAACTTGGGATAAACCGTTCATGAGCGGTACGTAGCCTCAGTCGTCTATCTCACCAGACAAATGCCGCCTTCGCCTTAGCTTTCGGCTCAGTTGTATCAAGGGCCTTTGGATTGGGATCGTGGCGGTCGCGTTGTTGGGGATCGGTATCGGTTATTGGTCTCGGGTATGCCCAGACAAAACCGTTTCATTCGGGCAGTTCGATACGCAACGCAGGACTGGCTATCACAAAAGCTGGAAGAGGCACTTCCGGAAGCCGGCGCTTGTCAATTCCGGAAGGCGGGAAGCCCCTCCATATATGAGGAAAGGA
>PMBA01000097.1 GCA_003152795.1 Acidobacteriaceae bacterium | reverse complement strand
TGGTCTTTGAGGCCGAGGGTGTAATTTCCACGTCCATCGAAGGCGTTCGCTGAGACGCCGCGGAAGTCACGCACGCGCGGCAAGGCGATGTTCAATAAGCGGTCGAGGAAGGCCCACATGCGCTCCCCTCGCAGGGTGACCTTGGCGCCGATCAAACGACCTTCGCGCAGTTTGAAATTGGCGATGCTTTGGCGAGCCTTGGTCGTAACAGGCTTCTGCCCGGTGATGATGGTCAGGTCGCTAACGCCGGCTTCGAGCGCCTTGGGATTATCCAGCGCCTCTCCCAGGCCGATATTGACGACCACTTTCTGGATCCGCGGCACTTGCATGACATTCTTGAAATTGAACGTCTTGAACAAGGCGGGGGCAATTTCTTTCTGGTAACGTTCGTGCATTAGATTCATCGTTAATGCTCCACGGCCTAATCGATCAACTGTCCACAGCTTTTACAGACACGGTGCGCCCCAGTCTCGTCGCGTTGGATGCCAACGCGTGCGGGTTCACTGCACTTCGGGCAGACCAGCATCACATTCGAGATGTGGATCGGTCCCTCGAATGAGATACGACCGGGGTTGATCTGGCGGCCGGCCTGTGTCTGCATTTGACGCTGGTGCTTGATGTGAATATTCACACCCTGTACCACCACNNCGATTGGCGTCCATCAATACGTTGATGACTTCACCGCGCTTGCCTTTGTCTTCGAGGCGGCCGCTGATAATTTCGACGGTATCGCCTTTGCGGATCTTTACTCTCATTGCTTCACTCCTGTCCCAGCCTTACAGCACTTCCGGGGCCAGCGATACGATTTTCATAAACTGCTTATCGCGTAGTTCGCGGGCAACGGGTCCAAAGATGCGCGTGCCCTTGGGGTTCTGGCCGTCGGCATCCAGGATCACTGCAGCGTTATCATCAAAACGGATATACGAACCGTCCTCGCGACGCCATTCTTTCGTGAGGCGGACAATCACGGCATGGACAACCTCACCTTTTTTGACGGCGCCTTGCGGGGATGCGGATTTTACAGTCGCCACAACCATGTCCCCGATATGCCCGTACCGACGATGTGAGCCGCCCAGCACGTGAATGACTAGCAGTTCGCGTGCTCCGCTGTTATCGGCAACCTTCAAACGAGACTCGTGCTGGATCATGACTGGCTCTCCTGCTCCGGCACTTTCGCAGTCGGGATTTCGACGGCGGCTATTGCTTCGACGCCAGCATCTGCCGTGCGAATCTCGCGTTTGATAACGGACTCGACGACCCAGCGCTTGTCGCGTGATAACGGGCGGGACTCGACGATTTGTACACTGTCACCAATCTGACAGCCGATCTCGTCATGAGCCTTTACACGTTTGCTCGTATAAACGACTTTTTTATAGAGCGGATGGCGAAATTTCCGTACGATCTCGACCACCACGGTTTTGGTCATTTTGTTGCTCGTGACCTTCCCAACAATTCGACGACGATTGTTCATGNNAGGCGGCTGGTATCGGTCAACTGGCCGGTCACCTGCTGAAAGCGAAGCTTCATCAGCTCCTCATGCGCATCAGAGAGCTTGGTGCGGATTTGTTCCGCCTGCATTTCGCGGATTTCTTCAACTTTCATCTCTTACTCTCCTGATTCGTGACTACTCACGACCTTGGTCTTGATCGGGAATTTATATTGTGCGCCTTTGAGCGCCGCTATCGCCTGGTCGGCAGGCAAACCGCCAACTTCGAACATGATACGGCCTGGCTTGACAACGGCTACATAGTATTCCACGCCACCCTTGCCTGAACCCATGCGGGTCTCGGGCGGACGATGAGTATACGCTTTGGCCGGAAAGATACGGATCCAGACTTTACCGCGGCGTTTCATCTCACGGACAATAACGCGGCGTGCAGCCTCGATCTGGCGGGCGGTGATCCATGCCGGCTCGAGCGCCATCAGCCCATATTCGCCAAATGATATTTCGGCGCCTCGCAGGGCTTTTCCTCGCATGCGTCCGCGCATTTGCTTGCGCCACTTAACACGTTTTGGCATCAACATAGAAATAACCTCATCTTAGAGATCAGAGAGTGGAGAACAGAGAAAAACCCGGGGCGTCCTGTTCTCTATTCTCCGACCTCTATTCACTGACGTATACGCCTTCTGTTGCTTCGACTTTCTCTTCAACTTCCGGCACAACCTCGCCTCGATAGATCCAGACTTTCACACCGATCTGACCATACGTGGTCAGAGCTTCGGTCCTGGCAAAGTCAATGTTGGCCCGCAAGGTCTGGAGCGGGACGCGTCCTTCACGGAGCCACACATCCCGTGACATTTCAGCACCGCCCAGGCGTCCACCGACCATGATCTTGATGCCTTTGGCTCCCTGGCGCATTGCCTGTTGGATGGCCCGCTTCATAGCCCGCCGGTAAGCGATACGACGTTCCAGTTGATCGGCAACGTTACGTGCTACCAGGGTGGCATCGGTATCGGGGTTTTCGACCTCTTTGACGTCGAGATCGATCTTCTTCCCCACCAAAGTTTCAAGTGCAGCCCGGATCTTCTTTACCCCTTCGCCCTTGCGACCGATAAGGATACCGGGCTTGGCGGTGTGAATGGCAATCCGGATCTTGCCTGGGAATCTTTCCACATCTACACGCGAGATACCCGCTTTGCCGTTCAAGACCATTTCAGGAAGCTCTTTGCGTAGCTTGTTTGCGCCGGAGTTCATTGCCGCTCCGCCTTTGGACGAACCGCCCAATAACAAACCGCGGATGGCAAAATCCTGATGGAGTTGCTCGCGATATGTTTTGCCTTCTGCGAACCAGCGCCCTTGCCACGGCTGGTTGATTCCAAGACGCATACCGATCGGATGTACTTTGCGACCCATAATTCCTTCAGTCCTTTCTTAAGACCCGCGCTCACGCAGGACAACGGTGATATGCGACTGGCGGCGTAAGATCGGCTTGAAACGCCCGCGCGCCCCGAAACGGCGCCACTTGCGAGTGGGAGCTTCATTGGCAAAGATCTGCGCGACATACAGGTTATCGCGGCTGACGCCGAAATTCTCTTCTGCATTCGCCACTGCAGACTTGAGCAGTTTGAGCACGGGTTCACCGGCGCGCTTATTCACAAACCGCAGGTTCTCAAGCGCCTCATTGGCTCCCAGTCCGCGCACCGTATCGATTACAAGGCGAACTTTTTGAGCGGATTGGGGCAAGAAATTAAGTTCAGCCTTAATGTCGGCCATTACTTACCTCCTGCCGCGGGTGCAGCGGGCGCCGGTGCAGCAGTGGCTTTTTCCGCAGCCGCAGACTGGTGGCCGCGGAAGGTTCGCGTCGGCGCGAACTCGCCCAAGCGGTGACCAACCATGTTTTCCGTGATATAGATCGGCACATGACGGCGTCCATCATGGACNNCCCTTATGGTTCATCGCCTCCACGCGCTCTAATAGCTTCGGCTGAATATAGGGGCCTTTTTTAAGTGATCGAGACATAATCTACCTCTTGCTCTCAAAGCCTAACGAGTGGTTTTGCTGCGACGGCGCACAATATACGGGTTGCTTTTCTTATTGCGGCGGGTCTTCTTGCCCAGGGTCGGTTTACCCCAGGGACTCTTTGGACCCGGGAGGCCAATGGGCTGGCGGCCTTCACCGCCGCCATGCGGATGGTCGCGTGGGCTCATAGCAGAGCCGCGCACGGTCGGGCGAATGCCTTTATGTCTATTGCGGCCTGCCTTGCCAAGTTTGATATTGCTGTGATCAAGGTTACCGACTGTGCCAATCGCGGCATAACATACCTGGTGGATCAAACGGACTTCACCAGACGGCAGGCGGACTTGAGCAAAATCGCCTTCCTTGCCCAGGAGTTGTGCCGAGCCACCCGCCGAGCGGACGATCTGCCCGCCGCGGCCCGCTTTCAACTCAATATTGTGGATCAGGGTGCCGACCGGTATATGCGAGATGGGCAGGTAATTACCTGGCCGGATTTCCGCATTCGGGCCAGAGATCAACGTATCGCCTACTTTCAACTCGAGCGGAGCCAGGATGTAACGCTTTTCTCCGTCTGCATAATGGAGCAACGCAAGTCTGGCGGTACGGTTCGGGTCATATTCGATGGCGGCGACTTTGGCGGGAATACCGAA
>PMBA01000158.1:16664-17882 GCA_003152795.1 Acidobacteriaceae bacterium | reverse complement strand
AACTGGTCGCGACTGATGACAATTCCCTCCTTCGCCATCGTATCCCGCCAGGAAATCCAGTGGACGTCCTCGGAGTCAATCAAGGTCCCATCCATGTCCCAGAGTACTGCCCGAGCCGCGCTCATCTGCAAAACCCCTGTCTCAAATGTACTGGGTCGGTCGAGTGCCGTTGCCCCATCTCTCGCGCATCAGGCGGCCCCGCGTCTGACCTCACACCACAAAATACTTGGCCCCCGGATGATGCACCACAATTGCCGATGTGCTTTGCTCCGGCTCCAGCAGGAAGCCCGAGGTCAGGCGCACGCCCACATTCTCTTCCGGCTTTAGCAGCGCGAACAGCTTGGTCTGATCTTCCAGGTGAGGACACGCCGGATAGCCAAACGAATACCGCGACCCGCGGTACTTCTGATGGAAGAGATCGCGAATGTGCGGGGAGTCTTCGCCGGCTATGCCTAACTCCTCGCGCATCTTCTTATGGTGGAATTCGGCGAGGGCCTCGGCAGTCTCCACGCTCAGGCCGTGAAGATAAAGATAACGCGTGTACTCTCCCCCTTCAAACAGGCGCTGCGTTTCCACCGACGCTTTCGGACCGATCGTCACTAAGGACAAGCCGAGCACATCCATCTTCCCGGAGGAGGGGGCGGCGAAGAAATCGGAGATGCACAGCCGACGTCCTTCTTTCTGGCGGGGGAAGGTAAAGCGGAGGAGTTCCTTTGGCTGCGTTAGGGTGGACGGGCGAGGACGCCCGTCGCTCCACTGGCTTGGGTCATACACCACTACGTCATTGCCATCGCCCTGGGCGGGAAAATATCCGTAGACTACTTTCGGCTCGAACCAGCCCGCCGCGATTACATCCTCTTCCAACTTGTTTTTGATCGGACGATATTTTTCTTCAACCAGCCGCGCGTAATCTTCCTGCGAGGCCGTCTTCAGCTGCCACTGATTCTTGAACAGGGCGGTATCGTTGATGTACTTGAACAGCTCCTTCAAGTCGTAATTCTTCACCACCCGTACACCCCAGAATGGAGGATCCGGTATGTTTGGGGCGTCGGTTACTACGGCGCTGCGCTCGGAAAATACCGGGCCGGTCTCTTCATCAACGGCGGCGGCTTTTGCGTATTCTTTTGCGGTTCGGCCATCTTTCAACCGGGCTTCGCGCTTCCCGTCCTCTGACACCAGGTCTTCCATTACATGCAGTCCGGCGAATGCGTCTTCTCC
>PMBA01000158.1:0-16639 GCA_003152795.1 Acidobacteriaceae bacterium | reverse complement strand
AGCGTCGATTTCACCAGCAGGCCGCTCAGCCCAATCGCATCGGCGCTGTGCTCCTGCGCGGAACGGATGATCACGTCGCCAGCCTGCTTGATGCACAGGTTCACAACCTTGTAGCCGTTGTTGGATAAGATGATGTCGACCAGGTTCTTCCCTATGTCGTGCACATCTCCCTTCACCGTGGCCAGCACGATCGTGCCCTTTTGCTGTGAGCCGGTTTTCTTCTCCATCTTCGGCTCTAAGTAGGCGACCGCGGCCTTCATTACTCCGGCGGAATCCAGCACCGATGGCAACTGCATCTTCCGCGCTCCGAACAGGTCCCCTACCGTCTTCATGCCGTCGAGCAGCACCGTGTTGATCAGCTCGAGCGGCGTGTAGGACGCCAGCGCTTCGTCCAGCAACTCTTCCAGGCTGCGCTTGGTCTTGCCCTCGCCTACCGATTTTTCTCCGTTGATGATCCCGTACTTGAGCTTGTCTTCGATGGAGAGGGTTTCGACGTGCGCCGTGGTCTGCGCCTGCGCCTTGCCTTTCATGCCCGTGAAATGCTGCATGTAGACCTGGAGCGGATCGCCATTCGAGCGGTCCTGATAAATCAGCTTGCGCGCCAGTTCCACCTCTTCCGCTGGAATCTTGTACAGCGGATAAATTTTCGTGTAGTTGACAATGGCGACGTCGAGGCCGTTTTCTACCGCCTCATGCAGAAACACCGAGTTCAGAACACGCCTGGGATAGGCGTCGAGGCCGAAACTGATGTTGCTCACCCCGAGCACCGTTTTCACTTCCGGCAGTTCGTCATGGATGCGCTTGACCGCCTTCAAGGTCTCGATGCCTGCCGAACGGTATTCTTCCTGTCCTGTTGAAATTGGAAGGGTCAGCGTGTCGAAGAGCAAGTCGACTGGACGGATGCCGTACTTCTGCGTTGCCAGATCAAAGATGCGATGCGCGATCGCAACCTTCCTGTCCGCGGTTAGCGCCATGCCTTCTTCGTCGATGGTCAGCGCGATTACTCCCGCGCCGTAACGCTTCGCCATCGGCAGCACTTTCGAGGTGCGCTTCTCGCCATCTTCCAGGTTGATCGAATTGATGATGGCTTTGCCCGGAATGCGCTTCAGCGCTTCTTCCACCACGTCGGCCTCGGTGCTGTCGATGAGGATCGGCGCGGGCACGCGCGTCGCGATTTTTTCCAGGATGGCCGAGATGTAACCTTTCTCGTCTTCCCCCACGATGGCGCAGCACAGGTCGAGCATGTGCGAGCCTTCGTTGGCCAGTTTCTTCGCCAACGCCAGAATGTCGTCGTATTTTTTCGCCTGCACCAGCTTGCGGAAGTGATCCACCCGCGTGGTCGTGTTCATCTCCTCGGCAACGATCAGGGGCTTTGGCTCCAGATCCAGCGGGACCGAGGTGTAGGCGCTGGAGGCTGCGCCTACTGGCTTCACGTCGCGCTGCGCGGGTTCGACGCCCGTCACTGCATCCACTACGGCTTTCAGATGCTCGGGAGTCGTGCCGCAACAGCCGCCAACAATGCGTACACCGTAATCCTGCACGAAGTGTTTGTGAAAGTCGGCCAAGTCTTTGGGCGCGAGCTTGTAGACCGCGTGGCCGCCGACGTTTTGCGGCAGGCCCGCATTCGGCAAAACCGAGATGTATTTGGTGGAGTTCAGGCCCAGGTATCGGACTGCCTCATTCATCTCCGCCGGCCCGGTCGCGCAGTTCAGACCGATCACGTCAATGTCGTACGGTTCAAGCGTCGTGAGCGCCGCGCCAATCTCGGTCCCGAGCAACATGGTGCCGGATTCCTGCAGCGTGACCTGCACCTGAACGGGCAGGCGCTTTCCCGCTTTGCGCATTGCCTCCAGCACCGCGACCGTCGCGATCTTCGCCTGCAACAGGTCCTGACACGTTTCGATGAGCAGCACATCGACCCCGCCTTCGATGAGCGCCAGCGCCTGCTCTTCGTAGGACGCCAACATCGCGTCCCAACCGATGTGTCCGAGCGAGGGCAATTTTGTTGTCGGACCCATCGATCCCGCCACGAACCGCGGTTTGTCCCTGGTCGAAAATTGCTGCGCGACTTCCCTGGCGAGTTGCGCCGCCTTCAGGTTGATCTCACGAACCTTGTCGCGCAAATCGAACTCGCCTAGAACGAGGCCCGTCCCGCCGAACGTATTGGTCTCTACGATGTCGCACCCCACGCGGAAAAAGTCCGCGTGAATGTCGCGAATAATATCCGGCCGGCTCAGCACCAGAACTTCGCTGCAGTTTTCCTTGCCCCAGTAATCGTCCAGGGTAGGATTGCGTTTCTGGATATTGGTACCCATGGCGCCGTCGTAGACCACGACGCGTTCTTTTACGGTTTGTAGAAAAGTGGACATATGTCGTTTGTCGTGCGCAGTTCGCTGCTCGTCGCTCNNGACTCCGTCCTATACAACAACGCCGGTCCCACTCGGGACCGGCGTTTGGTGGAAAATCTCGAAGTTCGCTAATCCCCGGTCACGCCCGCATCCGTTTCCGATTGCGCAAACACCTGATTGGCCCCCATGTGCGCCGGAGCCGGGGCCAGCATCTGTTCTTTCCGGTAAATCAAATTGCTGGCATTGAAACTCGCCAGCTCAAATCCATGGCCGTGGGTAATCGCATCGGTAGGACAGGCCTCCACACAATACCCGCAAAATATACATCGATTATAGTCGATGTTGTAGACACGAGCGTAGCGTTCAGCGCCTGAAACGCGGGCTTCGGCCGTGTTTTCCGCCGCTTCAATGTAGATGCAATTGGCCGGGCAGGCGGCGGCGCAGAGGAAACACGCGACACATTTTTCCAGCCCGTTTTCGTCGCGCTGCAGAACGTGCATGCCGCGGAAGCGTTCCTGAAACTTCGCGCCTTTCAGGGGGCCGGGACCGTCCGGATAGTTCTCGACGATCGAGGGCTGAAACATCTCCTTCAAGGTGATGGTCATGCCCTGCGCGATGGCTCCGATGTTCTTAATCACGGACATAGCTCAATAGTATAGCGGATGCGGGAGCTTTCGGCTGTTGGCTCTTTGCCCTTAGGTAGTGTCTCAGTTTTAACGAAACCTTAACCACGAAGGGCACAAAACACGAAGGAGAACCTTGAAACTAAAAGCCTTCGTGATCCTTCGTGCCCTTGGTGGTTTCTGGGTTTTGCCGGTTACGGCGCGAAACTGAGTCACTACCTCGCTCTTGGCTGTTCGCCGTTCGCTTTTCACAAGTTGGGTACCAAGGATGGGGCCACTTTCGAGGACGTGGAAATCCTTGCTTGATCGTTGAAACTCTACCCATGCGCTGCGTTGCGCCGGCGCAAGATAGCGTTTCAATTTATGGCCAGCGGTGGTGTGCGTTCTTCTCATTTTGTCTTCTTCGCGTTCATTTTTGTTGTTCTTTTCGGCGGATTTTCTGGCCGCTCTTTCGGTCAGGAGTCGGGCAGCAAAACGGCCCAGTCTTCTCATGAAGCGCGCGACGGGGCTCGTCCTTATTTGCGGGATCGATTGGACTGGAACTGGAACCGGCGGGGGCGGCGTGTGCCTCCGGGGCAATCGGCGGCGGGGCTGCGGTTTCGGGCTTACCGGCAGAAGATGGCGATGCGGGCGCGTCGCAATTCAACATCCTCCCCTGTTCCGTCCTCCCCGCACCCACTCATCGCAAACAACCCGATGAGTGGGGCATCCGCATCGTCTTCCAATTCTGGCCTCACGGTGTGGACACCGCTGGGACCGTCTCCGCTGGCTTCCGATGCAACAGGCGACGGAGCGCAGGATTACAACTGGGTTTCGGGGCGCGCTACCTCGGTGCTGATCGATCCCGCGGATACTAGCGGAAACACGGTGCTGCTGGGCGCCGCTTATGGCGGCCTTTGGAAATCGGCGAACGCGGGCAGTGAGAACCCCAATCCTGCTTTGGTCACCTGGCAAGCTCTGATCGACGATCAGCCTACGCTGGCGGTGGGTGCGATTGCTTTGCAGCCGGTCGGCAAAGGTAACGCCAGCAATGTCATTCTGGTCGGGACCGGGGAGACGAACAGTTCAGGCGATTCCTATTACGGTCTGGGAATTCTACGTTCCGCAGATGGAGGTTCAACCTGGACGCAGATCACGGGGATAGGACAACCTCCCGACCAGTCTTTTCTCGGGATTGGTTTCAGCAAGATTGCGTTCAGCACCGCGAATCCCAGTCTGGCGGTCGCGGCGACGGCAGGAGACAACGGCTTGTACGTTGGACTGGAAGAGGACGCGAATTCGACGGCGCGCGGGCTCTACTACTCGCAGGACGGGGGATTGTCGTGGAACCGCGTCACGCTTTCGGACGGTGCGGTCCCGGCTTCGGCCACGGCGGTGGTATACAACCCGAGCCAGGGAGCGAGCGGGACCTTCTACGCGTTTATCCGGCGTCACGGGATGTATTCATCCACCGATGGCCAGCATTTTGCGCGGCTCACTTCGCAACCGGGCCCGGGCCTGGCATCGGGGCTCTGTCCGGCGGGTTCGAACGCCAGCAGTTGTCTCATCTATCGCGGCGAGTTCGCGGTGCTGCCGGGGCGCAACGAGATGTACGCGTGGATCGTCGATGTGCAACCAGACAATATTGGAAATCCATCGCCGGTCGATGAAGGCATCTGGCGGACAACCAACGGGGGAACGAGCTGGACGGCGATTCCGGATAACGGCATCGCGAACTGCGGTGACAGCGCCTTTGGGCCCAACAGCGGCTGCGGCGTGGAACAGGGGTGGTACAACCTGGAGCTGGCCGCCATCCCTAATGCAGCGGGCACCGATATATACGCGGGCGCGGTCAATCTTTATAAGTGCACAATTGCCGGAGGAACCGCCTGCACACAAGGCGACTGGATCAATTTGACGCACGCCTACGGCTGCAGCCCGCTGGCAGCGCCGGCACACGTCCATCCCGGCCAGCATGGAATCGCTTTCTTGGTCGCAAGTGGCAAAGCCGTGGGCTACTTCGCGCATGACGGCGGAATCAGCCGGGCGCTGGATGGCTATGCCGGGCTCAATACGGGGAGTTGCACGGGCACAAATCAATTCGACAGCCTGAGCCAGACGCTGGGCTCGATGACGGAATTCGTTTCCCTCTCGGTGCACCCAACCAGCGCCGACATTCTGTTGGGGGGAGCACAGGACAACGGTTCGCCAAAAACCAGCGCGGCAACCAGCAACACTACCTGGCAGAATGCGCTCGGCGGCAATGGCGGATTCACAGCCATCAATCCTGCCAATCCCGACGAATGGTTCGCGGCAAATCCCTACGTCACGATTATGAAGTGTGAGTTGGGAACGGCGTGCAACGATGCTGATTTTTTTCAGGTGGTCCGCTCCAGCGATCTCGGCGGAGACGAGGGGGCCTACGATACTCCGTACATTCTGGACCCGCAAAATAGCAGTGAACTATTGGTGGGAACCTGCCGTGTATGGCGGATCAGCAGCAGCGGAGCCGCTCCGTTGCAGCTTAGCGATGACTTCGACACGCTGGGAACGGGCGCGTGCACGGGCGATGAGATCAACCTGGTCAATGCGCTGGCCGCGGGCGGCCCGGTGGTGAACGGCAATTCCTCGGTGGTGTATGCGGTGACGAACGGTGACGGGCCGCTGAGCAAGTCTTTAAGCGGACCCCTGGGCGGCGAAGTCTGGGTTACGGCCAACGCCGGCGTCACCATGATGGCGGATGTAACGCAGAATGTGAATCCTCAAGGGTATGCAATTTCGTCGGTTGCGCTGGACAAGTCTGACGGGACTGGCAATACGGCATACGTCGGCATCATGGGATTCAGCACGCTGGCCTTTCCAACGTCGCATGTCTGGAAGACGGCGAACGCGGGCGCGGATTGGACGGACTGGAGCGGAACGGGAGTGACGGAATTGCCGGACGCTCCCGTGAACGCGTTGCTGGTGGATTCACAGGCGGGCCAGATTTATGCGGGAACCGACGTTGGCGTCTTTGTCAGTTCGACGATGACGGCGAGTTGGACCGAAGTCGGTCCCGCTCCGGGGCCGGGAGCTTCAGGATATCTGCCGGACGCTCCGGTGACGGCGCTGCAGCTTTTTAATCCGAACGCGGGCACAAAGACACTGGTAGCGTCCACCTACGGACGGGGCATCTGGAATTATGCGCTGGCAACGTCGCCCGACTACACGAACGCGATTTCGAATTCTCCGCTGACCGTGTTTCCGACCCAGAGCGCCACGTTCGACGGCACATTGAGGACGCTGAACGGATACGCCAGTCCGGTGAACTTGAGTTGCTCGGGTGCGGCCCCGCCGATCTGCTCGCCGATGCCGGCACAGATTGCATTCAACGGAACCCCGACTGTGACGTACACGGTGACGGCAGGCGGGAGTGCGGGAGACTACAGTTTCAATGCCCATGCGGTGGGGACGGATGGCAACGCCATCACGCACGACGCGCCGGTAACACTGCATGTGGTGGACTTCAATTTGACCGTACCCAGTCCGAATTCGGTGAGCGTGGGGCAGGGTGGAACTTCGCCAGCGAGCACGTTCCAGGTGACGGCAGCGGGGAGTTTTGCGGCCACGGTGACGCTCTCTTGCCCGGCAGGGCTGCCCTCGGGAGCGGCTTGCGTGTTCTCGCCATCGAGTTCGGTGAATCCAACATCTTCAGCGCCAGTGACGGTCACGTTGACCGTGACCGCGATTGCAGGGACTCCGCTGGGTGGTCCGGCGACAGTGACGATCTCGGCCATGACGACAGGAGCGCCAGCGGCCAAGACGCAAACGTTCAGTCTGACCATAACGCCACCGCCCGACCTGACATGGACCAACACGGGGAGCGCCGGCGCAACGGTGGAAGCCGGACAGAGCGCCAGCTATTCATTTTTGGCGGCTCCGGTGGGGGAGGATTCTTTTGGCTCCGCAGTGAGTTTCGGGTGCGCCAATCTGCCAGCCCTGACTGGTTGCACCTTCAAACCGGCGTCACTTGCGGCGGGATTGCCGGCAACTGACGTGACCCTGACGATCACAACTACGGGGCCGAATGCGGGAACGCAGTTGAGGCAGCGGNNCCCCCGGCGTTCTCCGCACCCCGCTGCAATCATTCGCGCTCGCCTGGGTAGTGCTCGTGGGGATTCTGGGATCGGGCCAAAAGAGGCGCGGCAGACCACACCTTTACGCAGCAATTGCGTGCATCGGTTTGGGACTTGGATTGATGGCCGAGGTTTCTTGCGGCGGGGTCGGGGGCGGCGGCGGTACCGGCCCGCCTCCGGCGACAGTGACGGTCAGTCCGGGATCGGCGACTTTGTTTGCGGATGAAGCGGGTAACTCGTGGCCGGCTGGAGTCACTCAGCGACAATTCACCGCGACAGTCAATAACTCTACGAACGAGGATGTCACCTGGGCGGTTACCGGCGGTAGCGCGAATGGAACAGTGGACGGGACCGGGCTGTATACGGCTCCGGCGGTCGTTCCAAACCCGGCTGCGGTGACGGTGACCGCCACGTCGGCCGTGGCAACTTCGCCGGGTTCGGCACGCGTTACGGTGGAGGCGCCGACGGGGTTGGGGACATGGCAGATTACCGTAACGGCTGCAACCGTGGGTGGACCGACGCATGGGGATGTGGTCACGCTGATCGTGCAGTAGATTCTGCGACCTGTCGCCCAATACGTGCGGGGGCTGATTCTTTCCGCAACCCAAGGGAAATAGTTTTCCATTCCAGCAAAGTGCTTACCCCGGCAGTGGTCTTCGAGAAATGCAGTTAGCCGCCCATACCGGCAGCATGTACTTATCCGTCTGTCGGTTAGCGCCTTAGCGGCTGGCCGCTCCAGTTTGGCTGCGAACGTGCTCTTCCAAGGTGTGCCGGCCGGGTCGCGTAATGCGCAGACGGTAATTTTCCCCCCTTCTGTCGAATCGCGAGTTTAGCGACACAAACGGTCCTGCATACCCCCTGTATAGCTCCCCCAATCCAGATTGCGCGGAGGGTTGCCACGACGCGGCACATCATTACGGTACTGGAGGGGAAAAAATGAAACGCTCTCTAATTCATATCTTGGGACTTGGCTTGTTACTGGCTCTCATGGCTGGCCCGGCGGTGGCTGGTAACAGGGCAGGCAGGAAAGCCAGTAACAAAGCAGACGCCGTGGTGAGCACGGAAGGCGAGCAAACCGATGCCATGGTCAAGGCGGGCATTCCCCCGTCACCCGACACACCTGACAAGCTGGACGGAAACGAGCTTGCCGTGTCCTGCAAAGCTGAGGTGCAGGGTTTCGACGCAGGGTACTGCCTGGGAGTGGTGGAAGGGGTTATGGCATCCATAAAGGTCTGCAAGCCAGATCACTCGACAATTACCCTGGGTGAAGCGGCAGACGCCATGGAACAATACCTCGCGAGCCACCCGGACAAACTGAACCAGCGCGACGTCGTTCTCGCTCGCAAGGCGCTATCCAAAGCGTATCCGTGCGGCGGTGTCCGCCGGTAAAGCCCTCATTTTTCCAGAAGGGAGGGCGCATCCACGCCCTCCCTGAAACCTCGTCAGCGACCCATTCCTATTCCGGTTCCGCCACGAACCGGTACCCCACGCCTCGCACCGTCTGCAAATGCTTTGGTCGCGATGGATCTTCCTCGATGTACCGCCGCAGCCGCACCACAAAATTGTCGATAGCGCGGGTATCGGTGTCTTCGTGCAACCCCCACACGTCTTCCAAAATCGCCTTGCGCGAAACCACTCGCCCTTCTGAGCGCACCAGATAGCGCAGAAACTCCGCCTCCATCACGGTCAGATGGATGGTGTTTCCCAGCGAGCGCAATTCCAGTTCCCGGAAGTCAATAGACTTCCCGCAAAAACTGAACGTATCGCCGCCAGTTTCCCGCTCGCCCGACGGCGCTAGTCGGGTCTGGCCGTTGTCATTGCTAGTGCCGGTGCCATCGCCGGCGCTTGCCGGGTCAGAGTCCTGCATCCACACACTGCGCCGCAGCAGGCTCTCCAGACGCGCAATCAGAATCGCCAGTTCGAACGGCTTGGGCAGGTAATCGTCCGCGCCCGCCGCGAATCCCTCCAGCACATCTTCCGGACGCCCGCGCGCCGTCAGCATCAGAATCGGCACATAATTTTTCTTCTCGCGCAGCAGCGCCGCGACCTCAAAGCCGCTCTTGCCCGGCAGCATCACGTCGAGCACCACCGCGTCAAAGCGCTCTCTTTTTTCGATCAGCCTGTCCAGCGCCGTCTCCCCGTCTCCGGCAACTTCCACCGCGTGTCCTTCAGCCTGCAGGTTGAAGCGCAAGCCCTGGGCCAGGTGAGCCTCGTCCTCCACCACCAGCACCCGGCTCATGCCACCCTCACTTTTCGAGGCAATTCCAGAGTGACGGTCGTTCCCTTCCCCGCCCCTTCGCTCTGCGCAAATACCCTGCCGCCGTGCTTGCGCGCGATCGACCGCACAATGAACAATCCAAGGCCAGTGCCCTTCGCCTGTGAGAGCGAACGCTGCGTCACCCGGTAAAACCGCCTGAAGATGCGTTTCAACTCATGCTCCGGAATCCCCACACCCTGATCGCGCACCCGCAGGACCAACCGCTTCCCATCCTGAGCATCCAACTCGACCGAGATGTGCACGCCATCCGGCGAATACTTCACCGCGTTGTCCAGCAGGTTCGACACCGCCGTTCGTAACTCCTCCGCATCGCCCAGAACGCACGCCCCGTCGCCGTTCTGCAGAGATGATGAAGACAAAGACTCGCGATACTCGAGATTGGCCGCCTGCAAATGATGCCGCACTCGCGCCAGTTCGATGCACTCGCGCACCAGCGAATTGAATTCCACCGGCACACGCGGCGGCGGACTTTTCTTCTGCGCCGCCTCGCCCGCTTTCAGCACCTGTTCCACNNGTGTGCAGCAGGCGTTCGGTATCGAGCAGCATTAACTCGTAGAACTGCCGCCGCTGCGCTTCTCCCACATCGAGTCTCTGTAGCGTTTGCAGGTAGAGCCGGATGGACGCAATCGGAGTTTTCAATTCATGGGTGACCGCGTTAATGAAACTGTCGTGTTGCTCGTTGCGGCGAATCTCCCGCACCAGAAAAATGGTATTCAGGACCAGACCCGCGATGATTACCAGAAAAAGTATGCCGCCGAAGAAAAGCTTCAGGCCTTCGCGCCAGTACAGGATGATCCAGCTGACGTTGAGCGCCACCGCCGCCGCAATCAGGCAAACGCCCAGCGTGCTGAAAAAATAGATCGCTTTCTGCCGGCTGATGATTCGCACAAGGAGATTCTAGCGGGAAATGGCTTCAACCGCAGGGCACGCAGAGTTCGCATAGGAATACTGGAAAAAGAAAAAACCGGGGTTAGCCCCCGGCTTTCTCTGCGCTGTCCGCGCACTCTGCGGTTAATGCCGTTCAGTCGTTGCCCGCAGGCGCCGTCATCACCGCAGCCGCCTGCACATCCCGCACCAGTGGCGGTTTCGGCGGCAGGTGATCGAGTTCGATCTTGTACACGTGCCGTGCCAGTCCAATTTTCTTCAGCGCCCAGATGCCGTACCAGTTCATGTCGACTTCATACCACGTCAAGCCATGACGCGCGGAAACCGGATGCGCATGATGATTGTTGTGCCAGCCTTCACCAAAGGTCAGAACTGCGACCAGCAAGTTGTTGGTCGAAAGGTCTTTGGTCGCGAAACGGCGCGTTCCCCACATGTGCGTCACCGAGTTCACCATCCACGTCGCATGCAGTCCAACCACGACGCGCGCAAACACTCCCCACAGCAGCCACGGCAATCCACCGATGGCATAGAGAATGACGCCCAGAATGATGTTTCCCGTGTAGTGATACTTGGTCAGCCAGACGTGAACTTTATCTTTGGTAAGATCCGGGACGTAACGGGCCAGGGTCGTGGTGTCGTGATGCATCGACTTGCCCATCAGGATCCACCCCATATGCGACCACCACTTGCCGTCGTTCGGAGAGTGCGGATCGCCGTCCTCGTCGGAAAACTGATGATGAATCCGGTGGGTTGCGACCCAGAAAATCGGCCCGCCCTCGAGCGCCAGCGTCGCGCACCAGGTCAAAAAGTATTCCACCCATTTCGGCGTTTTGTAGCCGCGATGAGTCAGCAGCCGGTGATAGCTCATCCCAATCCCAAGGCTGCCCGATACCCACCACAAGAAAATGGCGACAAAAAATGCCGGCCAGGTAAAGAAAAATAAGGCCGCAATTGCGCCCACATGAAACAGGCCCATGGCGATCGCCGTGCCCCAGTTGAAGCCATCGCGATTCGCCCGCTCCCGGCGATTCGTGCCTTCTCCGCCTTCGCTCATGGCCTGGCTCATGGTCTCGTTCATCGTTTCCCGCGCTGTCTCGCTCATCGTCTTTCGTCTCCGCACAACCGTCTGGTTGAAGTCCGTCTAGACCATAGCAAGAGTGTGCGGAGCACTTTGTAATACTTCTGTAATCCTCGCTCGCTAAAGGAGTTACGAGTGTAATCGACAGCCGGTTCAAGTCCCTGATCTGGACCCAACGCTGAGTCCTTCATTGCCCAGTCAGGCGCTGGCCTGCAACCTTTTCGTGCACGTTTCCCCTGTCGTGGAGTATCGTTAAATGTTTCAACCGTGTTTCCGAACTGGAGGTGTGCGTTGAAAAACAATTTGTCGAACCACGCCATATTCAAGAAAGCTCCGCTGGCCCTCCTTGCATTGCTCGTTTTCGGGTTCGGGCTATGGGCGCAGCAGGATCAGCCCCCCGCCAAACCGCCCGCCACCGAATACAAGATCCCCCCCGAGGCTGCGGCCAAGGTAAATCCCGTCAAGCCTGGTCCGGAGTCGCTCGCCAAGGGCAAGAAGCTCTATGGCTTCGACTGCGAGATGTGTCATGGAAAGAACGGCGATGGCAAGGGCGACATGGCGACGGACATAAAAAACGTCACCGACTTCACCAATCCGGACGCGCTGAAAAACCGCACGGACGGCGAACTCTTCTACGTGATCCGCAAGGGGAAGGGCGAAATGCCTCCGGAAGGCGACCGCGCCAAGGACGATGACATCTGGCACCTGGTGAACTACGTTCGTTCGCTGGCCAAGAAGTAAGCGAATCCAGAGTTGTTGTGCGGACCGGCAAAGGACGAACTGCGCTCTTGGGACGAGCGAGGACGCCCGTCTCGCCCTGAGCGCTATCCCCGATAAGCCCGCCGCACCTACTTTGTTGCAGCTTTCACTTCCACCCCCGCCCATTTTTCCAGAAGAGTCAGCGTCGCGGCATAGTCCAGATCGGACTGCCCTTCCTCGGCCGCCACGTCATACACCTCTTCCACCGCTTCCAAGCCGGGCAGGCGCACCCGCGATTCTTTGGCCGCATCGAGCGCCAGGCGAATGTCTTTCAGCATCAGGCGCAGCGGAAAATTGGGCGAGAAGTCGCGCTTCAGAATGAACGGAGCTTTGTAGTCCACCACCCCAGATCGCACCATGGAAGCCTGCACCAGCGGCAACAGTTTTTCCACGTCCACACCGAGTTTGGCGGCCAGCGTAAGCGCTTCGGCGAATCCTTCATAGATGAGCGCAATCTGCAGATTCATCACCAGCTTCGTAGCCTGTCCTTTGCTCGTCTCTCCCATGTGGAACACCTGCTTGCCCATCGCCTGAAAAAGCGGCTGCAGGCGAGCCAGCACGGCGTCGTCGCCCCCGACCATGAAAATCAGGCTCCCGGATTCGGCGGCGATCTTCGATCCCGTCATCGGAGCATCCACATAGTCGACGCCGCGCCCCTTCACGCGCTCGGCAAAGCGCCGGGTGGCGGAGGGCGAAATGGTGCTCGAGTCGGCGATGATCATGCCCTCGCCCAGAACCTCCTCCACCCCCCCCGCATCAAACAGCACGCCCTCGACGGCCTTGGTGTCGGACAGGCACATCCACACCACTTCCACGCCCGTCGCCGCATCCGCCGGAGAAGCCGCGCTGCGTGCGCCTTCCACGTCCTTGCCCCCACTCCGATTCCAAACCGCGACCTCGTGTCCGGCCTTGACCAGATTCGCGGCCATCGACCGTCCCATAATTCCCATGCCAAGAAATGCGACGCGCATCAGCGTGACTTCCTCCCAGATTATTTCGTCTGATTATTTCGTCTGACTTTGGATTATAAATACCCTCAGGGACATAACGGGCGAGGAAAACGACCGTGCCGAACACTGGAAAATCAGCCGCCCGCAACCAGGCACCGGGCAAACTGGCCTCCCGTGCGTCGATCCCGCCTCCACCAGCATCCAATCTGTATCAACGGCACACTGGAGACTTGAGCAGACAAAGCCGATAATGGCTCCAGAGTCCGCTCTTCCGGCGGAGTGTCGAATCATACCGGTCGAACTTAATGTTAAAGTCCTCATTGAAAAATCCTGCGCTGCGCAAGCGAGCCAGTCAGTTCACGCGCCTGGTGCGGCACTCCGTGGTCACGCCGCGCACCGGCAAGACCCACAAACCGCAACTCGCCACGCATGGCGAACTCGGCGTCACCTTCATTGGACACTCCAGCTTCTTCCTGCAAATCGGCGGGCAGAACGTAATCATCGATCCCAACTTCGCGCGCTGGCTCTTCGTTCTTAAGCGCCTGCGTCGACCCGGATTGAACCTGCGCGACCTGCCTCCAATGGACCTCGTGCTGGTAACCCACGCGCACTTCGATCACTTGCATCGCCAGTCGCTGCGCGCCATTGCGCGCCAGACCCGGCGCCAGACTGGAACCGCGCCCACGCTCGTCGTCCCTCATCATCTATTCGACCTGGTTTCCGATCTGGGCTTCGAACAGATTGTCGAACTGGAGTGGTGGAACACCTGCCGCCACGGTACCCTCGACATCACCCACGTCCCCTCGCGGCACTGGGGAGCTCGCATCCTCAAGGATTCGTACCGCGGTTATGGCGGTTATGTGCTGCGCAGCGGCCAACACTCCGTGTACCACGCCGGCGACACCGCGTATTTCGCCGGCTTTCGCGAAATCGGACAACGTCTCGCGCCCGAACTCGCCCTGCTCCCCATCGGCGCCTATCACCCCGAGACTTTTCGGAACGTCCACACCAGCCCCGCCGACGCCACCCAGGCTTTTCTCGACCTCAAGTCCCGCTGGATGATCCCCATGCACTACGGATCGTTTCGCCTGTCCCACGAGCCCATCGAAGAGCCTCTCCAGTTGCTGGAGCGCGAAGCCGTGAAGGCGGGCGTCAAGGACAAGGTGGTCGTGCTGGAAGAGGGCGTCACGCGCTTCTTTTGAAGCCTTCCTTGGTCGCCGGCAGCCGGCGGAAAGCCGCGTGACTTCCGTAACTGGTGCTACGACTTCCGGACCGGATTACCCTCGCCATAACTGCTAGACTTTGGTCAGGGTCCTAATGCCACGCCTCGCTCATATCGCAACCCTGCTGTCGGTAGCTGCCTTGTTGTCGGCGCCCGTTTTCGCGCAGACCCCAGCCCCGCATGGCGCTCGCGTCCAGCACGTCATCGTGCGCGGAACCGGCGCCAACATGGAAGTCGAGATTCAAACTTCCGGAGCGCCCGTCGCTCCCAATACCCAGGCCATCACCGGACCAGATCGCATTGTCGTGGATTTTCCCGGCGCTCTTCCGGCCGCCGACTTGCGCGCCCTGAAAGTCAATCGCGGCGCCCTCAAGGGAATTCGAGCCGGATTATTTTTCGAGAATCCTCCGATTACCCGCGTCGTGCTCGACCTCGAAGAACCCCAGTCGTACAAGATTTCGACCATTCAGAATGCAATCGTAGTCAAGCTGAGTTCAGCTGAGCCGGGTGCGTCTGCCGCCGCTCGAGTCAAGGTTCCCGATGTGCCGGCTCCGGCCGCCGCAAAACTTCAGAACGCCTTGCTGTCCACCGGTTCGCCCGCCTTGGGTAAACCTGCCGCGCGCGCGAATGTTTCCGCCACCCGGGTTGCTCCGGCGCTTTCCGACACCATCTTGCCCTCGCTGCCCGCCACTCCCGTCATCGAAGNNCAGACCCAGGCCGAGATTGCCATCCCCGCCGGCGCCGAGCAGGAAGAAGTAGTCGCCGATCTGGGACCCGCCCCGGCCCGCGAGGTTTTGGGCTCGCTGCTCAATGGCTCGCTCTACAACTTTATCTTCGTAGGCGACGAACTCAGCCTGGAACGCGTCATCCTGACCCGACGCGACCCCAACATCTTCTAGCAGGTTGCGGAAAAACTCCGATTCACAGCGGTTTAGGGAAGGGCATGAGTTCCACTCGTGCCGTAAACGCCGCGAAATCAACAGCGGCTTCCAGCCGCTGGGGGAATGCTGCGCTGGAAAAACACTTTTTCCGCAGCCTGCTAGAGATACTGAAAGGCATGCGTGGAGACGAGCCTTGCTCCGCCTTGCGTTTCAACTATGGCGGCGAGATCAGCCGCACCGCCACCGGAGACGCGCCATTCCCAAGAATTGGCGTTCCGCTGGCGCCAGTTCCGCAACCTGCCATGTTGATCACGGTCGTGTTCACACCGCCGACAGCGGGCGCTGCCGTGCCGTCGGGATTCAGAAACAACTGGACGAAACCCACGATCTGCACCGGGTTGATGAGCGTGGTGCTATCAAACACCGGCACCGTGACCAGCGAACTGCTCACCATCACATCTTTTGTTGATGCACCGGGAATGGGAGTGTCGGCGCCCGCGACAAACTGGAATGGCGCGGCTGGCGGCGCCGGAACAGCGACTTTATCGCCGTTGCCCGCCGTCGCATGAGTCAGACAGTTGACCGCGTCCGCCGTATCGGAATTTCGCGTCGGGCCGTAGGGGCTGGTATCGATATTGACCTGGCTGTTGCACGCGATCGGTTTCTCGATGCAACCTGCGATGCTTTCCTGATAACTGCTGGTCAGCACCGGGACGCAGGTGGGCAGCGCGTGGGTCGGGTGGGGGAAGTACAACGGGTTGTCTTCGCCAGGATAATAGTTCCAGGCTGTCGGACCAGGGAATGGCGGCGTGCAGATACCTCCGGGTCCGCAAGCAAAACTCATCGGCGTTCCCGACGTCCATCCCAACAGCCCCGTGTTAGTAATGGCGCCTGTGGCCGCGTTGAAAATGGTAGTGCCTGCAGGGCTGGGGTCGAGGTTCGGCAGCAGCCACGGCTTCACGCAAACGGGCGCGACCGGAGTGGTTGTCCCAACCAATGCATTTGCGCCCGAAGGATTGTATGCCTCCGCCGTCGCCGATGCTCCCACCGTCACCTGAGTACTTCCCCAGATGCGCGCGAAGAATGTTGGCAGATCGGTTCTCTGCACCTTGACGATGACAGTCGGGTTGGTGGGGGGATTCCCGCCAAAACTGACAACCACTTCGGTTGCCTTCAGCAACCTTCCCCCGACTGAGTTCTGCTGCGCGACTTGGGTAGCGATCGCAGCGGCAATGATCTCCGCGCCCGGCGTCAATCCCCCGGTCGTATCCGAAGTCATCCCCGAAGTGACGAGAGCGCGTGCGCCCGCCAGGGCCGCGCCATCGGCCGCAAGTTGGGCCTCGCTGCGCGCCGTGTAAATCGTCGCCACATCAATCGAAAGCGCGGCCATCGCCCCCACCACAAAGAGCATGAAAACCGCCACCAGCATGATCACGACCCCGCGCTCGTTCTTCCGTTGCCGCATGTTCTTCGTTCGACGCACACACCCTCACATCTGATTTTGAGTCGTAGCGCTTTGGC
>PMBA01000425.1 GCA_003152795.1 Acidobacteriaceae bacterium | reverse complement strand
GCGGGAGAGCACCAGCCTTTGGTGATCGCTAATGTGCTGCTGAGATTGCTGCCGGCGAGGGTGGCGCGGGGGTGAAAGGGATTGCGCCCTCCAGGTGTAGTCAGCGCGATTGTAGTCTCCTTGAAATCTACGGCAATTTTTGTGACGTATTTGTGACGTAAGGTCTCAACCTGTTTCACCTAAAACCAACCTAATCAACATCGCCAGAACTCCCTTCCGTGCGGGCCGAAAATTGTTAAAGTCTTTTGCTGCAACAAACTTAGCTGCTGTAGCGGCAGGACCGGCAGATAATTCGTAATCGGCAGGTCACCAGTTCAACTCTGGTCGTCGGCTCCATTTTTTCAAGGGCTTAGCAAGCAGTTCACCCCGCCGCCGCATCCGAGCCTATGGGTACTGGCGGTATGAATTCCGGGGGCCGCGCGTGAAACCCTTTGCACTTCCCGACCCGATGGGAGCCGCCATAGCGGATAACGAATCTGTTATCTATGAGTTACAATCCCATGCCTGTGGCACCCAAGCTGCATATCTAAAGTCTAGCCCCGGGCGGTAGTCCGAGGCGCTAACCATGCTTCTGGACAGACTTCAATTCGGCTTCTTGCTGTTTGAAACAGAGCAGGGATTGGTGCGCGTAGACCTATCCCGCCGGGAACGCATTTTTCTGCTTTGGGCGTTTCGCAACTTTCGCCAACTCTCCATGCCGCTCCTGAATTCGCGCCAGCGCGAACTGGTCAACACGCTGTTCCGCAATGGCGGGAGCGTCGTATCGCCATCGTACGACCCGTCGCTTGCGATCGGTGTGATTGAGAATTTCGTGCCGCCGGCGGTGCCGACCGGTGTTTCGCCGATCCGGAAGCCGGCGGAAAAAAAGGAACCGCAAGAAAGGGTGGAAACGCCGCTGGCGGAACTTGCGCCCAAGCCGAAGCCGGCTTCAGCTTCTTCGCCCACAGTCGCCTGGTTTAAGCCGGCAACGTCCAAGCCCGCACCGTTTAAGCCTGCGACGTTCAAGCCGGCGACGTTTAAGCCTGCAACGGCACTTGGAGCGCTGTTTCTCTGCGTCATTTCCGTAGCGGCATGGCATCGAATGCAGGGAATACCAGATTCCCAGGCCCACAATCAGCCTCGAGTCGAGCAGATCGCCGCGATTGCCCTGCCGGATCCTGCAAACTTCGTAAAGCCCGCGGCCACGGCCGAAATCCGAACCGATATCGCCGCGACGGCAGTTACCGAACAGTCTGTCGCCGCTCCGGAAGCTGACATCGCGCCGGCCAGGCTACAGAAAGCCGAGGTCATTCCCGATCCAATTCCAACTCCGAAGCGAGCGCTTCGCGCGCGCAATGCGCCTTTGACTCCGAACCTCTCACTCTCCGCCCAAGACAGCAGTATCCAGGCTTCAAGAGCGCCGTTGCGCTTCGGATACCCGGCCTATCCGGAGGTCCGCGCTCGAGGTGTAGTGGCTCTGACAGCGCGGGTGGATTCTGACGGGACAGTGGGCAGCGTCAGGGTCGTCTCTGGCAACCGCGCGCTGGCCGCGGCCGCAGTCCGCGCGGTACGCCAATGGCGCTACCGCCCCTACCTCAAAGATGGCCAGCCCGTCGCAACGGAAACCAACATCGTCATTACATTTATCGCGGACGATGCGATTTCCATGAGCTTCCCTCCCAGCATCCCGGCCACCCGCTAGCCTTTTCCTAGTTCCAGTGGTGGGAGTGCCACCAGATTTTCTGGATGTCGAAAGTGGCACCGCGGCAGAGGTACATCGTTGCGTTTTCCTCGTCCATGCCAAAGCGCTGGTAGTGCTCGAAAGCCTGAAATGAAGTGCAGTTGTCGCGCACGTCTTCGAATCTCCACTGGATCACGATGAGGTTCTTGTAAACCTGGGGAGGCGGACCCCAGAACCAGTGATTTTGATGGCGAGAGTAGGCGCGGGGCAGGCCGTAGCCTGGGCCAAACTGGTTAATCGCGCCAGCCTCGCCATAGTTGCCGGCCCAGATGCCAGTNNGGCAACAGCGACTCGTGGTGCACCTCGGCCTTGGCGGGTTTGAAGCCGATTGCGCTCTGGTAGGCGAGGAGACGCTCGGGCGGCAGCATCCACGTCACCAGCGGAATGGCGGGAAGCGCCGCGAGCAGGATGATGGCGACGACGGCCGCGCATGCCGTCGTGCGTACCAGGACGGCGCGGTTTCCGAGCCGTCGTTCGATCGTACGATCAATCGCGACAGCGCCGCCGGCGAAAAGCATGGGATAGATCGGGAACACGTAGTAGTTCTTGCCGTGCGCGACTTCCATCAANNAGGCCCGAGAGCCAGACCGGCAACAGGATCGGATGCATGTCGATGATTTGCTCTTTAACGAACGCGAGCGGGCCGAGCACAACGTTCTTGCCTTCGCGGCGGACGTTGGCCAGGTCTTCGATGGTCGGGAAGTGATGGCGGATCTGCCAGATGAGGTTGGGGAGGAAAATTGCGAGGGCGATGGCGCCGGCGATCCAGATCCACTGGCGGGCGAACTCGCGGCGATGATGCGTCATCAGGAGGGCGAGGGTCACGGCGAATCCGAAAGACAGCGTGGAATGCTTGTTCTCCAGGCCGAGGCCGGCGAGCACGCCGAACCAAAGCCAGAGCCGCGAGTCTCCGGTGCGCAGGATGCGGGCGATCACCCAGATGCAGCCCATCCAGAAAAGCGGCTCGAAGGCATTCATGGTGAGGAGGCTGTCGGTCATCAGAATGGCGGGGCAGAGCAGAATGGCGGTTCCGGCGAGAAGCTGGGCATAGCGTCCGCCGCCGAGTTCACGCGCGATGAGCATGGTGAGCGCGATGAGCGCGGTGCCGGCGAGCGCGGGAAGGATGCGCAGCGCCCCGAGCGATCCGCCCATCAGCAGCGCGACTTTCGCGTAAACGGCGATCAGCGGGGCGGCATCGACGTAGCCCCAGTCGAGATGGCGGGCCATGTCGAGGTAATAAAGTTCGTCGCGAAAGTAGCCGTAGTGGCGGACGCTGGTGAAGAGGTGCAGCAGCAGTTTGGCAGCGCAGAGCGCGGCCATGACGCCGACGGCGAGGCGCGGCAAAGGCCCGGCCGAGTTTGCTTGGCGGTCCGATGAATCAGTGTCGGGTCCAGATGTGTAAGTTCCCAATGCAGGCAAGATCGTGCTCCCGTTAGTCAGGTTCGGCGAAGGCAACACGGGCATCGCCGGTGACTCTCCCGCAATGTCGCAGGATGGTTCCAGGAAAGCAAATTCGTTGGGATGTGCGGGCCGGAGGGAGGGACAAACGGGAACATGATGGAGTCTACTTCCGGCCGGAGAGTTCGGCAGCATGCGCCGCGCCCTGCAGTGCCCCGCGCCGCCCGGGGGCATTTGCGAGTGCTGTCTCAAATTCTTTCAGCGCTGGACCGGGGCGATTCTGGTCCAGGAGCAAGTAGCCGAGCTGTTCGCGCGCCGGAACAATCGGCCCCGGTGTTGCCGGAAGCTTCTCGATTGCATCCTCCTCATCGGCTGCCGCGCGCATCAAGGCTGCGGCTTCATCCGGTTTCCTGTCCGCATGGGCTAACCACGCCATAACTTCGCGCGTCAGAATTCCAACCTGAGTGGCCCAATAGTCATTGCCTGACGAGCGAAGCTGCTCTTCGATCTGCCGCAATTTGTCAATTTCCGTGTGCGCCTCGGCGGCGCGTCCACTCCGGGCGAGTCCTAGGCCGCGAGCCCAAACCGCAATTGCGACAACATGAGGCGGNNACCCCGCTCAATCACGCACCGAACCGGCATTGCGGTAGAGGCATACGCTGTTTTGAAATCGTCGGTGTTCAGCTTCGGCATGTTTCTAAGTTGCTGAACGACCTGAGTCGCATCCTTGTCGCGTCCACTCTGCAAATAGGCATACACCAGATAGTCCATGGCGTGCAGCTCTTCTCCCGT
>PMBA01000458.1 GCA_003152795.1 Acidobacteriaceae bacterium | reverse complement strand
CTGCTCAGAACGGACAAGAAACAGTCGGCGCTAGCCTGAAATCTTAGCCTCTCAGCCCAGACGTAGCAGAGAAGAGCAGCCCGCTGTGTGACGTTCGCTCGCAGCCCACGGGCAAAACTGCGGAGAACGGCGGCCTAACGAATTAGGCTGCGTATGCCATCTGTTGATTGGCAATTATCATTTTGCACGCGATTACGGGTGTGTGCNNCCGTCGAAACCGTGACGCCCCCACTTTGTGGGATGGGCCTTCAAAGAACTACCCCTATTTTCGGCGGGATCCGTCGGGAAGTCAAATGCCGATGGGGGAAGACCATGGCTATGTCTAGCAGCTGTCGGCCGTCAGCTTTCAGCCTTTAGTTGCAGTCCTGCTCTCTGCCCGTGGAACCGGACCGCGCCAATCAAGGACAGGGGTTCGGACCTCCGGTATTCACAATGGTAATCATGGCCGAGATGGACTTCGTGGAATCGGATTCTGACGTCGCGGTGATAGTCACGGTATTGCCGTCAGGAATCGAGTCGGGGGCCAGATAACACACCGGAATAGCGCTGCCCGCCCCTGCTGGGTAAAACGCGCCGCACGCTCCGGCGGGAGTTGCAGGGGTGCAGGAAAAACCCACTCCGCCATTCTTGGGGTCGTTGCTGACGGTCGCGGCGATGCCAGCGTATGCGCCCGTATTGAGCGAAGTGGGCGGAATAAATCCCTCGCTGAATGCAATCGTGATCTCGGGGGGCTGGCTTTTGGGATCGCCACAACCGACCAGCACCGCCATCGTTCCAGCGGCAATCGCAACCTTGGCAATTAATCGGAGGGTCAATTGGCGAAAATCCACGGCTGGCTCGATTCCAGCGACGACACGCGAGTCTAGCATATAAAACACACTCTCAAGCTATCTCGGGTTCCCCGGTTTTCAGCCAGCCATGAGTATTGAGTTAGAATCGGGCACAGGAGAACACGCTTCCTGTCACGGAACGCTCCATGACCGATATCGCTCGCCTGTTTCAAGCATTCCTGGCTCCCGCTCTCTTTGTTTCCGCGACCGCTTTGCTGATCCTCTCCATCAACGTTCGGCTCATGGGCATCGTCAGTCGATTGCGGCAGTATGTACACGCGAAGCACGACGCCGCCAAGAACGATCGTGTGCACGAAGCCGAGGCCTACACCGCACAGATCGAAGCCATCGAGCAGCGTGCCGAGATGATCCGGCGCTGCTTCCTGCTGGCCCTGGTTTCTCTGGCGGGTACGATTACATCGTGTCTCCTGCTGGGGGTCGGTCTCTACTGGAAAGAGGCAGCCGTAGCGGCCGTCGTCCTCTTTGTTCTAGCCCTGATGTGCCTGTTGGCGGGAACCCTCTACTATATCCGCGAAGTTACCTTGGCTCTGAGTTCGGTGCGCCACGAGGCCCGCGATTCGCGGTTTATGGACCTCGGGAATCCTCCCGAGATTCAACTCCGCCATCCGCTCTGATGCTCGTTATAACTGTCAGGCTACGGTCATCCATCCAGTTCCCGCTCCGGGCTTTTGATTTTTAGAGGGCCCGACCGCCCGTTTTCTCGGGCTTCTCGCACTTGTCAACAAATTGTCAAATTCATGTCACTTTCTTTGCTGAAATGCGCCATTAACCTGATATCAGGCTACAGTTTAGGGGTATGATTTCTGACGATTCGGTGCGGGGGCGCCTGGTGAACAAGAACCTACCTTTAGCAGCAGCGGCGGCAACCATCACGATGGAGGCCGTTCCGGCCGCCACAGAGCGGATTCTGGTGATCGAGGATGACCGGGCGGTCCAAAAAGCTCTCAAGCGCTTGTTTGAAGGCGAAGGCTTCGCCGTTGATATTGCGGGAAATGGCGCCGCCGGTCTGGAGATGTTTCGCGCGGCCGCGCCCTCGGTGCTGGTGCTGGATCTGAGCCTGCCGGGTACGCCCGGCCAGGACGTGTGCCGGGAAATCAGCCAGGCAACCCCCTCGTTGCCCATCATCATTCTCAGTGCCCGAACCGAAGTCATGGATAAGGTCCTCCTGCTCGAGTTGGGCGCCCACGACTACGTGACCAAGCCCTTCAGTCCGCGGGAACTTCTGGCGCGGGTCCGGACCGCAATGCGGCGCTCTACCCGAACTCCTCTGACCGAGACTTTCAAGTTTGGAGATGTGAAAGTCGATTTCACGAAAATGGAATTATCGCGGGAAGGCAGCCCGGTGCAATTGACGTCGCAGGAGTTCAAAGTGCTGAAGTTCATGATCCAGAACGCCGAGCGCGTTTTATCGCGTGAGGAGTTACTGAACTTAGTTTGGGGATACCGGAATTATCCGAGCACCCGCACAGTGGATAATCATATCCTGAGGCTGCGCCAGAAACTGGAGAAGGATCCCGCGAACCCCCTCCACTTCCGCACCGTGCATAGCGCGGGCTACAAGTTTGTGCCGTAGCGGAGCGAGGTGGTAAGAGGTCAGAGGTAACGAGGTCAGAGGTAAGAGGTCAGATTGCAGAAGTATGAGCCCCCGCTTCGTGTTTCATTCGAAGCCAGGTTTTACTTCTGCAATCTGACCTCATACCTCTGACCTCCTCTAAACGTACCCCTTCGAGGTTTGACCATGGCCGGAATTCGCTTGCGCACCAAGTTTCTGCTTTCCATGGTCGTGGTATCGGCGACACTGACTCTCACGACGTTGCTCGTGGTGCGGCATACCGTGCAACAGGAGGTGCGCCTCGGAATCCAGCGCGACCTCGAGAATTCCGTTTCGGCATTCCACAATTTTCAGAAGCAGAGGGAAGTGACGCTCGAGCGCTCCGCAGCCCTGCTGGCTGACCTGCCGAATGTCCGGGCGCTCATGACCACCCACGATCCGGCCACCATCCAGGACGCATCGCGGGATTTATGGCAACTGGCGGGCAGCGACTTGCTCCTCCTGGCCGACTCTTCCGGTAAGGTGATGGCGCTGCAGGCCGTTCCTCCAGAGATAACGGTTCGCCAGGGGCAGGACTTCTTTCCGCGAGTGGCGTCGCGTGCCGAGACCCGCCACTGGTGGTATGTCGAAGGCCACCTCTACGAAGTTTTCCTCCAGGATATTTATTTTGGTCCAGCGAGCGGGCACCAGGTTCTGGGATACCTGCTGCTGGGTTACGAAATTGACGACCGCGTTGCCCGCGACCTCAGCCGCGTGGCCGCAAGCGAAGTCGCATTTCGCTATGGGGACTTGATTGTCCGCAGTACGCTCAAGCCTGCCCAGGAATCGGCCTTGCTGCGAGTGGCGCCCAGAATGGCTGCGGGCGGCCCGCCGCAAGCGGATCAGATCCGCCTGGGTGAGGAACGGTTCTTGGCGACGGCTGTGGATCTGCCCACTCCCGGCGCCCCGGCCCTCAACTTGTGGGTATTGAAATCCTTCGACCAGGCCACCGCGTTTTTGAGCAGCCTGAACGAGTTGCTCCTGGCGCTCGGTCTGACCGCGGTGCTCGCGGGAAGTCTACTGGTTTTTCTCATCTCGCATACCTTTACCCGTCCGCTGGAGAATCTGGTAGCCGGCGTGCGCGCTCTGGAGCAGGGCGATTATGCATATCCGCTTCATGCGCGGGGCGGAGACGAAGTCGCGGAGGTCGCCGGAACCTTCGACCGGATGAGAAAAAACCTGCAAAAAACACACAGAGAGTTGTTGGATGCGGAACGCCTGGCCACGATTGGGCGGATGGCGAGTTCCATCTCCCACGACCTGCGGCATTCCCTGGCCGCGGTCATGGCCAATGCGGAATTTCTTTGTGAGAGCAACCTGACGCCCGGACAGCGCGAAGATCTTTACGCCGAGATAAGGATTGCAGTGAACCAGATGACGGAATTGATCGAGTCCCTGCTGGAATTCTCGCGTACACGGGAGTCGTTGCGTCCGACCTACGGCGACGTGCGGTCGGCTGTCAATCGAGCCGTGCAGGGAGTGAAAGCGCATCCCGAATTTCAACGCATTCGGGTTCGGATCTCCAGCGAAGGGTCAACCGAGGGCTGGTTCGATTTCAGGAAACTGGAACGTGCCTTGCTGAACTTGCTGTTGAACGCGTGCGAGATGGTGCCGCCGGAATCCGGGAAAATCGATATCGGGCTGCGCCGCAAAGGCGAGAGTCTGCAGATTCGCATCGAGGATAACGGTCCCGGAATCGCGGATGCGGTCCGCGACCGCTTGTTTGAGCCCTTCGTCAGCTACGGCAAGGAAAATGGGACCGGCATGGGATTGACGGTGGTGCAGAAGATTCTCCAGGATCACGGTGGTGACGTCGCGGTCGAGCAAACATCGGCCTCGGGGACGATATTCCGCATCAACATTCCGTTGACTCCCTCCGCGGAAAATGCTCTGGCAGCCCGGCACGCTACCTGAGCGGGATCAGTCTCTGTAAGAGCGTTTCCTGAATGATTCTCGGTAGATGTTTGGGCGCCGCGCAGCTAGGCTGCGAAAAAAAGCTTGTTTAGTCTGATTTTGGGCAGGGCACGGCTCCACAGCCTGGTTGAGTTTTTCCGCAGCCTCTTGAAGCCGTGCCGCTAGCCGTGTACACACTGGGTTTCATCGGAAACCGAATTTGCAACAAGTTCCAAGGAACTTCTTGAAGACAAATCCGAAGGCCAGACTCTGATCGCAGTGGATGGTGGAAGGGCAGGAGGCGACATGGGCAAAAATAAGACGCGCTGGTTCGAATTTGTGCGCTGGGTGACGCTGATCGGCGCACTCGCGTGGATCACAACCGGCAACGCTCAAGAGGCTGCGAATCGCGCTGCCCCACCTTCCGCTGACTCGGTTCGTAACCCTGAATCGTCGAGCGATTCCGTGCGCGAGTTGCGCGAGCAGATCCGCGACTTGCAGGCGGCCGTCGCTGGCTTGCGCTCGGACTGGCGGCGCGCGCTCGTGGAAACGGCCGAACTGCGCCGCGAGCTCGACCAAGTCCGCGCCCGCACAGGTTTGCGCGATGCTCTGCTGAGGGATGCGGTGGCAGAGTCTGAGACTACCAACCCCGGCGCGGCTGCGGGACCCTTCCAGGACAGTATGCCCGGCGTTCCGCAGAACGCCGCGCCGAAAGATGAGAAGCAAGGTCATGGAATGGGCGAGCACGAGGCCAGCCCGGAAGAGGAATACCAATTGCTCGCTGGGAAGGTGGACGATCAGTACCAGACAAAGGTGGAAAGCGCATCGAAATACCGGTTGCGCCTTTCGGGCATCGTTCTGATGAACCTGGCAAGCAATCAAGGGACTGTGGATAGCATCGATCTTCCCACCCTCGCATACGCGCGCCCGGCAGGTAATTCAGGTGGGAGTTTCGGTGCCACGTTGCGACAGTCGGAAATCGGGTTCGAGGCGTTCGGGCCGATTGTGGCCGGCGCCAGGACCAGAGCAGACCTGCAACTCGATCTGGCTGGCGGATTCCCGTCGGTCCCGAACGGCATCAACTCCGGCCTCGTCCGCTTGCGAACCGGCACCCTGCGGATGGACTGGACAAACACTTCGGTTGTGGTCGGGCAGGATGGCATTTTCTTTTCCCCAGGCTCGCCGACATCGTTTGCATCTCTGGCGGTTCCGGCGCTCTCCTATGCCGGGAACTTGTGGAGTTGGGTCCCTCAGATACGGGTAGAGCACAGAGTCACTTTAGGGGAAGACTCGAGCCTGTTATTGCAGGCGGGGATTCTGGATCCCGTGAGCGGAGAAGCGCCGCCGGCGGGCTCCTATCGGAGCGCCGGGCCCGGGGAGTCGTCTCGTCAACCGGCATACGGCACCCGTATGGCGTGGACCCGGAATGTCTTCGGCGCGCCTTTACGCGTGGGCGTCGGCGGTTTCTACAGCCGCCAGGATTACGGATTTAACCGGACCGTCGATGGCTGGGCCGGCATGACGGACATCGAAGTACCGCTCCGCCACCAGCTTTCGTTGAGCGGAAAACTGTATCGCGGAAAGGCCCTGGGCGGTCTCTACGGCGGAATTGGCCGCAGCGTGTTATTTAGCGGCGATCCGACCCTCGCCGCCACCCAGGTCCAGGCCCTGAATTCGGTGGGCGGCTGGGCCCAATTGAAGTACCGCCCCGCTAACAAATGGGAGTTCAACGCGGCGTTTGGGGTGGATAATCCCTATGCCACCGATCTGAAATATTTCCCCTATCCGCATGCCTACGGGGATGCGACGCTGGCCAGAAACCAGGCAAGCTTTGTCAACATGATTTACCGTCCCCGGTCGGACCTGTTATTTTCCGCTGAGTATCGACACCTGACGACGTATACGATTACTGACGGTGGGAACAGCGCGAGCCACCTCAATCTCATGATGGGAGTTCTGTTCTGATCCGAGGGAGGGAAGCGGCGCCTGCGCGCTAAGAACCAATTCTAAGAAGCTACAATGAGCCAACCTGAACCATCAACCATGAGGTATCGAAGAATCTTGATTTGGATGGCGATGTGGTCGGCCACCGCGTCCGGATTGCGCGCGCAGATGACGCAAGTTGCCACCTCGACGGTGCGCGGGCGCGTCGAGGTCGGCGCTGCCGCAGGCGCGGGCAAGACTCGGCATGCCGCGATTCCCGCAACCGTGGTGTGGCTCACACCTCTCGCCCCAGCGGCAGGCGAAACCGCCGCGGCGACGCCAGGTTCGCCCGCATACCCGCCCCTGACTCCGGCGCAAATCCCACGTTTGGTTCAGAAGAACAAGAGTTTCGAGCCGCACATCCTCGTGGTTCCAGCGGGGTCGCTGGTGGAGTTCCCCAATCGTGATCCGTTCTTCCATAATGTCTTTTCACTCTTTGAAGGCAAGCGCTTTGATCTTGGTCTGTATGAAGCGGGTACTTCACGCACGGTGCGATTCGACCGCCTCGGAATCAGCTACATTTTCTGCAGCATTCACCCTGAAATGAGCGCCGTGGTCATTACCATAGCTACGCCGCTGTACGGCATTTCAAACCCTGACGGGCAACTGAGCCTGCCAGACGTTCCTTACGGGCGTTACCTGCTGCATGTCTGGAGCGAGGGTATGGCGCCGGAGAATGCGCAGCCGCTGGTTCGGGAGATCACGATCGGGCCAAATGCTGCCTCTCTGGGAGTGCTTCGAGTTCCCCAGGCGAACGGCAAGCCCATGGCACACATGAACAAGTATGGCCGCGACTATGACGAACCTGCGCCCAACAACTCTGTCTATCAGCACCAACGTTAGGGAAAGTCACGCGAAAGTGATTCTATGAAAATCGACAAATTACTCAAGCGCTACCGCATTGAACACGGAAAGCACTTCCGTCTCAAGGACCACGACCCCGCCGACACTCACGGACTGGGTTCCGAAACCAAACCACAGGCGAAGGAACTGCTGGCGAACGGCGTCAAGGAACTCAGTCGTCTCCAGGATATCCTCGCCGCGCAGGATCGCTGGGGCCTGTTGCTGATCTTTCAGGCAATGGACGCGGCCGGCAAAGACGGCACCATCAAGCACGTCATGTCGGGCGTGAATCCGCAGGGCGTTCAGGTGTCGTCCTTCAAGGCTCCCTCGGCCGAGGAACTCGGCCACGGCTATCTGTGGCGCTGCATGGAATGCGTGCCCGGCCGCGGCCGCATCGGCATCTTCAACCGCTCCTATTACGAAGAAGTGCTGGTCGTGCGCCTCCACCCGCTCCTTCTGGAAAGCCAGAAACTCCCCCGGGCGCTGGTCACAAAACACATCTGGCAGGAGCGCTTTGAAGATATCAACAACTTTGAGCATTACCTGGCACGCAACGGCATAGCCGTGGTCAAGTTCTTCCTGCATCTGTCCAAGCACGAACAGAAGCGCCGCTTCCTGGCACGACTTGACACGCCGGCTAAGAATTGGAAATTCTCTGTCTTCGATGTGAAGGAACGTCAATTCTGGAACGAGTATCAGGAAGCCTATGAGGATATGATCCGGCACACGGCGAGGGAGCACGCTCCCTGGTATGTTGTGCCGGCGGATAACAAGTGGTTCACCCGCCTGGTCGTCTCCCAGGCTGTGGTGGATGCCTTAAAGGGGATGAATCTCACGTACCCAAAGGTGACCGGCGCCGAACAGGCTGCCCTTACCCAAGCGCGTCAACAACTCGAAAACGAGTAAGCGTGAATTGCCGATGGAGAAGCCGGGGGTCGCCGCCGCGTCGCCCCCATGCAGCCAGCCAAGCGCAACGTCCGCCCTCCATCGCGCATCACTTCAACACCACGGGCAACACTTCGTCATAAGGTTGAATCGTCACGGTCAGCGATTTACGCTGATCGAAGGCTTCCTTGGTTACCTTGAAGCTGACCATGATGGTCCCTCTCTGTTCCGCTCCAGCCGGCAATTTGGTTTCGGGCGAAAACGGCCGCTCTGAACTCTCCTTCAAAACCGGGAACGCCTGATAATAGCGGTCGAGATCCACTGCCGAAGCCGCGTCATCGTCGTAGGTTTTGTCGTCGCTGCTGGTGAACTGCGCCTTGAGCGTGTGAATCCACAGCGGTTTTTCCGCCGTGTTTCGCAAGGTGAATGTGATCGCGACCAGAATCATGTCTTGGCCCGGCACCTCCGCGGCGGTCACGATATTGATCGAACCCGCGCCCTGCGGTTTCTGGCGTTCCTTGAAGGCCAGGACCCCTACCACCACAGCCACCGCAGCGAGGCAGATCAGGACGATGCGGGCAGGCGGAAGATTGCGCCTGCCGGTCCCGAATTCCTCGCCAATGTGAAATTCTGTGATCGGCTCTGGCGGCGGTGGCGCTGAGGTATCGGATCCGGGACCGGACCTCGGATGATCGGACATGGGATGATCGGACATGGGTTCATCGGACATGCCGTGATTGTAGTTGACCTCTGGCTCCTGCCGTTGCGCTCTGCGATTTGCTCCACGTCCGTTCGGTCGAATCTGTTCTATCGAAGCCGCCAATCGCTCCTACCTGGTTGGCGTTAGTGACTCAGTTTCGCGCTGTAACCNNAGGTTTCGTTCAACTGAGACACTACCTGGTTGCCACCCCGTTTGAGCGTCCTGCACGGAACCCTTATAATTCAAAGTTTGCGCCTGACGCCATCGTTCCCTATGCTCATTCCCGACATCGAAGTCGTGCCCGGATGAAGGTCCGCTCCGGAATTGAACTATCGAGCCTGTCCGATATCGGCTGCCTGCGCACCAATAACGAAGATTCCTTTGGTTATTGGGAGCCGGAGGACGACCGGGAGTTTCCACGCAAGGGGAGGCTGGCCGTGGTGGCCGACGGAATGGGTGGCTACGAAGGCGGTCAGGAAGCCAGTCGGTTGGCGGTGGAGACGCTGGTCGCTGTGTATCGCGATTCCGCCGGCAACGACCCGCAGGCAGCCCTGATTGAGGCTTTGCAGGCGGCCCACCACCAGATCCGCCAATACAGCTTCGCCCATCCCGAATTACGCGGTATGGGAACCACCTGCACCGCAGCGGCGATCGTCCGGGGTGCTCACCGTGGGGCGGATGGGGGCCAGAGCGGTGGCGGCGACTATGATGCGCTTTATTACGTTCACGTGGGCGACTCCCGCCTCTACCTCATCCGCGACGGTCAGATTCACCGTGTAACCCGCGACCACTCCTACGTTGGTCGCCTCGTAGAGGCGGGAATGATTAGCGCGGAAGAGGCGGAGACCCATCCCCAGCGCAACATTCTGACCGCAGCTCTAGGCACGAACCCCGATCTCATCATGGACTCCCCCGGCTTCCCCGAACCTCTGCGCCACCAGGACGTGCTCCTCATCTGCACGGATGGCCTCTGGGGGCAGGTACGCGACCCGGAGATTCTCGCCGCCGTGGAAAACAAGAGCGCGGAACTTGCTGGCCGCGAGCTGATCGAACTCGCTCGAGAGCGCGGAGGCCCCGATAACATCACGGTTGAGATTCTGCGCTTGCGCTGACCCTATCCCCACCCTGAACCCATTGTCCACCAAGGGAAGTCCAATCTTCCAAAAGTGCAAAACCTTGCACCATAAAACTCTCTTCGGGTCACTCCTCCACCTCTAACTTGCTGAAATCACAGGACCGGCCCCAGAAGCGAAATTTTGTGCTTTGGCCCTGCGTTTGCATTTTCTATAATGTCCATCAGTGATATAGGGATAGTAGGAGCTTAGGCGTTATGAAGGTTTCCCAAAAAGGGCTGTATGCGCTCCAGGCCATGATGGTGCTGACCCGCCGCTATACGCAGGGTGCGATCCGCATTCGCGACATCGCCTACGAAGAAAATCTTCCGGAAAAATTTCTGGACCTCATTCTTCTGGAACTTAAGAACGCCCGCCTGGTCGAGAGCGTGCGCGGAGCCAAGGGCGGATACCGCTTGCGCCGCCCCCCCTCGGAGATCCGCTTGAGTGAGATCATCCGTTTGATTGACGGGCCGCTCGCCCCCTTTGGAGATGCGGATCAGTTGCGGGTCCTGATCGATCGCGATGCGGACCACAGCGCCCTGTACAAGGTGTTCCTGGAAGTCCGCGATGCAGCCGCCAGGATTCTGGAAAATACGACGCTCGCCGATCTGATCAGCCGCGAGCCCGCCGGTTCCAGTCCAAAGGTCATCAACCGCAAGACCACCGGCAAAAAGAAAGGTGAACCGACCGTGCTGCCCATGGTGGCGCAAGGCGGTGTCAGCAGGGGGAAAGATGAATAACAAGATCTGGATGGCGCTGATTATGGTTCTCGCTTTTGCCCGGCCCATGCTGGCGCAAAATGCGGTTACGCTGCTGAACGTTTCTTACGACCCTACGCGCGAACTTTACCAGGATTACAACGAGGCGTTTGCTAAGTATTGGAAGGCGAAGACCGGTCAGGCGGTCACGATCCAGCAGTCGCATGGGGGATCGAGCAAGCAGGCGCGCGCGGTCATCGATGGCCTGGAAGCCGACGTGGTCACTCTGGCCCTGGCCTACGACATCGACGCCATTGCCGCGCAGGCAAAATTGCTGCCCACCAACTGGCAATCACGCCTGCCCAACAACAGTTCGCCCTACACCTCAACCATTATTTTCCTCGTGCGCAAGGGTAATCCCAAAGGCATTAAAGATTGGGATGACCTCATCCGGCCCGGAGTGGCCGTGATCACGCCCAACCCAAAGACCTCCGGCGGCGCCCGCTGGAACTACCTCGGCGCCTGGGGCTATGCGCTGAAGAAGTCGGGTGGCGATGAATCAAAGGCGAGAGACTTTATCACCAAACTGTACAAGAACGTCCCCGTGCTCGACTCGGGCGCGCGCGGCGCGACCACCACGTTTGTCGAGCGCGGTATGGGAGACGTTCTGATCGCTTGGGAAAACGAAGTCCTGTTAGGCGCGAAAGATCTCGGCCAGGACAAGTTCGACATCGTCGTTCCTTCCGTCAGCATCCTCTGCGAGCCCACCGTCAGCGTCGTCGACAAAGTTGTGGACAAGAAAGGCACGCGCAAGGTTGCGCAAGCCTATCTCGAGTACCTCTACAGTCCCGAGGGACAGGAAATCGCTGCGAAACGCTACTACCGCCCTCGCTCCGAAGCGGTTGCAAAAAAATACGCGAAACAGTTTCCGAACATCAAGTTGTTCACGTTGCAGGAAATCGTTGGCGACTGGCAGAAGACCAACAAGATTCACTTTGCCGATGGTGGTCTCTTCGACCAGCTCTATCAGCCCGGTCGCTAACGCAGCATTGGTTGTATTCAGGAGAGTCGGGATCCAATGGCCATCACGCTCAAAAAACGAAGCATTCTGCCGGGATTTGGTTTGACCCTGGGCTTCACGCTCTCGTATCTCGCGTTGATTGTCCTGATCCCGCTTTCCGCGACCTTCCTGAAAGCATCCACGGTCACGTGGACGCGCTTCTGGCAGACCATTTCAGATCCTCGCGCCGTCGCTTCGTACCGCATCAGCTTTGGAGCGTCCCTCATTGCCGCGCTCATCAACCTTGTATTCGGATTGCTCGTCGCGTGGGTGCTCGTGCGCTATACCTTTCCCGGCAAACGGCTGGTGGACTCCCTCGTCGATCTCCCGTTTGCCTTGCCCACCGCGGTTGCCGGCATTGCCCTCACCACCATCTACTCCAGTCACGGCTGGGTGGGTCGCTATCTGGAACCTCTCGGCATTAAGGCGGCGTATTCTCCGCTCGGGATCGTGATCGCGTTGACCTTTATCGGACTGCCATTCGTTGTCCGAACGGTGCAGCCAGTGCTCGAAGATCTCGACAAGGACGTCGAAGAAGCTGCGTCGAGTCTGGGCGCGAACCGCTTGCAGATCTTCACCAGAGTCATTCTGCCGGCCATCTTGCCCGCCGCCCTCACCGGATTCACCATGGCCTTTGCGCGTGCGGTCGGAGAGTACGGTTCCGTGGTTTTCATCTCCGGGAATATGCCCATGAGAACCGAAATCACGCCGCTCCTGATTATTACCAAGCTCGATCAATATGACTACGCCGGCGCCACCGCAATTGCGGTCGTCATGCTGGTGGCTTCATTCACGCTGTTGCTGGCGATCAACCTCTTGCAGAAGTGGAGCAGTCGAGGCCAGCGCGGCGAATCGCGGGAGGAGGCCGTCATTGCCGGCAATCCCCTCGAACCGAGTTTCGTGCAGTAGGGCAGCGACCAGAAATTTGCTCCTTTGACTTTTACTCCCCCGCGATTTGACAACAACGATTGACATCGACAACTTGACGCAACCAAGCCGGCGAAACCGCCGGGAGGACTGCAAAAAGCGCATATATGGCCCGGACCATCACATTGCGGACGACAAGCCGCTCAGCCGCCACTTCCGTGGCGCAGGGCGCCACCCTCGAATCACCATGGGTTCGCTGGACGCTCACCTCCATTGCCATCGTCTTCCTCGGACTCTTCCTCTTCATGCCGCTCGCGGTAGTGTTTGTTTCCGCTTTCGGAAAGGGAATCGCCGCCTACTTCGCCAGTTTCCGCGAACCCGATGCCTTGGCGGCCATCCGCCTGACCTTGCTTGCCGCCGGCATCGCTGTCCCCATGAACCTTGTATTTGGAGTGGCGGCGGCATGGGCCATCGCCAAGTTCGAATTTATCGGCAAAAGCCTGCTCATCACTCTCATTGATCTGCCCTTCTCGGTATCCCCGGTGGTTTCCGGACTGGTTTACGTTCTGATCTTTGGCTTGCAGGGTCTTCTCGGTCCCTGGCTGCGCGCCCACGACATCAAGATTATCTTTGCCGTCCCTGGAATTGTGCTGGCCACCATCTTCGTAACCTTCCCCTTCGTCGCTCGCGAACTGATCCCACTGATTCAGGCTCAAGGCAACGACGAGGAGGAAGCGGCGTTGACGCTCGGCGCCAGCGGCTGGCAGACATTTTTCCGCGTCACCCTGCCCAATGTGAAATGGGGCCTGGTGTACGGCGTGATCATTTGTAATGCCCGTGCCATGGGCGAGTTTGGCGCAGTCTCGGTCGTTTCTGGCCATATTCGCGGACTTACCAACACCATGCCGCTGCATATCGAGATTCTCTACAACGAGTACCAATTTGTGCCGGCTTTCGCGGTCGCTTCTTTGCTGGCGCTCTTAGCCCTGCTTACCCTGGTGGTCAAGAGCGTGGTCGAGTGGAAATCGCAGCAGGATCTCAAGGAGCCGGAAGAAGACTGGAGTGTGGAACCCGCATGAGCATCGAAGCGTTGGGCGTTACCAAAAAATTCGGCCAGTTTACCGCCCTGGACAACGTCGACCTGGAGATCCCTTCCGGCGAACTCGTTGCTTTACTCGGGCCCTCCGGTTCGGGCAAGACCACGCTTTTGCGAATTATCGCCGGGTTGGAGTTTGCCGATTCCGGAACCATTCGGTTTGACGGCCGCGATATCAGCGACCGCACCGTCCGCGAACGCCAAGTCGGATTCGTCTTTCAGCATTACGCTTTGTTCCGCCACATGACCGTTTTTGAGAACATCGCTTTCGGCCTCAGAGTGCGGCCCCGCGAGCACCGGCCATCCCGGGAAAAAATCCGCGCCAAAGTTCAGGAGCTGTTGAAACTGATCCAGCTCGAAAATCTGGCCCAGCGCTATCCGTCTCAGCTTTCCGGCGGCCAACGCCAGCGCGTAGCCCTCGCCCGCGCTTTGGCCGTCGAACCCAGTGTTTTGCTCCTGGATGAGCCTTTCGGCGCTCTCGATGCCAAAGTCCGCCAGGAGTTGCGCCGCTGGCTAAGACAGCTTCACGACGAGATTCACATCACCAGCCTGTTCGTTACCCACGATCAGGAGGAAGCGCTCGAACTCGCCAACCGCGTCGTCGTGATGGACCATGGCCGCATCGAGCAGGTGGGCGCTCCCGATGAGGTCTATAACCATCCCGCCACCCCGTTTGTGTACAACTTCCTCGGCAACGTAAACCTGTTTCACGGCCGAGTCGATGGCGGCAAGACCTACATTCACGAACGCGAAACGGGACACCTCGTTTACGTCCGTCCCCACCTCCTCGATATCGCCCGCTTGCCCAACGGCGGCGATCACTTCCGCGCGAGGATCAAGCACATCAATGCCGCAGGCCCCCTCGTAAAGGTGGAGGCCGTCACGGATTGGGGCGCCCTGGTTCACGTCGAGATGCCGCAGGACCGGTTTAGCACTCTTCATCTGCTGAAGGATGAGTCGGTATTCGTGATTCCCAGGGATCTGAAAGTGTTTAAGGTGCACGAAGCAGAGCGGTAACACCCGCTCCGAAAGACGTGTCGGGCCGCGATTTCCCAGTTCTGCCGCGAATCATCACGAACTGGTTCCCCCTATCCAGAGCTCCTTCGGAGCGCTTTTCCTCAGACCTGCCTCTTTCCATTTTCTCCAGTTTCATTTCTAATGCTTGCGCCATGTTCAAAAAAATCCTGTGCTTGAGCCTTGCCTTGTTTTCCTGGGCCGCATTCGCGGCCGACAATGACGCCGATCGCCTCATTACTGAGGCCCTGAAGCCTTCGCCGCTAGAAACCAACCTTCGCCGTTTGACCGACGAAGTCGGCGGACGCGTTCCCGGCACGCCCGCTTTCCAGCGCGCCGTCGACTGGGGCGTCGCGGCGTTCAAAGACGCCGGCGCCGAAAGCGTCCACACCGAAGAATTCACCATCCAGCAATCCTGGGCGGAGGGCGCCACCGAGATGACCGCGTCGCTGTATGCCGGAACCAGTTTTCCCGTCCACGCTGTGTCGGTTGCCTGGGCACCCGCGCTGGCTGCGGCCAAGCATGTTCCCATCGTCGATGTAGGCGATGGTTCGGCCGCCGAATTTGCCAGGGTGGGGGATATCGCGGGAAGGTTAGTGCTGGTGCACAGCAAGGTGCTCGCGAACTGGGACGACCTTTTTGCGGAATACGCGCGGGCGCCCGCCATTATCGCATTGGCGGTGCAAGCGAAGGCCAAGGCGATCGCGTTCACCGCCACGCGCGAACACGAGATTCTTTACCGCCACACAAATTCCTTTGACGGCGAAATCGATGCCCTGCCGCAGTTGGTGGTGGCGCGCGAAGATGCGGAGCGGATTGCCCGCTTGCTGGCATCGGCCAACCCGGTGTGGGCCAACCTTTCCATTCCCAACAAAATCGGCCCTGCCATCAAGACTTGGAACGTAGTGGCGGAAATTCGAGGCAGCGAGAAACCGGACGAGTTCGTGGTTCTCGGCGCGCACCTGGATTCCTGGGAACTGGGAACCGGCGCCCTCGACAACGGGTGCAACGCCGCGTTGGTCATTGATGCGCTCCGCGCAATCAAGGCGTCCGGTCTGAAACCCCGGCGATCGATTCGCTTCATCCTCTTTTCGGGCGAGGAGCAGGGAATGATTGGTTCGCGGGCGTACGCCACCACGCATCGCAGCGAACTCGACAAGGCCGCCGGCGTGGTTGTCTTTGATGCCGGTACCGGAAAAACCACCGCGTTCTCAACCGGCGGACGGAAAGACCTCATTTCAGCCGCGGAGTCGATGCTCGCTCCTTTGCGGCAATTCGGCGCTGACAAAGCGATCGCGACCGCAGAGTCCGGCACCGATCACTTCGACTTCATGCTCGAAGGCGTGCCCACGTTTGTGGCCGAACAAGCGGAAGCGAATTATCTGGAGAATTATCACGCCACCACCGACACGTTCGACAAAGTGGACTTCGCGCAGCTCAAGAAGCACGTAGCCGAGGCCGCGGAACTCACCTTCGCCCTCGCCAATGCCGCCGATCGCGTCGGCCCGCGCCTCAACCGCGCCCAGATCGATCAGACCTTGCATGAATCCCATCTCGACCAGGAGTTGAAAGACATGGGCATGTGGGACGAATGGGCCAATGGAAAACGAGGGAGGGAGCAGTAGATTTCCTGCCACCTGTCGTAAGATTCCCTGTGCTCGTCTTCTGGATTCTCTTTAACTTGTTTGTCGTGGCCATGCTCGGGCTCGACCTGGGCGTGCTGAATCGCCGCTCCCACCGCGTCGGCTTTCGCGAAGCCCTCGCCTGGTCCGGAGTCTGGGTCGCGCTGGCGGCCGCGTTTGCGCTAATCGAGTTGTTCTGGCACGGGCGAGCCCAGTCCCTCCAGTTCGTGACCGGCTACGTCATCGAACTTTCTCTCAGCGTCGACAACCTGTTCGTATTTCTCGTCATCTTCCGCTATTTCAAAGTGCCCGACCAGTACCAGCACAAAGTGCTGTTCTGGGGAATCCTCGGGGCCCTGCTCATGCGGGGCGTGTTCATCCTGGCGGGCGTTGGTTTGATCCGGCGTTTTAGCTGGATTACCTACGCATTCGGCGCTTTGCTCGTCTATTCAGGACTCAAGCTCCTGCGCCAGGGAGAAACAGAAATCCGTCCCGAGAAGAACCCTGTTCTGCGCCTCTTCCGCCGGGTTTTTCCCGTGACCAGCGAATACTCGGGTGGAAAGTTCTTTACCCGAACCAACGGACTCTACGCTACTCCGCTGTTCGTGGTCCTCCTCGTGGTTGAGACTAGCGACATCCTTTTTGCCGTGGATTCGATCCCGGCGGTGCTNNATTTTTATCGGGCTCAAAATGCTGGGGTCGCACTACCTGACCATCCCTACCGGCTGGGCGCTGGCGGTTGTGCTTGTCGTTTTGGGAGCGTCCGTCCTTGCCTCGTTGCTGAATCCGCAAAAGAAAGTGGTCGACTAGGCTTCGGTTCGGCGCGGGAACCGCGTTTTGCGGTCTCGACTCTTTTCGAACACTGCCCATCAGCGTGCCGATCACGGTTTGCTGGCGCAATGCAGTGCAAAACCGGCTCATAGCCTTCACCGATACCGCTTGCTCAACCGCAGAGAACGCACCCGTCCATACGTTATGATGAATATTCATGATCAGCATTCCAGTCGCCACGCCGTCGCGCTCCTATGAAGTCCTTATCGGAACTGGCCTGCTTGCTCGCGCCGGGCAATGCCTCGGCAAGATCCTTGAAACGCGCCGCGCCTTCGTGGTCACCGTCCCGCCCGTGCGGCGGCGCTGGGCCAGGATCCTGACAAAATCGCTAGCGGACTCGGGAATCGAAACCGTCGTTCTCGAAATGCCCGATGGCGAGCGCTCCAAACGTCTCACGACCCTCGAGAGCCTGGCGGAGAAACTGGTAAAACATGGCGCCGATCGCGGCACAACGCTGATCGCGCTCGGCGGTGGCGTAGTCTGCGACGTGACCGGCTTCATGGCCTCGATCTACATGCGCGGCGTCGATGTCATCCACGTGCCGACAACCGTGCTGGCGCAGGTAGACGCGGCCATCGGCGGGAAAACCGGCGTCAACCTCATCTCGGGAAAAAATTTGCTCGGAACTTTCCACCAGCCGCGCACCGTCCTGATCGACCCCGCCGTTCTGGAGTCGCTCCCCTCCCGCGAATACCGCGCCGGCCTCTACGAGTCGCTGAAGTGCGGCATCATTGGAGATCCCGGACTTTTCCGGCTCTTCGAAGACCGCCGCCGCGAAATTCTGGATCGCGACCCGGTCGTGGTCGAGAAAGTGATTGCCGATTCGGTGCGTCTCAAAGCGTCGGTGGTTAGCGCCGACGAACGCGAAGGCGGCTTGCGGCAAGTGCTCAACCTCGGCCACACCATCGGACACGCCCTTGAGGCGGAGACCCGCTATACCCATTTGCTTCACGGAGAGGCAGTTGCCTGGGGCATGATCGCCGCCACCCACATCGCCCTCTCCACCGGCAAACTCGATAGTGTTACCGCGGGACGAATCACGAATTCCGTCCTTGGCTTTGGACGCCTCCCCCGCATGAAGTTTCAGACCGCCAGCATCCTCAAGCGATTGCGTTCCGACAAGAAGACGCGACACGGAGTAGTGCACTTCATACTCCCGCGCGAGATCGGCAAGGTTGAGATCACGAGCGACGTGCCGGAACCAATCGTTCGCTCCGCGGTCGACGAGATCCGGAAGCTGGCGCGGAATTAGTACCGTGACATCCGGTGGAGCGACGGGCGTCTCGCCCGGTTCTCCGCCAGCAACAATCAAATGAATCAAGAGATAAATGAGCGCATCGTAGGTGCGGCTCCTGCCGGTGCGCAAGACCGCGAGTCGGCGGCGCAGGCTGTCCGGGAGATGTTCACCTCGATTGCGCCGCGCTACGATTTGCTCAATCACGTTCTTTCGTTCAACATTGACCGCTTGTGGTGGTGGCGCACCGCGCGCAAATTCGATGCGATTCTGCAACGCCCCGACGCTCGCGTACTGGATCTTTGTTGCGG
>PMBA01000060.1 GCA_003152795.1 Acidobacteriaceae bacterium | reverse complement strand
CACCACGATGGCATCGTCGACCAGAATGCCAATGGAGAAGATGAGCGCAAACAAAGTCACCCGGTTCAGCGTGTATCCGAACAGGTAGAAGATTGCCAGCGTCAGGGCCAGTGTCACCGGCACGGCCAGCAGCACTACGCCGGACTCACGCCAGCCCAAGGCCAAGGCGATTAACAGAGTAACGGAGAGCGTCGCGATGAACAGGTGTTTGAGGAGTTCGTTGGACTTGTCCTTTGCCGTTTCGCCGTAGTTTCGCGTGACGGTGATATTCAGGTCTGCAGGCAGCATGTAGCCGCGCATTGCGCTCACTTTTTCCAGAACATTGTCCGCGATCATGCTCGCGTTTGTGCCCTTGCGCTTGGCCAAGGTGATGGTCACCGCGGGATATTCGGAGTTGGCTGCCTGAGCGCTCGTCCCCTTGGCATTTGCAAATAACACATAGTTGCCGGGCTCGGCCGGGCCATCCTCGATTTTCTCCACCACGTCGCGCAAATAAACCGGCCGGCCACCGTGAACTCCGACTACAACCTGTTGCAAGTCATCGGCACGAGTAAAAAACAAACCCGCTTCCACTTGAAATTCGCGGTTGTCGCGGGAGAAACTGCCAGCCTGTTCCCGAGTGTTCGCGCTCTGCAACTGGCCGACGACGGCTCCGGGCGTGAGACTGTAGGCGGCGAGTCGCTGTGTATCCAGGACCACGCGAACTTGGCGGGGTTGCCCGCCGATGATCGTCGTCTCCGAAACGTCATCGAGTTTCTTGAGGGAGTTTTCCAGCTCGCCCGCGATCCGCCGCAGATGATAAGAGTCATAGTTCTTTCCCCACAAAGTCAGCGCCATGATCGGAACGTCGTTAATGGAGCGAACTTTGATGACCGGCTGCGAGACGCCGGGCGGGATGCGGTCGAAATTCGAGTAGAGCTTGTTGTAGGTCTGTATGATCGCGTCTTCTTCCTTTGTGCCCACATAGAAGCGAACGATCAACATGCTCATACCTGGATGGCTGATCGAGTAGATGTATTCGACCCCCGGCACTTCGCGCAGCAGTTTCTCCATCGGCAGGCTGACGCGCTGCGCAACCTCCTGCGAGGACGCGCCCGGCATCTGGACAAAAACGTCAAGCATCGGGACGACGATCTGCGGTTCCTCTTCGCGCGGCGTTTCGAGGATGGCGAATGCACCCAGGAGCAGGGCGGCCACGATGACGAGCGGTGTCAGCTTGGAATCGATGAAGATGTGAGCGATTTGTCCTGCCAGACCAAGCGCGGGGTGCTGTTTAGCCTGTCCGGAATTGTTGTTCGCAGTACTCATCCATCACTCCTAGCGTGAGTCAATCTTTTTGCCGCTGAGTTCCCTGCTACCCGGATCGGAAATCAGCGTTTCGCCCGCTTGCAAGCCGGCAAGCACCTCTACTTGCGCGCCCGATGGTTTACCCAGCGTGATATACCGCAGATTCGCAATCTTGTTCTGGTCGAGTACGTAGATTCCCTGCAATTGCCCGCGCTCCACCACCGCGCTACGCGGAATAAGAAGAGAGGAACGCTCTCCGCGAGAGAAATGGGCCCGGCCAAAGAGCCCGGAGCGCAGGGCCGGATCGGAGGGCATTTCGATCTTCACCAGAAAGCTGCGGCTAGCTGAGTCTGCAGCGGGAACAATCTCGACGACCTTTCCCTGGAGCTCTTTATCTCCGATGGCATCGATGACAACCGGAATCTGCTGGCCCATGCGGACATACCGCAGATCGGTCTCGTTGACCGTGGCTTCCAACCGGTAGCGGCGAAGATCTTCTACGGTAAAGATCGGCATCCCTGGGCTGGCCAGCGTGCCAACATCCGCCTTCTTTTCCGTCACAATGCCATCGAACGGCGCCAGAATGCGCGTGTACCCGAGCGCGCTATGCGCCTGTTGCATCGCTGCCTTCGCCTGCGACTGCCCGGCACGCGCCATGTCGCGCCGCGCTTGCGCCCCCTGGTAGCGGGCCTTCACCTCATCGAACTCCTGCGGGCTGACCGACTTCTTCTCGTACAAGGTTTGATATCGCTTGAAGGTCGCATCGGCTAACGCAAGGTCGGAATCAGCTGCCGTGATGCCCTGCTGCGATGCGAGGTCTGCCGCGGTTGCGCGGTCGAGAGCCGCGCGCGGCTGGGCGTCGTCGAGCACGGCCAACACCTGCCCGCGCTGGATTCGGTCGCCTTCGTGTACCCGAATCTCGACGATGTTGCCCATCATCTGGCTGGCTAACTGGCTGGTCTGGGCGGCGCGCAATGTTCCCACAGCTTCCACCAAGTCCGGAACGTTGGCTGCCTGCACGGGCAACAACGACAGGTTGCTTATGGTTTCCGGCGCCGCGCTGGTGGTTTCACGCTCGCTGGAACAACCCGCCAAGGCCGCCAAAGTCGTAAGAGCCAGTAACAGGAGACTCGCTGTGACTGCGGGTGCGAGTTTCATTCGATCTGTTTGCTTCCCAGTAAAAACCAGATTCGTGGATTCTAGATTCATGGATTGACCGCCGGTGATTGCAGATTCAAGGTCCCGCTCGCCAACTCAAGGTTGGCGGAGCTGATGTGAAACTGATA
>PMBA01000066.1:248-2749 GCA_003152795.1 Acidobacteriaceae bacterium | reverse complement strand
TGATAAAAACGAACAGTTCTTGGCATGTATGTCTCTCCCTCGCCCATTGGATTGCCGATCAGTCCTGGAAGATTCGGACCACGTTCTAAGTCCGTCGGCGCGGGTGGAGATGGGTAACACACGCTGTCCTGCCACAGGACGAACAAAGAGAACAAGGGGACGAAGATTCCGTGCTCAAAGTTCGGATCGCTGTGGGGTCCGACCCACGCCAGGAAAAGGTGGGCAAGAATGGAGCCGTAGAGCCCGGCAATCAGCAGTAGCAACGCCAATAAGTTCCGGTATCGCGCGGCGCAATATTATGATATCGCTGCCGACTATTGGCGTTAAGTCCCAAATTACAATCACAACCCCGGATTCGACTCGTCACNNCGCAGTCGATCGTCCGAGGTTGAACGTCGGGCTCGTCCCCGAGCGGCATACGTCATGTGGGCGATTATGGAGCGAAGCTTGCGCTAAGGCCGCGGCCTACTGATCCTCGGCCGCGCCGGTCTGGGAGCCTTCTTCATCGCCGCGAATCAGGCCGAATTTTTTCAGCTTGTAGCGCAGAGCGTCGCGGCTGATGTCGAGGAGCTTGGCGGCGTGGGTCTGATTGCCGTTGGCTTGGCGCATGGCTAACTCGACCATGGAGTGTTCCACTTCCTCGAGCGACGTTCCGCCTTCCGGAATATAAAGCCGCGGAAGGGTGCGGCCATTGGGCAGCACTTGTCCCCCGTCGGCCGGCGAGGTTCGTTTCTCTGACAATGCCGGCGCTGCCAAGCACTTTTTGTCGATCTCTTTAAGGCTTTCGCTTCCCTGTCGCGGGAGGCGTTGCCCCGCTTAGGTTGCCATGCATCTCCGCGTGCGGGCCCGCGATTCCGTATAGTCAATCCTCAGCATTCCATTCGCTCCAGGCTCATCTTGTATTGGATAAGACTAACCCTTGACAGAAACCGCTTTGGGCATATACTTGGGCGGCTCAGCCGTGCCCCTTGCTTCTGCCCGTCCCTGCGACTGAACCGGCCCCGTTCGATTCCAACGATTCCAAGCAAGCACATCTCGGAGGCAACATGAAATTTCGACGATTGACCTTGATTTCTGCAATGACCTTATTTGCCGCGATGGCGATCTCGGTGCAGTTGTCCGCTGCCGGGACCCTTTGTGTCAATCCGGCCGGTTCCCATAACTGCTTCTCGAGCATCCAAACCGCCGTCAATCATGCCTCGGCCAACGATCTCATCAAGGTTGATGCGGGTACCTACAAAGAAGAAGTGGACATTGGCATTCCACTCGCGATCATCGGTGCGGGTGCCCACGCCTCGATTATTGATGCCACCGGTCTCGCGCATGGCATCTTCGTGGATGGTTTCGATCACCCCGGCCTAAAGCAGGTGACCATCACGGGACTCACGGTAGAGAACGCATTGTTCGAAGGCGTTTTGGTCGTGAGCGCTTCGGATATCACAATCCAAAACAACAACATCATCAACAACGATACGACACCGGGCTTGACTTTCACCGGGGCGCTTACCGGTTGCCCGGGCCAGCCTGGTGATGGCATTTATGAGACCGATGAAACCGGGGACTGCGGCGGCGCCCTTCACCTGGTCGGGACAGCCAACTCCATCGTTTCTGGCAACCTCGTAACCGGCAATGCCGATGGCGTCCTGATCAGTGACGAGACCGCCGAAAGCCATGACAATCTGCTCATCCACAATACGATCAAGAACAACCCGTTAGAGTGCGGCATCGTGCTCGCTTCGCATCCGCCGTCGGGACAGACCTCGCCGCCTTTCGCCCCGCACCATGGGGTGGACCATAATACGGTGGCGGAGAACATCTCTACCGGCAACGGCGTGCAAATTGGAGGTGCGGGAGCGGGCATGTTTTCCGATGGAGCGGGCCGCGGCCGCGTGTCAGACAACGTGATCATCGGGAACACTCTTACTGGTAACGGACTGGGCGGCGTCGCGCTGCACACGCATGTGGGGCCCGCGTTTGGGCTTCCGGCAGATGACATGAGTGGAAACAAGATCATCGGCAACACCATTTCCGGAAACCTTGCCGACACCTTCGACACCGCCACCCCGGGCCGTGTGGGAATCAACATCAATAGCGGCGATGGCGGTTCGCCGGTTCGTGGCACCGTCATTTCCCAGAACGTGATCAGCAATGAGGATATCGACATAGCGGTCAATACCCCTGCCGAGGTCGACATCCATCTGAATTCTCTGCTGGGGGGCGGCATCGGGGTCGGGGATGTTTGTGCGCTCGACGGTTCGTCGGTGTGCACCGGCACACTCGATGCGACCGAGAACTACTGGGGATGTCCCGCGGGGCCGGGGCAGCACGGATGCACGACCATCAGTGCCCCTAGGATTCTCTGGACGCCTTGGCTCCAGTAGCCTGTCGGCAACCACTAACGCTTTCGGACCGCGCGGCACGGACCTCCACGTTTGACGCGCGCCGCATTTGCAACGCAGCTCCCGCTCTTGTCGGGAGCTGCGCCTAAACTTGCGGGCGCT
>PMBA01000066.1:0-243 GCA_003152795.1 Acidobacteriaceae bacterium | reverse complement strand
CACAGTTGGCAGAAAATAGTCATTCCGCGTCGCTCACCATTCACCGAATTATTGGCGCAAACAGGCAGTTCCATGAATGCTAGCCAACGATTCTGGGCGGATGGCGGGCAATCAGAAGTTAACTGTTGTTATCAGGCTGGTTGCAACAGCCAAGAAGACACCTTCAACGATCGCGCTCTTGCCTCTTGTTGTTATTCGACAGTGATGACTACTTTTCCCCGAGCGTGCCCTTCTTCCAGATAC